>JBHIAO010000056.1:0-19641 GCA_046758565.1 Anaerolineae bacterium
TGTTCCCGTGCCGGCTTGGTCGGTAGCGGCACGTCCAGCACTATCCGGGTCCCATGTCCGGGCACAGACCGTACCTCGATCTGACCGCCAATGCTCTGGGCACGCTCTCTCATTCCGATCAAGCCCATGCGCCCGGCCGCAGCCGTCAACACGCCTTCGGAATCGAACCCTACGCCGTCATCCTCTACGACGACGCGTAGTCGCGTGGGCCTGAACTCAACCCGAACTTGAGCGCTCTGCGCCTGTGCGTGCGCCGCCACGTTGTTCAGCGATTCCTGCACAATGCGATAGACGGCAGTCTCGACCTCAGGTGACAACCGGACTGCCTGGCCGGAGACGTGAGTCGAGCAGGCGATCCTGTAGTGTTTCCGGCAGGTCTCCGCGTACCACTTCAAGGCGGGTACCAATCCCCGGGCTTCGAGGATCGGCAGGCGCAAATCAGAGATAATCCGGCGGTTTTCGGCTTCGATCTTTCGGAGGAGTCCCTTGGCGGTCTCCAGTTTCTCCAGGGCGACCTCCCCGCGTTGGCCCAGGATACTCTGCTGGGCGGCCTGGATCTCGTACAGTGTCCCGGTGATCAACTGGTTCGATCCATCGTGCAGGTCTCGGGCGATCCGGGTCCGTTCCTCTTCTTGGACGTAAACCGTGGCGATCAGCAGCTCCTGCAATTGTTCCGCCTTTTCGGCTAACTCCGCTTGAGCTGCAGCCAATTGCGCTGTTCTCTCGGCTACTCGCTGCTCTAGCTCCTCACTCAGCCCCTTGACCTCAGCATACAGCTCGGCATTCGTGATGGCGATGGAGGTCAGGTCGGCGAAGGCACTCAATAGCCAGATGTCTTCCTCGACGAAGGGCCGTCTCTCACCCCGGTCCAGCACCACCAGGCAGCCGGTGATCTGCCCCTGCCAATGTAGGGGGACACCGATCACTGCATCATATGGGGAGTCTGCGAAAGTCTCACTGTGCTCCTCCCAATGTATGTAATCGTTGATAATCAACGGATCGCCGGTCTCCACCACTTTGCCGGCCACGCCTTCGCCCAGGGACAACGTGGCCCCGTGATACTTCGAAGGCATATTATATGTGGCAATCACGCGTAACTGGTTACTCCCGGCTTCATAAATCGCCAGCGAGCCTCCCTGGGCATCCAATAGGCCGGCAGCTCGCTGAAGGATCGCTTCCAACACCTGCCGCCCGTCCAGCCGCGATATGATATCAAGGGAGGTCTCGTGAAGGGCTGTCATGGCCTGGAATCGCTGGTGGGTCTCCTGAAAGAGCCGCGCATTCTCCAAGGCGATGGCCATCTGGTCGCCCAGGATTTGCAGGGTTTTGACGTCGGTGTTGTCGAAAGCGTCGCAACGGTCACTTTGCACATCCAGGACGCCCACGATCCGATCTCCCACTTGCACCGGCACGGCCAACTCAGACCGGGTCTCAGGCACCAGCTCGTGAGCGTAGTAGCAGGGCTCTTGGCCCACGTCGTTGCACATCAGCGGCCGGCCGGTGGCCGCCACCTGGCCGACAATCCCTTCCCGACCGATCCCAAGACGGAGCCCGCATTCCATGATTGCGGTAGCCGCTGGTCCACTGGCCTCACGCAACTCAACCTCATTTCGTGCCTCATCCACCAGGAAGATGTGTACATGGTAGTAGCCAAAGCTCACACGGATCAGGTCAACGACTTGTGTGAGAAGCTGATCGATGTCTAGAATGTCCGTCATCTGCCGGCCAACCTGGCTGGCGGACTCCAGTTGGAGCGCCCGCTGCTCGGTTTCGGCGTACAGTCGGGCATTCTCAAGCGCCACAGCGATCTGATGTCCGATGGCGCCGAGCAATTGTTCGTCATGCGGGCTAAAGGCGTGGGGGTGCCGGCTGGCCAGGTGGATAACACCAAGTACCTGCTCCCTGGTCTTCATGGGCACAGCGAGCACTGAGCGGAACCTCTCCCTGATGCAAGGGTACGCGAGAGGCGCGCCCGGCGCAGCCAGATCATCCACGATAAACGAGGCGCTCTGCGCGGCACATTGCCCACACACGCATTGGCCGAGGGGTACTATCTCGTCATCGGCAACGAACTGTGGGGATACGCCGTAGTGGCTCTTGAGAACCAGTTTTCTTCCCTCCAGTGTCCGAATCTCTGCAGCTTCTAGGTCGAGAACCTCAACCAACCTGTGCAGCGCAGTCTGCAGAACCTCACTCAGATCCAGGGAACGGCCGACAGTTTCCCCGACGGCATTGAGGGCAACCAGCTCTTGATTCCGACGCTCCAGTGCTTCTTCGGCTTGTTGCCTGGACCGCGCAATCCTGGTGGCCCAGGTCAGTAGCAACCAGGCCAGTATGGGGCCAATGGTGCCTATGATGACGATTTCACGAAGGACGTGTGCCGAGGTGATGGAGTGGGAGGTGATGAGCAGATGCTCTAGCAGCGTATAGCCAACACCGAGCGCAGCGATGAGCACGGGAATCAGCCAGCGTAACTTGTTTAGTAGGCCGGGAAGCTGCCTCTCCGTCTTTGCCATCTCTCACCTCCCTTCAGGGGCGGACAGGCTCCAAACGGGCCTCAAGAATCTCAATTCCGACGTGGCTTCTCTTGCCACATTTGGGCACCCGGGTGAAAGAAATCGGGTCAGGCTATTCAGATCCCGTCCAGCGGTCCGCCCTTGAACTCACCTCCTGCAGGGCGGATCGTTTGCTTGGGAAAGAGGATAAAATAAGTCTAGCATACTTCAGACCTGGTGTCAACAACGATTTGGAATGAAAGCCGGAACGTGCTATGCTTCAACCATGTGTCCGGCAAAGTGGGTGCCTGTCTCAGCGATTGTGGTGGCCGCCGGCCTCGCCACCCGCATGGGAGAGCCCAAGCAGTTGCTCCCTTATGGGAAGCACACTGTTATCGAGCAGATCGTGTCCGTGCTCCTGAAGTGTCCGCTGGGCGAGGTCGTGGTGGTCACTGGTCACGAACGACAAGCCATCGAGGACAGGCTGGCCGCCTGGCCAGTCCGTCCAGTATTCAATCCGAATTATCACCATGGGGAGATGCTCTCCTCAATCCAATGTGGCTTGTCGGTTCTCGGCCCGGAGGTGCACGCCGCCCTAATCGTGCTGGGTGATCAGCCGCAGCTTGAAGCCGGCGTGGTGCGAAGGGTTGTTGAAGCTTACCAGGAGATACAGAGGGGCCTGATCATCCCCAGCTTCCACATGCGGCGGGGCCATCCGATCTTGATAGACCGGGGCTTCTGGCAAGAGATTCTAGCCTTAGACTCAGACAGAACCCTCCGCGACGTGATCGACACCCATGCCGATGAGATTCACTACGTCGCAGTGGAGACGGATTCCGTGCTCCGCGATATCGACACGCCCGAGGAGTACCAACGGGAACTGAGCCGGCTGGGGAACTTCGGCCGTTAGCACGTTGATGGGTTACACGTTAAATGATGACTCCACTGAAAAAACCGGGTCAGGGGACCCGGGCTGTCCATATTTTGTGGTGAGCTCGGGTCCCCTGACCCGATATCTGGAAGCTCACCACGCACGGGAGTGTTTTTTCAGTGGAGTCAATGATGTTCAGAAGCGCCTTAGGCCTCACGGATCACGCATCACGGATCACGCCTGAGGGTCCAAAGTAGGCGTGGTGGGCGTTGTCCTTGCGGTGGCGGTCTCCCTGGGGCGTAGTTTGGCTATCAGCATGCCGGTCAGGATCAGGCCACAGCCCAGCCAGGCGCGGTCGCTGAGCCACTCGCCAGCCAGCAAGACCCCGAATAACGCGGCGAACACGGGCTCCGTTGCGAAGATCAGCGCCGTGTGAGTTGGCGATGTGAACACCTGGGCCACTGTCTGGATACCAAAGGCGACGCATGTGGCCAGCACGCCGGTAAACGCGACCGCGAACCACACCTGGCCATATATCGGCCACGTGGGCGTTTCGACGAGGAGGGCCGCCGGACCGGCAATGATTGCCGTCGCGGCGATTTGAATCGTCGCCAGCGCCAGGGCGTCCATGTGTGGGGCGAAAGCACCGATGGCTGCGATGTGCAGTGCAAACGAGACAGCGCCGACGAGAACCAGCAAGTCCCCCTGCCCAATGGTCACGCGCTCGTCGATCTGAAGGGTGAGTAGAGCCAGGCCGGCCATGGCCAGGAGAACGCCGGCCAGGGCGCTCCAGCCGGGCGGCCGGCGCAGCCATGCCCAGGCAGCAAGCGGGACGATGACGACGTACAGACCCGTGATGAAGCCGGCCTTGGAGACAGTGGTGAGTTGCAGGCCGGCGGTTTGAAAAGCGTACCCGGCGAAAAGGAACACGCCGATCAGCCCGCCGGCCGCCAGTTCACGACGACTCACGGTTCGCAGCCGGCGGTGAAATAGCAGGATCATTGCCAGGCCGGCCAGGGTAAATCGCAACGCGATAAACGTCAGCGGACCGACGTGTGTGACGGCTTGCTTGACCATCACGAAGGTTGCACCCCAGATGAGCGAAACCATCAACAGCGCCGAATCCGCTCGCAACTGCCGGTTCATGATCGGGTAAGTATACCATCCGCGTTTCCGCTTGCAAAATCGTGGGATTCAGGGTACAATATACATGATTCTACCCAGACTTCCCCCTGTCATGGTGTGACGGCTCAGCGTCGAATATCACAGAGTTTTCTTCTTTCCTGCCACCACCCTGCCACGCTGTTCCAATCTTTGCCAGAGAGTTATCGTCTCTAGCCTTGAGAATGCTACTATCCAGACATCTGCTCTAGGTAAGATGTAATCAGTAATCGGTCATGCTGATCACTGATTACTGACAGGAGTTACGCGGTTGAGGCTGCGAGGAGCAGATTTACCGCTGAGCACGCTGAGAACGCAGAGCTTTTTACTTTTTTCTCTGCGATCCTGGCGTTCTCTGCGGTTAGTTTCGCGGGCACTGCGTAAGTCCTGTAACTGAAAACTAACTACTGATCTGAAGGAGGGGGTTCATGGTGATGCAAAAGTCGCTTGTCAGCGGACGAACTCTCAGCGTCGTCCTAATCCTGAGCCTGGCGTTCATCGGCTTGAGTCTCATGCCGGCCGAGGCTCAGCCCGTCGAGGTCTCAATTCCGGATATCCAACAGACGAATAGCCCAACCGGCGACTCACCGCTTGTCGGTAAGGTGGTGACAGTCGATGGAATCGTGACAGCGCTCGATCCTCAGGATGGCGGCCTGGATGGGTATTTCATCCAGGAGCCTGAGGATGGTCCCTGGAGCGGTGTGTATGTGGCAGATGCCAGCGGGAACCGGCCGGCCGTCGGGGACCTGATCCACATTACCGGACAGGTTGAAGAAATCCAGGGACTGACGGTTGTGACCAACCTTCAAGAGTTCACCGTTGTCAGCAATGACAACCCATTGCCGGCTGCCCGGGGTGTCACCGCGAGGATGCTGCACGAGAATGGCGAGCCGTGGGAAAGCGTATGGGCTGCCGTGCACGCGGTCACCGTGGCCAGTCGCAATCCAGATGCACCGGATGATGTCGGCGAATGGCTCGTTTCCGATGCGACCGACGCCTCAATTCGGGTGGGCCATCTCCTGGGCGATTATGACTACGCCCCGGTCGAGGGTGATGAACTGGTGATGGTGCGCGGCGTTGTGTACTTCTCCTCTGACGCGTTCAAGATCGAGCCGGCCGGTTCAGCCGATATCCTCGAGCAGGCGGACTATACCACCATCTACGCGATCCAAACGGTGCCGGATCAGGCGGAGGATGACGCATCGCCGCTTGACGGGGAGCGCGTGAAGACCGCCGGCGTCGTCACTGGTGTCTTCTTCCCAGCCGATGGCGGCGTGAGGTACGTGGTCGAGGACGCGCGCGGTGGGCCGTGGAGTGGTGTCTGGGTACTTGCAGAGACCGAAGAGGATGTGCCTGCACGTGGAGCTCACGTTGAACTTACCGGCACCGTCCGCGAATTCTTCGGCCGGACAGAACTCTTCGCCGTGGATGCCGGCAGCATTGTTGTGCACAGTGTGGATAATGTGCTGCCGGCGGCGGCCGAGATAAGAACGATTGACGTCGCCACCGGCCGGCCCGCCGCTGAGTCATACGAGGGCGTGCTGATCCGTACCGGCCAGGTGACGGTGACCAACGCCAACCCCGACTTCCCAGACGATTTCGGCGAGTGGCTCATTGCCGACGCAGCGTCGGGGGCGAGTGTCCGAGTTGACGATCTCGGCGACTACACCTACACCCCCGTGGAGGCCGATGAGCTGGCCTACGTTCAGGGGTCGGTTGATTTCACATTCAATCAGTTCAAGATACAGCCTCGGGACGACAACGACATCGGCACCGAGGCCGTTACCATCGGCCAGGCGCGCGCAAGGCCGCTCGGCGAGCAAGTTTCCTTGCAAGGTGTGGTCACGGTTCCCAGCGGTTTGCTGGATGCGGGCTTTGCCATGCAGGACGGCACCGGCGGCATATACGTGTTTCATCAGGATGGGTTCACCGATGGGGTGAGTCTGGGTGACGTCGCTGAGGCGACCGGCATCCTGGCTGAAGCCAATGGGCGGCTCCAGGTGGTGCCGGCCGACCCAGGTGCCGACGTTCAGGTCGTGGGGATGGCACCGCTCCCGCCGCCTCTCCAGTGGCCGACGGGTCAGATCGGTGAAGCATCTGAGGGTTGGCTAGTCAGGCTGGAGGGCACTGTTGTCGAGAAGAGGAGTGATCGCCTGGTCGTAGACGACGGCACCGGGCCGGTCGACGTCGTGATTGGTGCCGCCACTGGCATCGATCTGTCGAGCGTGGCCGTGGATCAGGGGGTGACGATCGTCGGTCTGAGCAGCCAGTTCGACGAGGAGGCTCCCTTCGATAGTGGCTATCAAGTCCTACCGCGTTTCCAGACCGATGTCAATCCCACCGGACCGGCGCTGCTGACGCCGACACCCTCCGCGACGCCATCAGTTCCAGCGACGGCGGTGGTAATCAGCCCGGCGTCGTCCACCGTTAGCCTGGGTGGCGTAGTGACTTCTGCTGTTGAGGTGGTCAACGTTGCTGGTCTTTATGCAACAGAGGTACATGTCCGGTTTGATCCGGCTATCGTTCAGGTTGTCGATGCAGATGCGGAGCGACCTGGTGTACAGGTGGCACCCGGGTCCCTGTTCGTCTCACGCAACCACTTCCTCGCTGTAAACCGGGTGAACAACGACGCGGGGACTGTCGACTTTGCAGTCTCTCTGCTGAATCCGGAGCAGCCCATCGACGGCAGTGGGGATGTGGCGGCCATCACGTGGCGAGCTGTGTCTCCCGGAACCACTTCCGTGGAACTGACCGACGTGGTATTGGCTGATCAGGCTGGTCAGCCGCTATCGGCAACATTGCAGGATGGCGGCATCACGGTGCTCCCAGCCACCGCCACTCCTACGCCTACCATGACACCGACGGCCACGTCCACAGCAACTCCGACCCCAACCTCTACGCCGACGCCTGAGGGGGTTGCGACCCCGACATGCGACGGTGGCCTGTGTGGCGGGTCACTGGTGGTACGGGCCTTCTACGACTTCCGGTGCGACGGTGGTTTCAATGCCGGCGTGGACCGTGGGATTGCTGGCGCCCGCGTAACACTGCAGTACGACAACGGCGCTCAGGTGGTCAAGGAGACTACAGATTACAACTCTGGATACGCTCACTTCAACGGCGTCAACCTGCCCGACGGTGCAACGGCCACACTGTCTATCGAGTGGCCAGCAAGGGCTGATAGCACTTTGATAGCATGTCCGAACAGCCGCGACACCGTCACGCTGACAGCCCAGGACTTCGGCTTTGGCGCAAATGCCGTGAACTTCAGGGCTAGCAAGACTCGCGAGTGACGACCCTGATCACCCGAACGCGTGCAAGAACGAAGGAGCCGGCAGAATGTGATCTGCTGGCTCCTTCTTTGGGACACCTGATTTTGGTATAAGGCCGGACCCGGGTTGCCCATACCCAAGCCTGACCAGGAGGTTAGTCAGTGTCTTTCATTCTACTACGGTTGATATTATACCCTACGAGTGTCAGGGGCGCGTCAAAGCTCCATCAAAATTACGTGAAAATGCCGTGAATTCGCGGCGACCTGAGATTCGATGGCTGCCTATCAGCCGGTCCGGTGGTGCTATTCCGACGGGATGTACAAGGTGCCAGGTTCTTGACCGTGACTCGCGCATAGACTATGATTATTCATGAAACGTGATCATCATCGCCGTGAGTGAGCGAGCAGGTGAGGTGAAGGAAAATGGTAAAGGCTAGAGGAGCGACAGACAAGGCCAGAGATCGGAAAGAGGATGTGCGAGCTGCCAGCCAGGAGTTGGCTCGTAGTCTGTGCCGGCTCGGGTTGGCCGTTGCAACGTCGCCGATTCGGTTGCTGCCAGAAGAAACCCAGGGTCACTTGCGATCCGCCGGCCGCGAAGCTGTGCGAGCCGGCATCGCGTTGAATCGCGGGGTGCTAGAGGCTTCTGAGAAAGCCCTGGCGGACGTCCAGGCGCGCCTCGACGAGATCGAGGAGAAAGTCAGCCCGGCTGAGTAGTCGTTCTACGCCATGTGGTATAGCATCCAGTAGACGATCCAGCCTGTAATGGCGACGTACAGCCAGGTTGGCAGGGTGAGCCTGGCGATGCGGCGATGCCGGCGGTCATATTTGCTTTGGACACATTTCTGACCGACGTTGGACGGTATTCGGACCTTGCGTGAGTATACTCAAGATAGTGAGCTACGAATTCTGCAGATAGAGGGGGTAGCGGATGATCGATCGAATCCTGGTCCCATTGGATGGGTCTGATCTAGCAGCTCAGACGGTGCCACATGCCGCACTGCAGGCACGCAGGTTCGAGGCACGAATCTTGCTGCTCCGTGTCGTGGAGCCACTACCGGCATCGTCTATGGAATTGGTGACAACGCCTGAGCTCTTCCCCGTCGAGGAGAACGTCGAGTCCTATCTGGAAGGTGTTGCCAACGTGGTTGCCGGGGAGGGGCTCAGCGTTGACTTCTACACCCGCTTGGGGCCGGCGGCTGAGAGCATCATCGCCTTTGCTAAGACAGAGGACGTCGATCTGATCGCCATGTCTACACATGGGCGGAGTGGTATCGGCCGCTGGGTGTACGGGAGTGTGGCCGATAAGGTGCTCCGGGGGGCTGATGTTCCCGTCTTTCTGATCCGAGCGTCCGAAGACGCTCAGCGTGAGGAGGCGTCCGGCTACCGGCGGCTCCTGGTTCCTCTGGACGGGTCCGACCTGGCAGAGCTTGCGTTGCCGTATGCCGAAACGTGGTCCAAGGCTTTCGACGCTGAGGTGATCTTGCTGCGTGTGCCGACACTGCCGGCCTATGTCTCCCTAGGTCCGGATGCCTCAATGCTGGTTCCCTCACTGCTCAGTGAAGCCTATGAAGAGGCGGATGCCTATCTCGCCAATGTCACACGCCGTTTGAACGCAAAAGGACTGGATGTTCACAGAGCTGCGGTGGAGCCGGGTCCCATTGCAGATACCATCATCGACTATGCCCACGAAGCTGACGTGGACTTCATTGTGATGAGCACCCATGGCCGCAGTGGGCTCGGGCGCTGGGTGTATGGCAGTGTGGCTGACCGGGTTCTTCGCGGTGCCGGGATACCCGTGTTGCTGGTTCGCGCACCCCGCGCACAGCTCAGTGGCCATGACCAGTAATAGAGAGCCGGCCAGCGCCGACACTGGAAAAGCCGAGGCGGAGTTTGAGGCCGGCGTTTTGACGGTGACCTTCCTGAAGGTTGCCGAGGCAAAGCCAAGACAGATCGAAGTGAAGAAGAAGTATTCTCCGGTGTATCAGATTGGACGGGACGTAACGCAGTCAACCGGCCCTGTTCAGAACGACGCTATTCCCAGGAGAACAGCCATGAGTCTCATTGACAGTTTACTCGCCACGTTACCGGATGGACCGGTGCGTGAAGTGCAGGTTGGTGCGTTCTGGACGGCGGTGGTGGTCGAAACCGAGGGGCGCCTACGTTGCGGACTGGCTGCGACGTTGCGTAACGACGATCACCACTGGGGTGGCGGACCAGCCATTCGAGATGCCGGTTTCTTGATGGAGCGGAACGCGCGGGAGCTGGCCGAGCTGGCCCGTTCCGAGAGCCCCATGGAGGCTGCGATCGGGATGGCGGCCATCAACGCGCTGTTGCCGGCGCACGCGGAGCTGTGGGCAGACCTTAATGCCGAGGAGGTGATTGCGGAACGCGGCGCGGGTAGACGAGTAGCACTGGTCGGCCACTTTCCCTTCATCCCCCGGCTGCGAGAGCGCGTGGGAACGTTGTGGGTGTTGGAGCAGCAGCCCCGGGGCGAGGATTTGCCGGCCGATGCCGCGTCCGAAGTGATCCCCCGGGCGGATGTGGTCGCCATCACAGGCACGACGCTGATCAACCACACGTTCGAGAGGCTGATGGCTCTATGCCGGCCGGAAGCCCTGGTACTGGTTCTGGGTCCCAGCACTCCCCTCTCGCCCGTCCTATTCGACCACGGCGTCCGCATCCTCTCCGGATCGGTGGTTGATGACGTGGAGGCCGTGTTGCGCGCTGTGCGTCAGGGGGCGTATTTCCGGCAGGTTCGCCGGCAGGGTGTGCGATTGGTGACGATGGACAGGTCCAGCTTGAACCCGTAGCCACGCACTACGACGATGTACTGGTGGCGTTCGTCGATCTCTGCCAGCCGGCCCCGCAGCCGGCGTACCAGAGCGTCGATGGCCGCGTCTGAAACCCCCTCACTGGCCACATCCGGCCATACTGCAGCAATAATCTCGTCCCGGGAATAAGCCCGACCAGGTTGCTCGGCCAAGATGGCTAGAAGGGTAAACTGCGCCGGCGACAACGGTGGATCAAGCTCCTGTCCCTGAATCCAGACTCGTCGCTGGGCCGTGTCCAGGCGAAGCGGTTCCGCCCGATCTGCGATCCGAATGGGTGCGGTTGCCCCGGTGTCCACGAAAGTGAAATCGAAGTTCGGGGGTATGTGGATCTGGTCACCATCATGCAAGGGTTCGACGCCGACGAGCCGGCGATCGTTCAGGAATGTCCCGTTCTTGCTGCCACGATCCTCAAGCAGGTAGCGGCCGGCTTCTCGCTGAATTTGGGCGTGTCGACGAGACACTTCGCGGCTGTCCAGGACGATGTCGTTTTCCCGCCAACGGCCGATCGTTGTCACTGGCTTGTCCAGTGCCCAATGCTCAGATTCTCCAGAAGCGTGTTTTCGTACTAACAGGGCTGCTTCGTGCTCCACTGCGTTCTCCTCCTCATCTCAGTAATCAGTCTTCGCTTCTATATCACCAGTCAACGCATCGAACAGGAACAGCTCCCCACTCTCCACGGCGTGATACGCGTACAGGTACATGCCGGCGGACCAGGCCTGGTAGGGGTACCCCATGGGGTTGCCGGTTTGGCCATGTAACCACTCGTTGAACTCCCACGGCTCTTCCACGCCCAGCCGGTTGGCTTCTGCCAGGTCCCGCAGCAAGTTGTGGGCCTCCTCCATCCACCCCATCCGCACTAGCGCCGCCACATGAAACCCACCGATGAACGGCCAAATACCGCCATTGTGATACTGGTGAGGCAGGTTCAGATTGCGGCTCCGGTAGTACTCTCGCCACTCTGGCTGACCCGGGAAGATGGGCGGGTAGATAGCAACGCTGGGGAAAGGACGGCCGGCACCAACCTGATAGAGATAGCGCAAGATCCGCTCACTTCGCTCCTGGTCTGCTACTCCGCACAGGATGGCCAGCAGGTTTCCTAGGACATCACAGTAGTCCCCGTATTCGCGGAAGGCGACATAGGGCAAGTAGAATGGCCGGCTGGAAATGACCCCTACGTTGTAGTAGAGCATGTACCACTCCAGCCGCATCTCCTTGAGGCGCTCTAGTTGCTCCGCCCAGTGCTCCGGCACCAAGCAGCGCTCGATCCACATCAGCAGGTTGAGGCGGGCATGCACATCCTCAGGCGTGCGATCTGCCACTATGTCGTCGTCACCGACAATCTCCGCCAGCATGCAGACAGCGCGGAGTGCTGCGTAGTAGAGCACGTTGTCGTAGAGCACGTTGTAGCGGACAGCAAGCAGGTCCATCCAGTCACCGGCCTCCGGCACTTCCAACAGCCCGCACTCGTTCATGTCCTGATAACACAGCCAGACCAGCGCTTCTTGGATGGACGACCAACTCTCCATGAGATAGTCGCGGTCGCCGGTCAGTTGATAGTAGGCAAAGTGCCCCAAGATGTACCACAGGTTGGCATCGACAGCACCGGCATTCTCCGTAGACACCTCACCTGTTTCGGCGTGGACATTTAGCGGCATCAGCCCGCGGTGTGACTGGTGACTCCGCAGCGTGTCCAGTGAGTCACGGAAGGCTTGGATAAGATCGGGCTCACCAGATACGCAGGCACCCAAGGCTGTAATCATGCTGTCCCGCGCCCAGATGTGGGGATAACCGTTCTTCAGCGCCGACGCTTTGAACCCCGCTTCCGAGGCACAGCGCCGGAGCACATCAATAGCGTGCTCGCGCGCCTCCTCAACCACGTCTCGGGTTACCGTCTCTCCCACAACTTCCAGACCTCCCCCAGCGCTATTTCGAACAGGCTGGCTACGACCCGTGGAAAACCTCCCGCAGGTTTTCACTGAGCACCCGAGGACACGCGCCTCGTGGTGGAAAACGTATCCAGCGCAAGGTTCAGCCGCCTAACCTGCGGGAGGTTCCAGCGCTTCCCACGAATACTCGCCACACTCATTTCCGACTGGTCCTCTGGGCCCACTTGGCCGCAGCTTGAATTGTGGAAATGTCTCGCTTCACCAAGTCGCCCTGGGGTGTCATCTCCAGGTATACTGCGTGTTCCGCTTGATACAGCGCATAATAGATGAGATAGAAGATGCCAAGTCCGAAAAGGCAACCCCGGGGACTAAAACGCTTGGGCTTGTACATCTCGACCCACGTCATCTCTCGGTCGACCACTTCGTAGCCCTTGATCACGTGGTCAGAGATGACGACTTCAAGGCGGGAGCGCCGTTCGTTGGTTGAGAGATATCGGCTGCTCATTTCCTGAGAATCCTTCGAAGGTCACGCAGGTGTTCCCAGCGATCGATGTATTAGACGTGCTACTGACCACCGTTCCAGGTGAGACTGTGCAATGTCGTGTTGCCCACGTTGATGGTGAACGTGTCGCTGCCCAACAAGAGCCGGATCGCTGTGCCAATGGTGCCACCGTGGGCCACCATGACGTGAATTCTACCATGTATCCGTGTTCTTAGCCAGTTGTTTTCGTCGCTGTAGGGTGATCCACTTTAGCGCAGTGTGGAAAACGATCATTTGCGGAGAATTACTACCTGTGCTAGAATTTATCAACAGCCAGGAGGGGTCGCATAGTCTGGCCGAGTGCGCGCGTCTCGAAAACGCGTAGGGTTAGCGCCCTCGAGGGTTCAAATCCCTCCCCCTCCGCCATAGTTCGGAGAGGTCGCATAGTCCGGTCTAGTGCGCGCGCCTGGAGAGCGCGTAGGGCGAAAGCCCTCGAGGGTTCGAATCCCTCCCTCTCCGCCTGAAGCGCCGGCATACCACGTTGAGGCGGGCCGGCGGCAACTACTCAGCCTATCGGTCGCCGGACGTGGCCACGGACCGGCTGATTACCGAGCGTCGCCTGGGAACCTCAAGCTATCCAGTGACAGCCCGTACCAGCTCGATGGTGATCTCCCCGAACAGCGTATCCTGCCGCACGACAACCTCGCCGGCCTTCATCAACTCTAGCAGCCCCAGGAAAGTGACGATGATCTCGATGCGGGAGCGGCAGTCGCGCAACAGGGCTTGAAACGATACGCGCCGACTTCCGAGCAGCGCCCGGCGCATCACCCCGATCCGCTCTTCCATCGTGACCGTGATCGGCTCCACGACCTCGGAGACGGGCGTTGTCGGCTGGGCATCCAACGCCTCGCGCACCGCCGCTAGCAACTCGCCGATGGAAACGTCCCCCAGATCAACACGGCGGGGCAGATCGGGGGGCGGGGCGACCCTTACGTAGGCTCGCAGCCCCTGGGCTTCGCGTCCTCGCAGGACTTGGGCTGCTTCTTTGAACTGCGCATACTCCCGCAGCCGGCTGGCCAAGACCTCTGCGGGATCTTCTTCCTCATCGATCTGGTCGTCGGCCGGCCGCGGGAGCAGGTGGCGGGACTTGATGAGCACGAGCTGCGCCGCGACTTCGAGGAAGCTCGCCAGCGCCCCTGGATCGATTTCCTGCAGTTGTTCCATGTACGCCAGGTACTGATCGGTCACGGTCGCCAACGAGATTGCCGTGATCTCCAACTCCGCGCGCCGGATCAACTGTAGCAAGAGATCGAGTGGGCCTTCAAAGACCTCGAGTTTGACACGGTAGGTCATGATTAAGTATGAGTATTATAGCCTACCAAGATGGATGCTGTCAACGGGAGGTGGCCGAGTCGGAATATACGTATTTAATATTACGTTGAACATTAAGTCCATGAAACCAGAATTGGGCGTGCTGCGGGGCAAGAAGTAGCTACCACTCCACCGGCCAGTTCCGGCTTCATTGAGTGGTGATCATGTGACGCAACTGGCGGAGCTCTTCGGGGGTCAGGTCACGCCATGTGCCTGGCTCCAGATCGTCGGCGGTGATAGGTCCGATGGCCACGCGCACCAGGCGCAAGGTCGGGTGGCCGACAGCGGCCGTCATGCGGCGGATTTGCCGCTTTCGCCCCTCCCGCAGCACGATCCGCAGCCACACCGTCGGCATGTTTTGACGGTGGCGGATAGGATCCGGGGGTGGTGGAAGATCAGGCGTTTCCTGCAACAACTCGACTTCAGCCTCTCGCGTCAACTGCCCTTTCACTTCCACCCCATGCCGCAGGCGTGACAGAGCCTCCAGCCCGGGTGTCCCTTCAACCTGGACGAGATACATCTTGGGGTGCTCGTAGCGCGGATGGGTCAAATGGTGGTTCAGCCAACCGTCATCCGTGAGAAGCATCAGGCCTTCGCTGTTCTTGTCCAGCCGGCCAGCGGCATACACGCCCGGGACGTCAACGTAGTCGCCGATGGTGGGCCGGCCAGCTTCGTCGGTGAACCGGCTGAGGACCCCGTAGGGCTTGAAGAACTTGATGTAACGATGGTGGCTACGATCGCGTCGGTGTGGTCGCTTCGCACTGCGTCTGGTGTTGGATCGCGCTCTGCAGGTCATTCTATAAGATACGGCGGGTCTGTCCAAAATCTCAGTGTTGACCTGATACGATCGAGTCGAGTGGCAATTCAGGGACCGGCAGTCGAGCGGTAACCTTGGTTCCCCGGCCGGCCTCTGATTCCAACACCAGCCGGCCCCCCACCAGGGCTGCTCGCTCCTGCATCCCTACCAGCCCGAAGTGTCCAGCACGTGCCAGCCCCTCGGGCCGCTCGGGTACCGCAAACCCGACACCATCGTCTGTTACGGTCAACGTCACCTCACCGTCGGTGAACCGGAGATGCGCGGCTGCCCGCGAGGCCTGGGCGTGTTGCACGATGTTCGTGAGGGTCTCCTGCGCGATGCGGAACACGGCCAACTCCAGCTCTTCCGGCAGCCGGCGCGATGGTCCCAAGACCTGGAATTCGGTGGCGATACCCGTCTTCGACTCCACGTCGCGTACCAACATCTCCAAGGCCGGCAGCAGTCCCAGATCTTCCAGATAGATGGGTCGCAGCGCTCGCGTAAAGCGTCGTACCTCTGCCAGGGTTTCGTTGATCAGATCCTTCAATTCATCCAGACGTTCAGCCGCCGTGCCAGGATCATGTTCCAGAGCCCGCTGTGCCATCTGCACCCGGTGTCCCAGGGCGATCAGGTCCTGCACCGTGTCGTCGTGGAGTTCCCGTGCCAGCCGTTTGCGCTCTTCCTCCTGACCCCGCGTGATGGCACCGATGTAATCGCGCATGCCCTGCTGGTAGGCCCGGATTTGCCGAGCCAGGTCATGCAGGGTGCGCCGAAGATCCTCGATCTCCTGGGTGCCACCCACGGGCGTCTGGACGGCCTCGAAGTCACCCCAAGCCAACAGAGCCGCCTGCCGGTCCAACTGCTGCAGCGGCCGCACGATGGACCGCAGGCCAAAAATGATCGTTATCAATGCTGCGACGGCCGCCACAACGAGGATGAGCGGCACCACCAGCGAGAAACGCATCATGGGGCCCACTATGGCCGCCCACGGCTCCTGCGTGATCAACGCCCACCCTACCAGCGGAATCGGTGCATAGCCGACCACCATGGCCGCCCCTTCAACGGGAGCGATAATTGCGCCGGCCTCGCCCCGCAGCACCGCGTCTACGCCAGGCTGCCCCCGCAGCGACTCGACCGTCGCACCGGCCTCCGACGCCACCAGCACCCGGCCGGCACCGTCGATGACGTACGCGCGACCCTCAACTCCGAGGGAGAGCGCAGCCACCAATTGATCCACGCCCAGGTGGCGGAGTGAGACACCTCCAACCAACCAGTTCTCGCCGACCGGCGCCGCCATCAGCAGCAGGCGCTCGCCGGAGGCCGGATCATCGAGGCTTGTACTGAGCCCAGTCGAAGTGACCGACGAGACCCGGGTGGAGAATTGAGCCGTATCTGACAGCAGCGACCGGATTGCCGGCTGCAATTGAGCCCGGTTCAGATTCTGGGGGAGGGTTGCCAGAGTGCGTCCGTCGGGGGAAACAAGAGCCACACCCTGATCGAAGGTCTTGCTCAGCGCAGTGTGCGCGGCCAGCAGCGCCGGCACAGTGTCCTGCACCGGCGGAGAAATTGGAGACTCGATCTCGTCGGCCAGCACTGCGAGCTGACCGACCTGCATCTCCAGGCGGTCGGTCAGGCGCTCAGCGGCCGTCTGGGCCAGGCGGGCATCCCGCGCCAGTACGAGCTCCCGCATGGCCTGCTGGTGCCCCACGACCCCTACCACCGCCAGCGCCACCAGGACCAGCATAGCCGGCACGGTGGTCCACAACAGGAGCTGGATGGGGATGCCACGCAGCCAGCGCCGCCTCCTGGCAGATAGCTGATGGCTGATAGCTGATGGCAGCTCACCACCAGCCATCCGCCATCTGCTATCTGCTATCCGCCATCTGCCATCAGCCATCTGCCACCTAGCCGACCACCTCATCCAATGTGAGCCAGCCCAGCCTCACCGCCCGCAGCACCGCCTCGGTGCGGGTGTTCACTCCAAGTTTTTCATAAACGTTCGCAAGGTGACCCTGCACCGTTCGGTCACTGATCTTCAGCTCAGCCCCGATGGCCTGATTCGTCAGCCCTCGCGCCGCCAGTCGCAGCACCTCCAACTCTCGGCCTGTCAACCCCTCGACGATCCTTTCGCTGGCCGGTGTGGGGTGACCCCTGGCCAGCCGCTGTACCACCTTTCGGGCTACCGCCGGATCCAACGCCGAGTCGCCCCGGTGAACCGCTCGCACCGCATCCACCAACTCCTCAGCACTGGCCGTCTTGAGCACGTAACCGCCGGCGCCGGCCTGGATCAGGGCGAACACGTAGGGATCATCGTCGTAGGCGGTGAGAATCAGGACGCGGATGTCCGGGAAGCGTGCCTTAATGCGCCGCGTGGCCTCGATCCCGCTCATCTCCGGCATCTGGATATCCAGGACCGCCACATCCGGCTGGTGTTGTTCGACGGCTGCCAACGCCTCACGTCCGTTCGACGCCTCGGCCACTACGCTGATGTCTGGCGCCTCGTCCAGAAATTCGCGGATACCCTTGCGCACGACCGCGTGATCGTCGGCCAAGACGACGCGGATTGGACTTGTGTTGGTCATTTTTCTTGCCAATGCCTCCGATATGGTATGTGGCCGACGCACAACTAGGGTCGTGCGTGAATCAGCTTGACGAGCTCGCCCCGCAGGTTCTCGACACCGACCAGTTCCAGCCCCGCCGCCTGCACGTGTTCGACGGTGCGACGGTTGACGTTCGCCCCCACCGTGCGAACATGGCTTACTCCAATGTCTTCAAGCAGCCCAGAAGGTCATCCAAATCACGCTCAGAGCGTACGCATGTAGATTATACACCTCCTCGACCACCAAAATCAACCTGTCATCATCCTTCTCAACGTTGGACCGGTTCGTTCCCCGCCAAATGGCCTGTTGTCCTGCGGATAGCCGGCTGCGAAGCTGGCGCAGCTAGTAACCGCCAGTGCCATGGCCTGGTCGAATCCGCTTATGGCCGGCGGATTCGTCAATCAGCTACTGACGGCTGCCAGCTTGCTCTCAATCCACGCGCGCGTAACCTCACCGGGCTGTATCGATCGGATGACCCCATTCGTATCCAGGAAGAAACTGGTGGGCACACCGCGAACGCCGTACTGGCGAACAACTTCACCCTTCGGGTCCAGCACGAAGGGGTAAGTCAATCCATACTTGGTGATGAAATTCCTGGCCGCGTCAGCCGGCTCCTCCACGTCCACGCTGAGTATCACGAGGCCCTTGTCCTTGTTGGCCTCATAGGCAGCCGCCATATCCGGCGCTGAAGCATTGCAGGGTGTGCACCAGCCGTTATGTAGACCGGCGACGCCTGTGCCGAACCCGTCGAAGGGTCATCGCCGGTCGAGCGTGGCAGAAATCAGCGTCACCTTCTCAGCAGCTTGGTACTAGCTTGAGTTTGTCACTGGGTGGAGCAGTTAGGGGCCAAGCCTCTCGGTGGCGATCACTACGTCCTGTTTCTTCACCGTCATCGTGTCCTGCGCGGCCTGTTGGCTGCGTGCTAGACTGCGCTGGATGATCCACATGCCGCGCTCAATGTACGGATAGGCGAACCAAACCGATGCCAGGCCGAACAGTGCACCGGTTAGAGTACGCAGTGCCCAGTTCAGGCTACCGATGGTAGTATCGATGTAAAAGGTAGGGCTGAATTCTAGGCCCAGCAGGTCGGCTAGGGGCCGAAACCAGGCGTTCGTCTCCCGCCAATCGATCAGGAACGGAACTGCTTCGGTCAACAGGTGGGAGAACCCATCGATGACCATCGGTAGGCTGAGCAGCAGATACCACTTGAAGGGCAGTGGTTGCAGCCGGCGGCGAGCCAGTCCAAACAACAAGCTGCCGGCCAGTACTGACGTCCAGATGGCCATGAGCCGGTGGCCATAGGCTACCTTGTAGCCCATCTCAGCCGTGCCGAGGAATTGGCGCAGGTCGGTATACGTTCGCCACTGCCACACCGCGCTGATCTCGGGCAGACCGTAGGTCAGCTTAGGCCCGAACAGGAAGTACGAACGCTGGGGGAGCTGATGGCACATGAAGCTGTAGGCCAGGTAGATGGCCTGGGCCGGCCCAGGCCAGCCCAGCTTCATGAAGACCGGGGCCAGCCACGGCAGGCCGGCGTACAGGATTAGCAGACCGATGACGATGGCCAGCCAGTGCTCCGCCAACCACCTCACGACGCCGTCAACAGCCGCACTTCGCTTTGCGGATACTCGTTCAACTGAGGCTTCAGCCATATCCCCTCTCGCTTCTTATTGCTGAACAATCAACTGACCCACCATTCCCTGGGCACGGTGATTGCCGACACCGCAGAAAATGGTGTACGTGCCGGGCTGGTCGATGGCGAATTCCACAGTGCCCTCACCTCCAGGTGGGAGGCCGATGCCGACACCTTCCACGCCCTCGATCTCGAAGGTATGGGGGAAGTTATCTTTGTTGGTGATATTGACCGTCACCGCCTGGCCG
>JBHIAO010000057.1:0-19587 GCA_046758565.1 Anaerolineae bacterium
GCCACACCTTTGGAGGAGACTTCCTCATGACCTACCCTCAATGAGTTTCTCTCCGTCGGTCTGCACACGACGCCACGCTTCGCGCAGGTTCCGTAGCTCTGCGTCGCTGATGTTCTGCTCGCCGTAGCGCGCTCGCACATAGGCCTCTGTGATGGCACTGATCTCGGCCTCGCGTTCCGGCAATACCTGCTCGACCGTTGGTTCGAATTCATATGGAGTCTGGCCGGCCTGCCGCGGGTGATCCGCAGCGGCCATGAGCATCAGCAGGTTGGTATAGATCGCACGAATTGAGCCGGCACCACGCAGTTGGAGCAGCCGGCGTAGGTCCGCCAGCTCACGCAGGCGCCGCCACCGGTCACGCAGGTAGTCCAACACATCGTCGGCCAGAGTACCGGCTGGCCTGACCGTCTCGCGGGTGCCGCCGGCCGTTTCGCGCACAACACGCCAGCGCCGAAACGAGCGAATAACGAGCCACAGCGCAATCGCCGTCAGCAGGAAGAGACCAGTGACCCGCAGCGCATTCAGAAAGGCAGGACTGATCAGGAGCCGCGTGGCTCCCTCAACCTCTTCTCGCTGGAAGGGCTCCGGCCGTTGTAGGTCCAGATCCTCCAGAGATATCCGATCTCCAAACAACCGGATGACAATAGGGAAGAGGATGTACTGCACGAAAACAGCCAACAGGAAGGCGTAGGCTGATAGGATGCTCACCGCCAGGCCGACCAGGGGGCCCAGCAGAGTGCGCACAATTTCAACGGTGAAAATGTTGCTGGCTATCAGTGCGGTCACGCCCACAATCAGCAGAGCCACAGCCAGCGTTGCCAGCCACTTGCGTCCGAACGGCGAGACGGCACCACCTTCGGTTTGGGCGGTCTCCTCGATGCGTGTCAGGGCGAGCACCAGCAAACCTGCTGCGAAGTAGGCGATAACAAGTCCGCTAACCTTGATGGGAAATCCGGTTGACACGATGACCAGTCCCACAATCACTGCCAGACCGATCTGAACATGCTGAGTCATCGTTCGGATGCCCATGTGCCGGCGCGGAAGGCGCAGGCCGCGAAACCAGACGAAGAATCCAACGAAGAGGGCTGTGAGCTCACGTGGCCATGCTTGCAGCCCACTGGCCACGTTGCGCATCATCATGCCCAGCCACTTTGGGTTGATGAGACCAACCGTCGGATACAGGTTGAGCTTGGTGAAGATGAGTGTACTGATCAGTACCAACCCCCCGATGATCCAGTCGCTGCGAGTGCTCCGGCGCCGGATTAGCGTTCGGGCTGTGGTGATCGCGATAAGGTACAGGGCAAAGGTGCTGAGCCAGGCTGTCAGCAAGCCCACCGTTCGGGCAGTCCCTAGCAAGATCACAGCCCAGCCGGCCAGCCAACTGGTCTCCATGGCGGCCATTGAGACGAGCAGCAACTCACGGCGCCAGTTGAAGGTTGCTAGAGACAGATCCTGTGAACCCATCAGGCGTGGTCCGTGATCCTCATATCAACACTACGCTGCGGGGCTTCACGATCTGGTTACTTCTCCTCCAGCGCCGCTCGCCATTTGGTGAGGCGCTCAGCAATCTCGCGCTCGTAGCCCTGGTCGCCAGGCTGGTACCACCGCCGACCCTGCAGGGCAGCCGGCAGGTATTGTTGTGCCACGTGATGACCGGGGAAGTCGTGCGGATATTGGTAGCCTTGTCCGTGCCCCAGGCCTTCCGCATCGCGGCTAGCGTCTTTCAGGTGGTTGGGAACCTCGGTCTGGCCCTCGCGCTCCACGTCGTGAAGGGCTTGGGTGATGGAAAGAACGGAGTTCGATTTGGGGGCCGTGGCAAGATACAGCGTGGCTTCGGCCAGATTGAGCTGCGCCTCGGGCATACCCACGTACTCGACGGCGTGAGCGGCAGCCGTGGCGACGACCAGGGCCATCGGATCCGCCAGGCCGATGTCTTCCGAGGCATGGATGACCAGCCGGCGAGCGATGAAGCGCGGGTCCTCGCCGGCGTAGATCATCTTGGCGAGCCAGTAAAGCGCCGCGTCGGGGTCGGAGCCACGAATGCTCTTGATGAAAGCCGAAATCGAATCATAATGCTCATCGCCGCCCTTGTCATAGCGCAGTGCTCGCCGCTGGATGGACTCCTCGGCCACGTCCAGGTCGATGCGGATCACGCCGTCTTCGTCCGGCGGGGTGGTCACGACGGCCAGTTCCAGGGCGTTGAGAGCGTTGCGGGCATCGCCGCCGGCTATGTTGACGATGTGGGCCACGGCCTCCTCAGCGACATCCACCTTGAGCTTCCCATAGCCGCGCTCTGGATCGTCCAGCGCGCGCTGCAGAATCACCCGCAGGTCGTCTTCTACCAGAGGTTCCAGTTGGAAGATGCGGGAGCGAGAAACCAGCGGGGCGATGACGGAGAAGTAGGGGTTCTCCGTTGTGGCTCCGATGAGGATCACGGTGCCGTCTTCGACGTGCGGCAGCATGGCATCTTGCTGAGCCTTGTTCCAGCGGTGGATTTCGTCGATCAGCAGGATGGTGCGCTGGCCATACAGATTCCGGCGTTCCTTGGCCTCGGCGATGACCTCACGCAAATCGGCAACGCCGGCCAGCACGGCGCTGAGAGCCGCAAAATGGGATTTGGTGGTGTTAGCAATGATGCTGGCCAGCGTGGTCTTGCCCGTGCCGGCCGGCCCCCAGAAAATCAGTGACGACAGTTGGTCGGCCTGGATGGCCCGGCGCAGCAGCCGACCCTCGCCCACGATGTGCTCTTGCCCCACGAACTCGTCCAGCGTGTGCGGCCGCATCCGGGCGGCCAACGGCGCCTCGCGCTGAATCTGCTTTTGCCGGCTGTGCTCGAAAAGATCCATGGTCATTATTATGAAGTGATCATGCCACAAGATCAGGTTGACAAACCATTGAACGGCGTGAAACGTGAAACGTAAAACGTGATGAGTTACAGCGTTCCCTTCGGAATCCTCACGTTTCGCGTTTTACGTTTCACAATCAAATGTAAGACAACATCTCGCTTTTGTCAACAAACACAGCCAGTCACACACGTAAGATGCGCTTGATACGGTTCCAGCTTCGCCGCACGCGGCCGGCCTGCTCGTGTGTGATCGTGTGGCGACTGTAGCGCGCTTCGACGAAGGCATCCGTCAAGTCGGTAAGGTCGGGTTCCACTTCCGGTTTCTGCCGGCGGAGAGAAGCACTGTACTCATAGGGAGTTTCACTTACCCGGCGTGGTCGGTCAACTCTCTCGCCTCGGTGAACAACGGACAGGTAGTAGTATTGAACGCGCTCCCGTGGGCTCATGGATGACAATCGTCGCCAGCGCCACGGTAGCCGGCGCTGCTCACCTGCGGTCCGTCCCGGGCCGGTACCCGCCAGCCGGCGGCGGATAGGCTCTACGGCATCGGCGGCTGCGCCGCGCAGTTGTCGCCACAGGTCGGTCAAGAAAGCCCACAACCGGAGCAGCCCGGGATGGATTCGCACGCCTCTCAGGATATCTTCGCGGTAGCCGACGTAGCTGCGCAGCGCATAGATAGCGATGCCTGTGACCACACCCCAGAAGACCAGGGAACGGAGCACAGCCCACGGGGACGGGCCGGCGGCTTCTGGCGATGGAGTCACAGGAGCAGGGGCAGGCAGGAGGGACAGTGGCGGTGTCGGAGCAGTTCCGATCCCCAAGAGAGAAAGCAGCAGCAGCAGCGGCAGAGACAAGATAAACACGACTAAGGCGCCCAGGTAGTAGATGGTCCGGAAGACGAGCCCCAGGATCAGCCCAATGCTTTCCAGCAAACCAAAGGAGTAGCTGGTTGGGAGCAACAGAGCGACAACGGCCACCAGTAGGATAAAACCCAGGCTGGCGCGCGACCAGCGGCTGCCTATGTCAGTCGCGGTGGGGATGTCCTGGGACTTCCAGCGGGCGTGCAAGGCCGCGAGTCGAGCCTGGCTGACCAGCAACAGGCCCAGCACGAAGTAGAGCAGGGCGTTAAGGATAATCCCGGGTACGGGGGGATGAGCCAGGTTTAGAATCTCCGTAACACCGATACGTGTCGCGCCGGCAACGATCATGAGGATCATTCCACCCCAGAAAAACCGCCCCATGAGCCGTGACTGGATGTCCTCCCGGTTGATCGGCACGCCTACGTCCGGTGTGGCCAGCTCTGTCAGATCTCTTTCGATATCAGTGGCCATTGCCCAGGTGAGCAGAGTCAGGAGGATGGCGACAATGTACTCTGGGTTGAATACGTAGTTCAAGTCTTTCCGCCACAGCGTGATGTCGGCCAGGAGTACATCGATGCCTCGAGTGGTGTAGCTCCCCAACTTCAGTGCGGTCAGAATCAGCACCCACTCGCCGGCCCGGAAGCTCAGCCAGTCTCTGCCCCGCAGCCGATACCGGCGCGTCAGCCGGCTCGCCGCCATCGCCTCCAGGGCGGCCAGAAACACAATAAGCGTCAGATAGGCGCCGCTCCACGTGGGTACCAAAAGCTGCAATAGTTGCACTACGCTCACCGCCAGGCAGGCCATCATGGCGGCAACGGTGAGCGGTTGAAAGACAGTGTGAACCCAAGTACGTTTCATCTCTCGAACCAATCGGAAGATAATTGTGAATTGTCAATTGTGAACGATTTTCGTTTTTCGGTGTCGTCACCCTTGGCCCGTGTTATCCGGCTCGCAGAACTTAATTCACAATTCACAATTTATAGTTCACAATTCACAATTCGAACAGCGTCTTGAGGTCATCCGACACACTCAGCCGATACACCGGCACACTCAGCATTTCGTGTTGTTGCTCAACCGGACCCAGAGGTGCGCTGTCGTCAGTCAGCACCAGCACGACCGGGAAGCCGGCATGACGGGCACTCAGGATGGCATCGAGCAGACCCTCGCTCTCGCGGCCGGCGATGATCAACAGCGTGGCGCCCCAGGGTAGCTCGGGCCGCTGCCGGCTGAGCAGCATTGTCACTGGTTGCGTGTCCGCAACTTCCACGCGCGCCAGTATGTCCAGAATGTGCATCAAGTGAGCCCGCCCGTGGTGTGTCGGAAGCGGTCGCGGTATGGTCGTCTCCTCGCCCAGCGGATCAAGGCCGTTGGTGGTGAGGCCCACGGACTGCCGGCGCTCGGTCAGGTGGTTGGCGATGGACGCTGCGGCGACGATGGCCAGCTCACTGGCCCAGTAACGGGTGCGTGTGTCGTAGCCGGGCCGGTAGAGATCCAGGAAAATCATGGTGTCCAGAGCGATGGCCGGCTCGTACTTCTTGACCAGCAACGTGCCCACGGCGGCGCTGGTCTTCCAGTTGATGTGACGCGGCGAGTCGCCGGCGTAATAGTCCCGCACGCCGATGACCCGCGCCGGGTCTTCGAATAGGCGTGGGCCACTGGGCAGGCTGACAAAGGGCGAAACGGACGGCAACCCGATTTTCCCCAGCGGAACGATCTCCGGGTACACGGTCATGTGCTCGTCGCGGCTCCAACGCGCCGTGTTTTCCTCGAAGCCAAACAGGTCGCTGGTGGCCATGGTCAGAGGCCCCAGGGTGTAGTAGCCCCGTCGCCGGCAGCGCAGGGCGTAGCCCAGGTCGGCCTGCCCTCGGGGACCCAAGGACACCACCTGGCGGAAGAAGTTAGGGCTTATCAGGTCAATGGGCAGGCTTTCGTGCACCTGGAGCCAGATCAGCGGGAGCCGGCTTGTATTGTGTACGCGCAGAGTGACGGGCACGACTTCCCCAAGGAAAGCCCGGTCGTGATACCGACGCTCGATGCGGACGTGGGCCAGCGCTCTTCGAGCCCACAGCCGGCTGAACACCACCACCCCGAAAAACAGGTAGAGGATCGAAAAAAGGAAGTCTACCTGCATCAAGGCGGCGATGGCGAAGAGAACGAGAAGATAGAAGAAGAGTTCAACCATGTCAGTATTCAGTGATCAGTAACCAGTGATCAGTGACCAGTGACCACTGAATACTGATAACTGATTACTGATCACTGAGTGCTCCTATACCAACTCTCCAATATCTAGCTTTGTCTGTTCCAAAATATCCTGCAAAACGCCCTCTGCGGTCCGGCTCCGGAGCTGGGACTCGGGCTTGAGGATGAGGCGGTGGGCCAACGTGATGGGCACCAGACGCTTGACATCATCGGGAATGGCGTAGTCGCGGCCGGCGAGTGCTGCCTGCGCCTGGGCGGTCTTGAATAGGGCGAGACTACCTCGCGGGCTGGCACCCAGGGCGATATCCGGGTGGTTGCGGGTAGCTTGTGTCAAGGCCACCATGTAGTCACCGACGGAATCGTCGATATGTATGTCCCACACCTGCCGGCGGAGTGACAACAGATCAGCCCCATCCACCACCTGTTCCAGCGATTCAATCGGGTGCTCCCGGCGGAGATTACGCAGGATCTTGCGCTCGTCTCCGAAGTCGGGGTAGCCCAGACTAATGCGCATCTGGAATCGATCCAGTTGAGCCTCTGGTAGCGGAAAGGTGCCCTCGTATTCGATGGGGTTCTGGGTAGCCAGCACGATGAACGGCTGAGGCAAGGGCCGGCTCACGCCATCGACGGTCACCTGATGTTCCTGCATCGCCTCAAGTAATGCTGATTGAGTGCGGGGTGTCGCCCGGTTGATCTCATCGGCCAGCAGGATGTTGACGAATGTGGGGCCGGGGCGAAACTCAAACTCGCCTGTCTTCTGGTTGTACACAGACACGCCGGTGATGTCATTCGGCAACAGATCGGGCGTGCACTGAATGCGTTTGAAGGACAATCCCAGTGAAATGGCGATAGCTCGCGCCAGCATGGTCTTGCCCACCCCTGGAACGTCCTCCAGTAGCACGTGTCCACCGCTCAGCAGAGCGATCATTAACAGTTCAATGGCTTCACGTTTGCCGACAATAACGCGTTCTACGTTCTCGACAACCGCCTCGGCGAAGGCCCGAACTGCTTCCATGGGATCCCCGTTCAGGGCTCTGTAATCACGTCGATGACAATCCGAACTGGGTCGGTGAGGGCATAAATCTCGTAGCCTGCCGGTTGTGAAAGGCCGATAGAGAATCCCAGCAGCGCGTCGTCAAAGGTTGGGTGCAAGCCGACCTTCGTCACAATCGAATTGCCGGGCAGAGTGATAGGCAGCAGGTCGTTCAACGGCATCCCATACGCGTAGCAATCGCTTATCATGACATCGATCCGGGCCGCGCCCCACGAGGGATCGAGCAGGCTGCCACGTCGCGGAAATGCAGTCTTGGTATTGTCGACTTCCACAATCTCGGTTAACGGCACCGTTTTGCGGTCTTCAGCCATTTCCCAGACAATGCGGACCATCCGGGGGTGTGTCCCGACGCGGATATCTGATAGCGTCCAGGCGTCGCCCAACTCGCCAATTTGCTGGGGTAAATCCAAATATGCCTTCGGGTCGACGGTTGGAACGGCGCCCTCCGGCGTCGCCGGCTGCGGCGTGAGTGTGGGGGGCTGCACAGTTGGCGTAGGCGGTCGCGGCGTGGGTGTGGCTGGGCGTGGCATGGGTGTGGCTGGGCGTGGTGTGGGTGTGGGTGGGCGCGGCTGGGCCAGTGCCTCGGCGGTCGCCGGCTGCGCTGGCAACGTCGTGATTAGCTCCAGGCTTGGGGTGAGGGCCGATATCGTTTCTATCGGCGCCACCACAGTACCACGGAACTCGTTAGAGCTGCCGCTGCATGCTGCAACCACGGTGGCCCCCATCGCGGTTATCAGGATTGCAAGGACGTGTCGTTTGGCGGGCATTGGATCTCCTCGTCTTTACTCGAACTTAGCAGAGATGGATCGTCCATAGAGGAGACGGTCGCACCATCCATTTTGCTCCCCTCGTAATTGTACGTCCTTTGGGACGTCGGGGCAAGCTTTGGGACGAGCGTCGGCGGCCGACCGCCGTCTCAGGTTTGTTGATCTGAGGGGGAAGTGTGATATAATCTGGTAGTGCGTACTACGTAGTGCGTATTGCTTGGTTAAACAGGCGCCGTCTTATCTCACGGAATGCGCAATACGCAGTACGCAATAACTCGGTAAAGCAGTTGTACAGTGAGGGGTCGGGTTAATGCGTGTCTTAGCTGTTGATGTAGGGACTGGCACACAGGACATTTTGCTGTTTGACACGGAGCGAGGGGTGGAGAACTGTTTCCGGTTGGTGATGCCCTCGCCCACTGTCCGGGTGGCTGAGTTGGTACGCGAGGCCACGGCTGCCGGCGACGACATCCTCCTGACCGGCGTGACCATGGGCGGTGGACCCTGTCACTGGGCCGTCAACGACCACCTGGCAGCCGGCTATCGCGTCTACGCCACGCCCTACGCCGCTCGGACGTTCAACGACGTCCTGGAGGAAGTCGAAGAGATGGGGGTGACCATCGTCGGCGAGGACGAAGCAGCCGGCATGACGGGCATCCGGCACATCGAGATGCGCGACTTCCACCTGGATGCGATCCGTGATGCCCTGCGTGCCTTTGGCACCACGCTCGACGTTGACGCCTACGCTGCTGCAGTGTTCGACCATGGCAATGCCCCACCCGGCTACAGCGACAGGGCGTTTCGTTTCGACTATCTGCGTGAGCGCCTGGGCTCCCAGCGTGGACTGGCAGAATTCGCTTTCTGGGCCGATGAGATTCCGGAACGCTTCACCCGACTTCAGGCCGTCGCCGACAGCGTGGCTGCAACGGATGGCGACGCGCCGCTGCTGGTGATGGACACCGGGCCGGCTGCCGTGCTGGGCGCACTAGAGGACCCACGCGTGGCCCGTGAAGAGCCGGTCGTCATCGTGAACATCGGCAATTTCCACACGCTGGCGTTCCACCTGGCTGCCGGCGACGGCCCCGGCAACCCGCAGCCGGACATCGCTGGCGTGTTCGAGCACCATACAGGCGAACTGACGCCGGCGCAGTTGACAACGTACCTGCGCAAGCTGGCCGCCGGCGAGATCACTAACGACGAGGTGTTTGACGATATGGGGCATGGTGCGATTGTGCGCTTCAGGCCGGCCCGCGCCCCACAGTTGTTCGCCGTCACCGGCCCTCGGCGCAACATGATCCGCGGGACGGACCTACCGGTGTACCTGGCGGTGCCCCACGGCGACATGATGCTGGCCGGCTGCTTCGGACTGGTGCGGGCGTATGCCGGCAAGCGGCCCGAGCACGCTGAGGAGATTGGGGCGGCGCTGGCGGGGACGCGGGAGGTTAGTTTGTGGTGAGGGTGGGGGGTTGGGTGGTTGGATAGTTAGATGGTTAGATGGTTGGATGGTTGGGTGGTTGGATGGCGATGAATCAGCGAGTTGTCTTTCTCACCGGTGCCACCGGGCTGGTGGGCAGCGAGGTGCTGCGTCGCTACGCCGGCGCGAATTCTGTGTGCGTGTACGCTTTGATTCGCGCCGCGTCCGCGGAGACTATGGCCCGGCGCTTCCTCGACCTTCTGGAGAGCCTTGAAATCCGCAGCTCCGAAGCCGGCAACCTCATACCTGTGCGGGGCGATGTCACCGCGCTGGACCTGGGTCTGGAGCCACATGTCGCAGCCGTCCTGGCCCGCGAGGCAACCGATGTGATCTACTGTGCGACGGACATCAACTTCGGGCGGGCGCTGGATGAGGCACGAGCGGTCAACCTGTTGGGCGTGGTGAATCTGACGGACCAGGTGCGGCAGTGGAACCGGGTGGAGCGGATCGCGCATGTGAGCACGGCGCATGTGGCAGGCCGGCGCACCGGGGTCATCTACGAGGATGAGCTGGTCCACACCGCCGGCTTCGTCAACGCCTACGAACAATCCAAGTACGAGGCTGAAGTCTACCTGCAGGGCCTGATGCGCGATCTCCCTATCGCCATCTACCGCTCCAGCAGCCTGCTGGGCGACTCGCGCACCGGGCGCGTGCGCCAGTTCAACTTCCTGCACCAGACCCTGCGGCTGCTCGACAGCGGCCTGGTGCCGGCCCTGCCCGGCGACCCGGGCGGCCCTGTGGATCTGATTCCTGTCGATTGGCTGGCCGATGCGCTGGTGTACCTGGTGAACGAGCGCTTCGAGCCGGGCCGGACGCATCACCTGGTGGCCGGCCGTGAGGATTCCTTCACCCTGGGCGAACTGGTGGACTTCGCGGCCCGGTGCCTGGAGCAGTCGCCCTACCGCACCCGAAGTCAAGCGGTGCGCCGGCCCGAGATTGTGGATCTGGAGACTTTCGAGGCCATGCGCCGGCAGGCGGAGGCGTCTGGCGAGACTCGCGTGGCCCAGGTGCTGGGCGCGCTGAGCCACTTCATCCCGCAGATGGCTGCCCCCAAGGTGTTTGACCGGATGAACGCGCGGCGGGCGCTGGCTGGCTCTGGAATCGAGCTGCCGGCCATCGAGAGCTACTTCCCGAAAGTGATCGACTACTGCCTGATGACGCGCTGGGGGCGCGTGGAGCCTCAACCGGAGGCGCTGGGTTGATGGGAGCTGTTGACGCCTACCCACCCCTCCATTCGGCCGAGCACCTGCTCACGGCGGCCCTGGCCCGGCGCCTGCCTGGGATGAACAACCACATCTCGCGCCTCAAGAGCCGCAAGTGCGTGTTCGAGTTCGACTACGCCGGCGAGCTGACGGCGGACGACATCGCCTGGGTGCAGGCGACCATCGAGGATTGGATCGCCCGGGCGGCCGACACGGTGATCGAGCTCGTGCCTCGTTCGGAGGCCGGCCACCTACCGAACCTGGACCAGGTGCCGGCGGATGCCGACCCCGTGCGGGTCGTTCGTCTGGGCGAATGGGACAGCCGGGCGTGCATGGGCACGCACGTGACGAACGCCGGGGAGATCGAGAAGTTTCGGATTACGAGTTGGCGGGCGGTGGGGGCCGGCCGGTATCGGGTGAATTTTGTTGTTGGTTAAGTGTATGATTCATGGCTGGCTCCAGACATGGGTACAAGTCAACAAGTGGGATGTCTTACACTGGGGTATTGGGGACCAGGGTATTGCCTAGGTACGCCCAAGAGGAGTAAGTCATTGCCGGCTTGCAGAAAGGAGATGATGAGCAAGATGGTAGCGAAAAGTATGAAGTCCACGAGCGAACCGATGGTTCAACAACCACAGAACCTGTTGCCCATTGAGCGTCCTGACACCTTTCCGGTCGAGGAATTGGGGCAACTGGTCAAAGTTGAAGGCCGTGGGCCTGAAGTCAGTCGCCCGCCGCTGTACCTACACAAGTGGTGGGCACGGCGGTTTGGCTCGGTTTTTCGGTCCATCCTCCTGGGTGTGCTTCTTGACGCCGAGGATGACATATGGGAAGGCCACTATCGTGCTCATAACTTTGCTGAGGCCGTGGTTCTAGATCCCTTTATGGGCAGTGGCACGACGTTATTTGAAGCCGCGCGTCTAGGTGCAAAGGTTGTTGGTTGCGACATCAATCCGGTTGCTTGGTGGACAGCACGGATGGCACTTTCCCAACCTGCTTCCTGGTCACGTCTCGAGGAGACGTTCAATGCACTCAATCTGGAAGCACAGACACTATTCAGTGCATACTATCAGACTTACTGCCAAATCTGCTCAGAACCCAGGGCAACGACACGCCACGTACGATGGGCGCGTGTTTTGCCCTGTGGGCATTGTGGCCAGGAGACAGCGCTCATGAAGTCATATATCCTGGGTAAATATAAGAGAGGGCGTTGGTTACTTTGTCGCGAGTGCGGCTTTGTGTACTGGACAAGCCAGTCCATCAAAACAGGAATAGCGTGCCCTCAATGTGAGGCGGTATTCGATCCCGCGGCAGCCAACGCTGCCCGTGGGCAATTCATTTGCGCACATTGCCATCGAAAGACCGACGTTCGAAAGGCAATGACACAACTGACCAACCCTACTGACCACGCCAAGATGTTCGCCGTGCTCTACGATTGTCCTGAGCACGGTTGGGGGCTCTGTCAGCCTACTGAAAAGGACTTGGAAAATTATCACCAGGCTATTACGGCGTTGCGTGACATGGAGCCAGAACTGGCAATCCCTGCGCAGAGGATTAGGGTTGAAGGTCGCACCGATCCCAGACCAGCCAACTACGGCTACCGCTTCTGGCGCCAAATGTTCACTCCCAGGCAGTTGCTTGTGCTGGGCTGGTTGGCTGCTCGTGTGCGAGATTTACCTGCCGATGTGAAAGAACCGTTTGCCACTATGGTCTCGCAGCTGACAAACTACACCAACGCTTTCTGTGTGCCACGCCCCAATCGTCCTGCTGCTATTTCGTGGATCTTTCGGATGCACGCGTTTGTTCCTCCAACCGACTTCGTGGAGAGTAACCCACTGGGCGGCAGGCTCGTGTCTGGCACCTTTCAAAGTCTGTTCTGGCGCAGCACTCGTGCCGCCTATCAGTTTCGCCGAAAGCCTGCCGAGCGACAGATCAACGCAGCGAATGTCAATCAAAGCGTTGCCGTGCCCATTCCTGGTGAGCGCGTTCAGGTAACTTTAGCTGAGGATTGGAATAGCCTGATCCAAACGCCTCACTCAGCATGGCTGCTGTGCCAACCTTCCGACAAGTTGCCGCTACCAGACCGTAGTGTGTCTCACATCATCACTGACCCACCTTTCTACGACAACGTAGCATATGGTGAGCTTTCCGAGTTCAACTACGTCTGGCTGCATGAGATGCTAGGTGATTACTTGCCAGAATTCTCGAGGTCGGAGGTCCGACTCGAAAAGGAATTGATTGTCAGCAAGCGCATTGGCAAAGACGACGAGTTTTATGCCGAGGGGATGGCTGCTGTTTTTGCCGAATGTTATCGTGTATTGACTGACCATGGTGTGCTCGCTTTTACATTTCACCACAGATCGAGAGACGCTTGGGAGACCCTCTTGCACGCGCTGCTCAAAGCGGGTTTCTGTGTTTCTGCGATACATCCCGTTCGCAGTGAGTCCGACCGCTCGTTACACATTATGACCGGTGACTCAATCGAACATGACGTGGTCATCATTTGCCGCAAAGCGACTGATCCTCGCCCCATTCTATGGGATGACTTGGTAGAACAAATGCGGCGCGACGCACAGGTTCTAATACACAAGCTTGATCCCACTCATCGACAGTCCAATTCCAACGTCTCGATTCTGGTTTTCGGTCAATGTCTTAAGCTCTTCTCTGAACATCATCCAGAGGTCTACAAATTGGTCGGTAAGGTGTCCATTTCCGAGGCGCTCTACACGGCTGAACAAATCGCCAAACTTATCACCCAATCATCCCATCAGCAGGAAGGATAGCAACCTCGTTTATTGGAGAGACAGGAGGATTATGAAACTCCCTCATCCCGAGATTGACCTGGCCACCAGTTTGCAAGAGTTCGATGTCTGGGTGACACCAAGCCTAGGCGAAATCCGCGATACAGAAAAGTATCAACAAGCTTTGGCCCAGCTGGTGAACGGCTTCGAAGTATTGATGCAGGCCACACAGGGTTTTGCGGATGATAAAGCCTGTCATCCTGAACGGTTCGTCCCTGCTCTTCAACAGATAATTGGCGAGTTATCACCTGCTGAGTCCGCTGAACTTCTCAAGACCATTGCATCCGTGCTCTATCTGGTTACAGGTAAGACCGACAATAACGTCAAATGTCAGTTTCCACTCTTCCTTCGTGACCAGGCACGTCTCACCACCCTTCCGATAGCCAGGAAGCGGGGGCTAAGTACGATTGCTTTACCTCGCGTCCTCAAGGCGAAACGGTTGATGAGAATTGTGGCTGGTCTGAAGGACTATCCCCAGCAACAGGCTTTACTTCTCCAACGATTCGTTGAATTCATCCTCAGCGACGAATCGTATATCTCGCAGTTTTGGAGCATCGGTCACAGCTTTGTAGCGCTCAGCAGTATAGGCAAAGGGGCCGACCTGTTGAGTCCGTTGGCCGTCTTTCAGGTACGGGGCTCGGTATCAGCACGAGGAGGTCACGATCCAGAAGACATTTTACGTCAGCGATTGACGGAATGGGGGCTCCAAGCAGGCACAGATTTCAACGAGGCAGATGTCACTCTCGCCCAGTTGGTCTCTGCATCTCCGACGCAAAAGCCCTCCACTCGCAAAACACGCGCCTACGACTTTGTGCTGCCCTACCGATCGTGGCAGAAGGGCAGAAGGTTATTGATTCAGTGCCAATTCTACGCTGGAGATTCGGGTAGTGTCTCCCATAAGAACGTTGATCAGACCCGAAGCACCCGCGATGCCACCACGAAGATCCTTCCAGAGGCCATCTTTATTGAGTACGTTGATGGGGCTGGATACTTCGCCTCGCTCCACGGAGACCTGCGGTCTTTGTTAGCTATGTCTGACACCACTTCGTTTTTCCAAATCCGAACCGCTCCTATCCGCTTGCGCCGCGAGTTACAGGCCATTGGTTTGCTCACACCTCTCGAAATAGAGCACGCCATTCTTCGAGCCGGACAAGATCAGAGGAACATTTTCGAACTGCTTGTGCAAGAAGGATACTCCGAGGATGAGATAAGCCGTTGTCTTTCCCAGGCTATTGAGAGGGGTCTCATTCTCCAGTCTGGTGTTGGGGTGATAGGAATACATCCAGATCGCCGTACACTATGCCGCCGCTATATTCTGTTGGACATAGCTGCTACGCACGGACAATCCCTGGTAGCGGGTGACATTTCCGGGAAATTGCTGATACCTGGATATGGACCCTTCTATGGTCTTCGTCAGAATAATCTCATCCGTCTGGCAATAGAAGCAGTGCCCGCGCTGGCACGAGACTGGCAGCGAATAGAAGCAGCTTTCGACGACTTGCAATGGTTGATTGATCAACGATTCATCACATCAGGACTCTAGCTTCAGGTATCTAGCAGCCATGACAAAGGGGTATTGATGAGACAATTGCCTGCGCCTCTATACGTGACTCGTTACGGCAAAGCCTACTTGGGTGATGCTCTCCAGTTGTTGGATTGCCTGTCCGATCACTCCGTAGACCTGGTCGTCACTTCACCTCCGTTTGCTCTGCAACGGAAAAAAGAGTATGGCAACCGCGATCAGGATGAGTATGTGGATTAGCTTCTGCAGTTCGCTGTAAAAGTCAGACGCGTGTTGAAGGATGCCGGCAGCTTTGTCCTCGACCTTGGTGGCGCTTACCGCGTTTCGCTTCATGCCAGAGGTGGGCAAGGAGGCGGCAAGGTTCCTGTACGCCAAGCTTTGCATTGAAGGTGCAGCCAACATCGTGATTCCTCAAATGCTTCAAGAGCGCTTGTTTGATGAGAGAGCGGAGTACATTGCCGAAACAGAGGCGATGGAACTTTCCGAAGAGTCAGCAAACCGGGAGGATTCTACCTGATGATAGCGGAGAAGTTTGAGGAGGAGGTTCTACGGTGCCCGGCTGCGAAATCCCACCCCGGCAGAAGCCGGCCAACGACAACGGCTACTTCGAGCAGTTGACGAAAGCCATGTTCCAGGCCGGCTTCAGTTGGCAGGTGATCAATAACAATCGGTAAAAGCCAAAGGGGGTTCTATGAGCATTCCGACACAGCGGGCAGAGCGAGTGGTGACTGTTGAGAGAGCATGTCAAACCTTTGACAATTTCATGCAACTCGCTTTTCTCCTGGAAGATTTGCTTAACCGGCCGGTTGAGTTAGTCACACCAGAGTCGATTAGCCCATACATTCGGCCGTATATTCTGAAGGAGGTAGAAGGCGGGCGATGGCCGGCATGCGAGACAAGCTGATGCACGATTACTTCGGCGTGGACTACGACATTGTGTGGGACGTTGTCACCAACAAAGTGCCAGGTCTCAAGCGAGAGATCGAACAAATCATTCAGGCGGAAAAACATGGCTGAACCAAAAATAGCACCCTACGGATCCTGGAAATCACCCATCACCTCGGACCTGATTGTTGCTGAAACCATCGGGCTGGGGCAGATCGCCCTGGATGGCGAGGACGTTTACTGGGTTGAGATGCGGCCGGCAGAAGGTGGCCGGCAGGTCATCGTGCGCCGGACGCCCGACGGCCAGACGACGGACATGACACCACCGCCGTTCAACGCCCGCACGCGTGTCCACGAGTACGGCGGCGGCGCTTTTGTCGTCACGGACAGGACAATCATCTTCTCGAACTTCGATGATCAGCGACTGTATCGTCAAGATACCGGCGCCGAACCACAGCCCATCACCCCTGAGGGCGACCTCCGCTATGCGGATGGTGTGATTGATCGCCGGCGAAACCGTCTGATCTGCGTGCGCGAAGATCACACCGCGGCCGGGCGCGAGGCGGTCAACACATTGGTGAGCCTGGGTCTTGCCGGCGGCGATGGCGGTCAGGTTCTCGTCTCGGGAAACGACTTTTACTCCTCGCCTAGGCTCAGCCCCGATGGGTCTCACCTGGCGTGGCTCACCTGGAACCACCCCAACATGCCGTGGGATGGAACTGAACTGTGGGTCGGCGAAATCAGGGAAGATGGCTCAATTGATCGCTCCGAGCGAGTGGCCGGCGGCGTTGACGAGTCTATCTTCCAGCCGGAGTGGTCGCCTGACGGCACTTTGTACTTTGTCTCCGACCGGCCTGGTTGGTGGAACCTCTACCGCTGGCGTGCTGGGCAGATCGAGCCGCTGTGCGAAATGGAGGCCGAGTTCGGAATGCCGCAGTGGATCTTCGGAATGTCCACCTATGCGTTTGAATCGGCCGGGCGCATTATCTGCAGCTACACGGAGCAGGGAACCTGGCATCTGGCGAGCCTCAACCCAGCCACCGGCGAGCTCGAGGCGATTGAGACCCCTTATACCCAGATTGGATTCCTCCGAGCGATGCCGGGACGCGTTGTGTTCCTTGCCGGCTCACCGACGGAGCCCGCCTCCATCGTCCAGCTTGACCCTTCGGCAAGCTCAGGGCAGGCTCTTGCCACATGGGAGTTTGAGGTGCTGCGCCGCTCCAGCGAAGTCGAGATCGATCCTGGATATATGTCGATGCCTCAGCCGATTGAATTCCCGACGGAGCGGGGGCTAACGGCGCATGCCTTCTTCTATACGCCCAGGAATCGCGACTACGCGGCGCCACCTGGCGAACAGCCGCCGCTCCTCGTCATGAGCCACGGTGGACCGACAGGCGCCACCTCCAGCACGCTCAATCTGTGGGTCCAGTATTGGACCAGTCGGGGGATTGCCGTCCTCGACGTGAACTACGGCGGCAGCACCGGCTACGGCCGGGCGTATCGTCAGCGGCTGGAGGGTCAGTGGGGCGTTGTTGACGTTGACGACTGCGTGAACGGCACACGCTACCTGGTCGAGCGGGGTCAGGTCGATGGTGATCGACTCATCATCCGGGGGGGGAGCGCCGGCGGCTATACGACCCTCTCAGCGCTCACCTTCCGCGACGTCTTCAAGGCCGGCGCCAGCTATTTCGGGATCAGCGATCTGGAAGCCTTGGCGAAAGAGACTCACAAGTTTGAGTCGCGCTACGATAATCGGCTGATCGGTTCATATCCTGAAAGTCGCGACCTCTACCGGGAACGCTCTCCGATCAACTTCGTCGAGCGCATCGCGTGTCCGGTGATTTTCTTTCAGGGGCTTGAGGACAAAGTTGTCCCGCCGAATCAGGCGGAGATGATGGTCGAGGCACTGCGTGCAAAAGGACTGCCTGTCGCGTATGTTCCGTTCGAGGGCGAGCAGCACGGATTCCGCCGCGCCGAGAACATCAAGCGGGCGCTTGATGCTGAGCTCTACTTCTACTCCCAGGTCTTCGGCTTCGAGCTGGCCGACCCGGTTGAGCCGGTGCAGATTGACAACCTTTAGATCAGGCGAATTGAAGACATGCCAGAAAACTACGCGATACTGGTCTGTGAACTGCTCAGCCTGTGTTGGGACGCGTACCCCAAAGTAGCACTATCGCTGGACCGCCACTTCACGTCGCCAGCTCAGGTCGCGGTGGTGAACACCTTCATCCATCGCCATTGGCCTGTGCAGGGTATGCTTTCGATCACCCATGTGGACAGTCAGGCCAGTCCACTGGTGCAACTGGCCGATTTCGTAGCCGGTTGTGCGTACAATTGGAACAAGAAAGGTGACACGACGTACCGACTGATCGAAGGGAGACTGGGAGCAGCGTTGGTGGAGGACTGGCGGCTTATCAAGGCACGATGGATAGAGAAGAAATAACAGAAAACGGAACCCCCAGGCCAGCACACTCCAACCCCGCGAGGAGGTGGGGAGAGCGGATGAACCGCCTTCCTGCCAGACCTGGACTTACGTTCCGTTTCTAATTGGATTATAGCACAGATCTGGAAGACAGACAAATGAGAGGTTGGAGATCATTTCGCGATGCTAAGCTATGCGATTCCGCCACGACAGAAGCCGGCCAACGACAACGGCTACTTTGAGCAATTGACGAAGGCGGTGTTCCAGGCCGGCTTCAGTTGGAAAGTAGTCAACAACAAGTGGCCTGATTTCCAGAGGGCCTTTGACGGCTTCGATATCGACAAGGTGGCGGCCTACGATGACCGGGACATGGACCGGCTGCTGCGCGATGAGGGCATCGTGAGGAACGGTCGGAAGATCGCTGCGACCATCGAGAACGCCCGGGAATTCCAGCGCATCATCGACGAGCATGGCTCCTTCCACGCCTATCTGCGCTCCACGGATGACTGGTCGTACGCTCAGCGGCGCAAGGAACTTGCCAAACGGTTCAAGAACTTTGGGCCGACGGGGGTGTTTACCTTTCTGTGGTGCGTCGATGAGGAGGTTCCGGATTGGGAAGATAGGAACAAGTGACCCGTGCTGCGTGAAACGAAGGTTTCTCCCACGCTGATTGATGAGTGGATCAGGTGGACCGGACTGCCGTGGACCCGTGCTATTGTCGCAGTGGGTCTAGTGCTCATCCTGCTCCTCCTTGGTGCTGCGTACCTGGATGGTGTCCTGATCAGACCCTTCGACGGCTACTCCTGGTGGGATGAGCTGGACGGGCCGGCGATTATCGTGTACATCCTGTTGGTATATCGCCTTCTGGAACGATTTGGTCTCGGAGCTATCGAGGCTTTCAGGCCACTGGTGGCTCTGGATACTGACGACTTCGATCGATTGTTGGCTGGGGCGTCCGTCCTTGACCGGCGTCGCGAATGGCTGGCCTTTGGCGTCGGTGCGGCGGCCGGATTGCTGATCACTCGGCCCTGGAACTTGCCGGGTCTCTTCTTCTGGATGACGCTGTACGCGCTGCTTTCCAGGACGCTGACGTTCGGCTTGTTGGGATGGGTCATCTACATCTCGCTGGCCGACAGCCGGCGGTTCGCCGAGTTGCACCGCCAACCGCTGAACATCGACATATTTGATCCGACACCCCTGGAACCCATCGCGCGTTTGAGTCTGGGCGTCTCCTTGGCCTTCATCGGCGGCATCACGTTGAGTGTGTTCCTTAACCCCGACCCCCAGGAGTTGCTGAGCGTTCCGGGGCTCATCCTATACGGCACATCCATCCTGGTGGCATTTCTTGTGTTCTTCCTAAATATGATGAGCAGCCACCGCGTCATGGCCGAAGCCAAAGAGCAGGAATTGAAGCTGGTGCGCCGGAATCTGGCGGCGATGTACAATGAGTTGAAAGAGCGGGCGGCGAAAGACCAGTTGCAGGATATGGAAGCGTTGTCAGATTCGATTACGGCCTGGCTATCCTACCAGAAGGTGATTGAGGATGCGCCCGAGTGGCC
>JBHIAO010000058.1:0-19431 GCA_046758565.1 Anaerolineae bacterium
TCTACTAATCACCGCCGGCCTCTTTGGCTGCGCGGCCGACGAGGAAGGGGAACAGGTCCGCGCCCTGGACACGCCCACGCCACCGCCCACGGCGACAGCCGGCCCTACATCCACACCCCTGCCACCACCCCCACAGGTGCAGTACATCCCCGTGGCTGACACCGTGGTATCCCCGATTATCGTAGAGCGCTCGCCAGCCCGAGGGGCAGCCCTGCGACCCGACGGTGCCGTCGAGATTGTCTTCGACCGACCGATGGATGCCAAGGCGGTGGAGGCAGCTTTCACGCTCCAGTCAGCCGGCGGCAAAGCCGTTGCCGGTGAGTTATCGTGGCCCGATGGCCGAACCGTGCGATTCCAGCCGGCCCAGTCCCTCATCCGCAATACCGCCTACGACGCCGTGCTCACTCAGGACGCCACAGACCTCGACGGTACGCCCCTGGCAGCCCCCTACGTGTTCCGTTTCTTCACCACCGGCTTCCTGGAGGTCGCCCAGGTCATTCCCGCCGATGGCACGGCCGGCGTCGAGACCGACAGCAGCATCACCGTGATGTTCAACCGACCGGTGGTACCCCTCAACGCCATTTCGGATTTCGGATTTCGGATTTCGGATTCTGAGTCCGCAATCCGCAATCGGTTGCAGCCGCTGGTCTTCGATCCGCCTGTCGAAGGTGAGGGAAGGTGGCTGAACACGTCTATCTACATCTTCCGGCCAGGCGAGCCGCTGGCCGGCGGCACAACCTACACCGCGCAGGTGGCGGCCGGCCTGACCGACGCTACGGGCGAGGCGCTCCTGCCCAAGGACTTTACCTGGCGCTTTGCGACAGCGCTGCCTAAAGTCGTCTGGGTCCAGCCGGCGGACGACGCAAAGTTGGTGGATGTTGACATCCCCGTCAAGGTGCAGTTCAACCAGCCTGTTGGTGCTGACTCGGTCCGGACCGCTTTCCGTCTGCAGACCACGGTCTCTGTGCTACGCGGTCAGCTCACTCCCCAAACCGTATCGGGCAAAATTGAGGTAGACGGTAACACCGTGACCTTCACGCCGGATGAGCGTCTGGCGTTCGACCAGACCTACCAGGTCACTATCGCGCCGGGGGTGACCTCGGCGGCCGGCGGGGCCGGCATGTCTGAAGCCTACACCTGGCGCTTCACCACCGTCCCCCTACCGCGCATCGTGGATACGGAGCCGCGGGACGGTGAGAAGAACGCACGGCCGTACACTGGCTTCCAGATCCGGTTCAACACACCCATCGACCCGACGACCGTCATGCCGAACATCTCGATGACGCCGCCCATCACCCCGACGCAGGTGTACACGTACTACAATCGCTGGGACAACACCTTCTTCATCAACTTCGGCGCCCAGCCGTCCACCGACTACGAGGTGCGCATCGAGCCCGGCATCGCCGACCCGTACGGCAATAAAATCGAGCAGGGGCTGACAGTGCGCTTCCGCACCGCCCCGCTGGATCCCGACTTCCGGCTGCACGTCCCGGACATTATCGGCACCTACAACGCCTACGATCCGGCGCGGTTGTACGTGGCTTATGTGAACGTGAACCGCATCAACCTACGACTGTATCGGCTGAGCAATGAGGATCTCTTCCAACCGCCCTATCGTGTGATCGAAGAGTTGCCGGCCCAATCGACCCCGATCCGCCAGTGGGAACTCCCGCTGGAAACGCCACTGAACAAGCGGAGTTACGCAGCCATCGATCTGGTCGAGGGCGGAGGGAAGCTCGAACCGGGCGTTTACTTGCTGGATAGTGATGCGCCGGAGGTCTCGGACCGTGGATTCTGGGGCCGGCGGCACCTTCTGATCGTGTCCCACATCAACCTGACCGTCAAAGCCGGGCCGAAGGACGCTATTGCGTGGGCGACGGATCTGGCAACGGGTGATCCGGTATCTGGTCTGACGCTCAGCTTCTTCTCGGAAGGAGATGCTCACCTGGGCACCGCCATGACAGATGCCGCCGGCGTCGCCAGGCTCGACCTGCCCTCGGGGTACCGGGGCTCGCTTCTCGTTTACAGCGAGAAGCCCTTCACAGCCGGCTCCCAGGCATGGGTCCGGGGCACCTCGCCGTGGGATTTTGGCCTGCAAGGTGCCGGCTGGACGGACTTCACCGTGCACACCTACACCGATCGGCCCATCTATCGCCCCGGTCAGACCGTGTACATCAAAGGTGTCATCCGAGCCGAAGACGATGTGAGCTACAGCCTGCCCGATTTCGGCCAGGTGCGGGTCACCGTGCGCGATGCCAACTACGAGGAAATCTTCAACCAACTGCTGGACCTCGGTGCGGCCGGCACCTTCAACGGTGAGCTGACGTTGAGTGAAGGGGCATCGCTGGGTTATTACCAGATCGGCGTACAGTTCCTGGACCGGCAATTCGGCGCCAACTTCCAGGTGGCGGCCTATCGCCCCCCGGAGTTCGAGGTGACCGTGGATCCCGGTGCCGACGAGGTGCTGAAGGGCCAGGACATTCAGGCTGCCGTCAACGTCAACTACTTCTTCGGTGGCCCCGTGGCCGATGCGCCTGTCGAGTGGAACGTGCTGGCCGAAACCTACATCTTCAAGCCGCCGTGGGGCGGTCGCTATCGCTTCACCGACGTTGATGATCCCTGGGTGTGCTTCGACTGCTGGTGGTATCGCCGCGAGGAAAGTCGCGAGCCGATCTTGAGCGGGACTGGCACCACCGATGCTCAGGGACAGGTGGTCATCAACCTTTCGGGGGAAGAACTGCGCGAGCAGTTGCCCGAGGGCAGCGTGCGCGTGATCATCGAGGCCAGCGTGACCGGGCGCGACAACCAGGTCATCTCCGGTCGCGGCAGCCTCATCGCCCACCGGGGTGAGTGGTACGTCGGCCTCAGCCCACAGCAGTATGTGGGCGATGCCGGCGACGACTTCGCCGTCGACCTGATTGCCGTCGATTGGGACGGCAAGCGCCTGCCGGAGCGGGAGATTGCCGTCAACTTCTACCGCCGCGAGTGGAAGAACACCTTCGTGAAGAACGAGGCCGGCGGTGGTCGATGGGAGACCAAGACCGAAGATACGCTGGTTGAGACACTGCGCGTCACCACTGACGAGCTGGGTGAGGCCGTGGCCGGCTTCGTCCCGCCCCAGGGTGGCGTCTACAAGATCGTCGCCGAAGACCCGGATCCAGCGAGCGACGTTCGGTCTTCGATCTTCGTGTGGGTGAGCGGACGCGAGCACGTCTCCTGGCGGCGCGAGAACCACGACCGCATCAACCTGATCTCCGACAAGACCAGTTACGAGCCGGGCGAAACCGCCGAGATTCTGATTCCGTCGCCCTTCGCCGGCCCGCACTGGGCGCTGGTCACGGTGGAGCGCGGCCGCGTTATCCGCCACGAGGTGGTTCGGATCACCTCCAACAGCCAGGTCTACAAGTTGCCCCTGCATGAAACTGACGCGCCCAACATCTACGTGTCCGTTGTGCTGATCAAGGGCCAGACCGAAGATGCGCCCCTGGCCGACTACAAGGTGGGTCTCCTCCCCCTGGACGTCACGCCCCGCCTCCAGACGCTGAACGTCTCCGTCACGCCCGACCGGGCACAGGCTCAGCCCGGTGACGAAGTCACCTACATCGTTGAGACCACCGATGTCGATGGCAACCCGGTCTCGGCCGAGCTGTCACTGGATCTGGTTGATAAAGCCGTCTTGAGTCTGCTGCCTCGGGCGTCGAATGCCATCAAAGAGGCCTTCTATGGCCGGCGTGGTCTCGGCATCCAGACAGCCAGCGGCCTGGCCATTTCGGTCAACCGCCTGCTCCAGGAGATCGAGGAGGACTTAGGGATAACGCCCGAGGCCCCCGTACGGGCTATGGGTGCACCCATGCCGGCAGCGCCGGTCGACGAGAGGATGGTCGAAAAGGAAGTCGCTGCCGAAGCACCCGCTGCGCCGCCACCGGGGGTCGAGTTGCGCGAAGAATTCGCCGACACGGCCTACTGGAACCCTCTTGTGATCACCGATCCCTACGACGGGATAGCCCAAGTGACCGTCACCTTGCCGGACAACCTGACCACCTGGGTGATGCGCGGGGTCGGACTGACCGGGGGACCCCCTCCCGGCCTCCCCCTACGAGGGGGAGGAGAGGGAGTCGTGCCCTTCAAGGTGGGTGAGGGAACGTCCGACGTGGTGGCGACCCTGCCGCTGCTGATCCGGCCCGTGGCGCCACGTTTCTTCGTGGTGGACGACCGCGCCGAACTGGCGGCGCTGGTCTCCAACAACACCGACGAACCCTTCGAGACCAAAGTCAGCCTCAGCGCCGACGGTGTCACGCTCCAGAGCCCATCTGAGCAGACGGTGACTATCCCCGCCCGCAGCGAGGTCAAGGTAACCTGGGATGTGGTGGCCCAGGACGTGACGCAGTCGCAGTTAATATTCGCTGCCGTATCCGAGAAGTACTCCGATGCCGCGAAGCCACGGCTCACCACCGGGCCGGAAGGCTCGCTGCTGGTGCTGCGCTACTCGGCGCCGGACATTGTCGGCACCGCCGGCCAACTGACTGAGGCCGGCAGTCGAACCGAGGTCGTCGCTCTGCCGCCGCGCTACGACGCCCGGAAGGGCGAGCTCAGCGTCCGGCTCGATCCCAGCCTGGCGGCCGGCATGCGCGACGGGCTCACGTACTTGCAGCACTTCCCGTACGAGTGCACCGAGCAGACCGTCAGCCGCTTCCTGCCCAACGTGCTCACCTACCAGGCGCTGACGGAGCTGGGCATCAAGGACGAGGAACTGGCGGAGAAGCTGCCCGGGCTGGTGAAAGAGGGGCTGGAGAAGCTCTACCTCCAGCAGCACTCCGACGGCGGCTGGGGCTGGTGGGTTGACGACGAGAGTAACCCGCACCTCTCAGCCTACGTGGTCTTCGCGCTGCTCAAGGCGCGGGAGGCCGGCTTCGGAGTCAGGTCCGACGTGATCAGTAATGGCGAGTCATACCTGCTGAAGTGGGTGCGGGCGACGCGCGAGTTCAAGAACTACCGCGACGCCAACCAGCAAGCGTTTCTGTTGTATGTGCTGGCCGAGGACGGCCAGGCACCGGGCGAGGCGCTGGACGCCCTGTACAAAGACCGCGAGAAGCTCAGCCACTTCGGCCGCGCGTTCCTGGCGCTGTCCCTCTCGCTATCAGATGAGACTGACAAGCGCGTCGACACCCTGCTGTCTGACATCAACAACGCCGCGATTCTCAGTGCCACCGGCGCCCACTGGGAAGAGGAGAACTATGACTGGTGGGCCATGAACACCGACACACGCTCCACGGCGGTGATCCTGGATGCGCTGGCCCGGTTGGATCCGGACAACGGGCTGATCCCCAACGTGGTGCGCTGGCTCATGATCGCCCGGAAGGACGGCATCTGGGAGACCACCCAGGAAACCGCCTGGGCGCTCATCGGCCTGACCGACTGGATGCGCGTCACCGGCGAGCTGGATGCGGACTATGCCTACACCGCTACGCTCGACGATCAGGTGATAGCCTCGGGTAAGGCCTTTGTGGAGAATGGAGAGGGGAAAATGGAAAATGGAAGGGAGAAAGGGGAAGGGGGATTCCGTCTTCCATCCTCCATTCTCCATCTTCCAATCTCCATTCTCAAATCTCCATCTTTCCTGACGTTTGCGCGCGGTGAGGGATCGGGCCGGCTGTACTACACCGCCCACCTCAAGGTATACCTGCCTGTGGAGGAGATCGAGCCGGCGGATCGGGGCATCATCGTGCAGCGGCGCTACACGCTGGCCAGTTGCCAGGACGGCGCTGCGTGCCCCGATGTCCGCGAGGCCGCTCTGGGTGACGTGATCCGCGTCGATCTGACCATCATCGCGCCGAACGACCTGTACTACGTGGTTGTGGAGGACCCGCTGCCGGCCGGCGCCGAAGCCATCGACACCGGCCTGGCGACGACCAGCCTGCTGGCCATGGGGCCTGGTCTACGCCGGCAGTCACCGACCTTCTTCGGCCCAGAGGGCGAGGCGGCGTACTACCCGTTCTACTGGTGGTGGAACTGGTACAGCCGCAGTGAGCTGCGCGACGAGAAGGTGGTCCTGTTCGCCGACTACCTGCCCAAAGGCACCTACGAGTACGCCTACACCATGCGCGCCACCTTGCCCGGCGACTACCACGTGATCCCCACGGTGGCCCGGGAGTTCTACTTCCCCGAGGTGTTCGGGCGGAGTGATGGCCGGCTGTTGTCGATCGGACGGTGAACAAGTTGCAGGTTTGAAGACTGAAGGTTGCGAGTCGAATCCTCGCAACCTTCTCATTTTTGTATCGAAATCCCCGCCTCTGCTTCCGATTGCCATTTTGGCTTGGAAGCTGCTATAATCATTAGCCGAGAGTGAAATCATCGATTACTGATAGTTGCATTTGGAGTTGCAGTCTATGAAGGAAGCTCAGGAAATTGCTCAGCGAGTGATTGAGAACGTTGAGCATGTGATGGTTGGCAAGCACCGAGAGGTGGAGTTCGTTTTGATAGCGATGCTCTGCCGCGGGCACGTGTTGATCGAAGATGTGCCAGGTGTTGGTAAGACGACGTTGGCGAAGGCCATTGCTCGTTCGCTAGGTTTGCGCTTCAGACGTATTCAGTGCACGCCGGACATGCTACCAAGCGACATCACCGGCGTGTCAATTTATAATCAGAAAACTCGTGAGTTTGAGTTCCGGCCAGGGCCGGTGATGGCCCAGATCGTTCTCACGGACGAGATCAACCGGGCAACGCCCAAGACGCAGTCGGCCCTGCTGGAGGCCATGGAGGAGCGCCAGGTCACGGTGGATGGTGTGACGCACCCGATGGAGCGTCCCTTCCTGGTGCTGGCGACGCAGAATCCGATCGAATATGAGGGTACTTTTCCTTTACCTGAGGCCCAACTTGACCGCTTTATCCTGCGCATTCGGTTAGGGTATCCTAATCCCGATCAGGAAATCACTCTGCTGGACGCGCAGCGGGTTGTCCACCCTCTGGATGAGATAGAACAGGTCGTCGATGCGCCAAGCTTCCTGCGGGCGCAGGAAGCTGTCAGAGAGGTTTACCTCAATGACCTGGTGAAACAATATATTGTCAACCTTGTGAGTGCAACCCGGCAGCACGAAGATCTTTATCTGGGTGCTAGCCCCCGCGGCTCCCTCGCCCTGTACAAGACAGCCCAGGCCCGGGCTGCTTTACAGGGCCGAGACTACGTCATCCCGGACGACGTCAAATACATGGCTGAACCGGCATTGGCTCATCGGATTATCGTAAGTCCATCGGCGCGTATCAAGAACGTAGATCCCCGCGATGTTACTTCTGATGTGCTTGGGACGGTCCCTGTTCCTGGGGCACGGGTCGGCGTGACATAAGCAGGGAGGCTGCCGTCGGAACCCCGCAACTGACCACGTGAATTGACCGGACTCAATGCCAAAGATCAAACTCCGCCGTGGACGCACTGCTTTGATTCTGTGGTTGGCGATTGTCATCACAGCACTGGCAACCGGCCGGCAACTGCTATACCGCCTGATGTATCTCATGACGGCCATTCTCGTGCTGTCCTTTCTGTGGACGATTGCCAACGTCTACTGGGTTCGGCTCGTGCGCCAGACCCGGTCGCGCCGCACTCAAGTGGGGCGGCTGCTTGAGGAGCGCTTTGTCGTCCGCAACACGGGGTTCCTGCCTAAGCTGTGGCTTGAGCTGCGCGATGCGTCCACATTGCCGGGGCACCGCGCGAGCCATGTCGTCAATAGCCTGGGTCCCAAATCGTATCGTGGCTGGCTGGTCAGGACTCGGTGTCTGGAACGCGGGGTGTTCCGTCTGGGGCCGATGAGTCTGGCCAGCGGTGACCCACTCGGCCTTTTCCGTATAGAGCGCCATCTGCCGGCCACGTCGACAATTCTCGTGTATCCGGCCACGGTGGGCTTGCCTAGCTTCGAGCCCCCTGTCGGTACTCTGCCGGGGGGCGACGCCGTACGCCGGCGAGCTCAGTACATCACAACGAATGTGGCCGGCATCCGTGACTATGCTCCGGGCGATAGCTTCAACCGGATCCACTGGCCGTCGACCGCTCGTCTTCGCCGGGTGATGGTGAAGGAATTCGAGTTGGATCCGCTGGCGGATCTGTGGGTGATCCTTGACATGGAGGGGACCATTCAGGTCGGAGAGGTTGATATTGGAGGCGCATCGGACACTTCGGCTGGGCTCAGTGCAGGCTTTGATGCGCTGTTTGGATCTGGCTACGAATTCGAACTGGCCCCCACGACGGAAGAGTACGGTGTGACGGTCGCGGCTTCGTTGTGTAGGCACTTTATCGGGCTGGATCGAACGGTTGGGCTCATTACGTACGGTGGTGGAGGCCGGCGTCTGATCCAGGCCGACCGTGGTGAGCGACAGTTAAACAAAGTTCTCGAGCAGTTGGCAATCGTGCGTGCGGCCGGCCGCGTGCCCTTGGAGCAACTGCTGGCGGCTGAGGAGCGGCTGTTTGGCCGTAACACAACTATCGTGGTGATTACGCCATCGACGTCGGAGGAGTGGGTGCATCCGTTGCGTGATCTGGGCCGACATGGCGTGCGAACGATGGCGGTTGTTCTGGACCCGAGCACGTTTGGGAATGCCCCCTCGTCTCTCGGTGTTGTCAGCACTCTGATTGCCAACGGCATCCCCTGCTATACGGTAGCGTGCGGTGAGTCGTTGGAGGAGGCACTGAGCTGGTGGGGAAGCTCACGCACTGCAAACCGCGCGCCGATAGCCGCTGTTGATAGTTCAAGCTTATGACCGACTGCAAATCGGAGTTGACAAATCAGAAGGAATCGCCTATAATATCGTTCGAAGTTTTTTTTCTTCTGAATGCGCTTGCTCCTCGACGCACAGTTCCCATAAAACCTCTATCTGTCGACCATTCGAATCTGCGACTTCGCCGGATTCTCTGATTATTGCTGTAGAGGGTTGAGTTGAAGATGAACGTAACGAGCGGCTGCGCTGCGGCATGCGCCGGCAGGTTCGTGGTTGGTTCAAGGAGTTAGTTGAATATGATGATGCTTGATATGGATATTGCCGGCCTGGAGTCCAAGACTCTTGATCAACTTCAGGAGTTAGCTCGCGACACAGGTGTCTCTGGGTACAGTCGGCTTAAGAAAACCGATTTGATACTGCGCCTTCTCCGCCACAAGGCTGAAGAACAAGGCTACATCTTTGGCGGCGGCGTTCTCGAGATCATCCAAGACGGGATAGGTTTCCTACGATCGGATCATCTGCTACCGGGCCCCGATGATGTATACGTTTCCCAGTCACAGATTCGGCGTTTTGGGTTGCGGACTGGAGACATGGTCATTGGTCAGGTGCGACCACCCAAGGAGACCGAGAAGTACTACGGGTTACTCCGGGTCGAGGCCGTGAACGGCCTGGACCCGGAACAGGCAAAGCGCCGCCCGAACTTCGAATCCCTGACCCCTATCTTCCCCGATGAGCTACTAAGCCTGGAAACGACTCCCAACATTCTCGCAACTCGCATGATCAATCTTCTTGCCCCCATTGGACGGGGGCAGCGCGGTCTCATCGTGTCGCCGCCCAAGGCCGGCAAGACCACGATTCTGAAACAGATTGCCAATGGCATAACTGCGAATCATGACGATGTGCACATGATGGTCGTCCTCATCGGCGAGCGGCCCGAGGAGGTCACAGACATGGATCGCTCGGTCGAGGCCGAGGTGTACAGCGCGACGTTTGACGCGCCGGTTCAGGATCACGTCCGGGTTGCGGAGATGAGCCTGGCACGGGCAAAGCGTCTAATTGAGGGCGGTCGGGATGTTGTAATTCTGGCTGATTCGATAACTCGGTTAGCGAGGGCGTACAACTTGACAGTTCCGCCGAGTGGGCGTACACTATCAGGTGGTCTGGATCCGGCGGCGTTGTATCCGCCCAAGCACTTCTTCGGCGCGGCCCGCAATCTCGAAGAAGGCGGGAGTCTGACCATCATAGCTACGTGCCTGGTCGATACCGGTAGCCGCATGGACGATGTGATTTACGAGGAATTCAAGGGCACCGGGAACATGGAGTTACACCTGAGCCGGCGCCTACAGGAGCGACGCATCTTCCCGGCCATCGACATCGAGCGCTCCAGTACACGCCGCGAAGAACTGCTCCTGGAGCCAGACACGCTCCAGAAGGTGTGGCTACTGCGGCGGATGATCGATGCCATTGGTGGCGGGGTCGAAGCGACCGAGGCCGTAATCCAGCGATTGGCACGAGCCAAATCTAACCAAGAATTTCTGGACACGCTTCATCAAGACTACCTGTAGATTTCGTAGTAACGGCTTGTTCTGAAAGTTGCACAAACCTGCCTGTGAGGGGAGTCGCTAAGCACGATCCGCAATGCGCATGATGATCCCTGGCCCAACTTATGTCGCTGGCTCCAATATCGAGCCTGACTACGGGTCGTGCGTCAGGCATGGTTGGCATCCTAAGGTCTTACAACATTATACAGATTCTCGTGGCTGGTATCCCTGAGTCGTTGCCACCTGCCACCGTTCAAAAAGTCGGCCCGCGGGGGCTTCAGGCCGGCGTCATCGTCACAGCGAGGAGGGCTTTTTGAACGCTGACGTCGAAACGGATACACCTGAACCAGTGGCGCTCCTTGTGGGGGTTAGCGAAACCATCGAGGAGTTGCCGGAGTCAGAGGGCACGGAACAATCACAGGTCGACCCGCCATCTGAATGGCGAGCTGATAAGCAGATCGGCGTTTCATCCGTCCGTATCCAGACAGTCAGCTTGCCACTGACACATCCAGATAGACCGGGGGCGATTTCCGCACGCCTGGTCTCTCATGTGGCTGTGCTGGTGCTGTTGGGCTCCGCGTTACTGCTTGGCCGGCTATCGTGGGCGCGCTGGCCGACTGCTCCCGTATCGCCCGCGCGAGCGTTCAAGCAGCGTGTATTGCTGTTTGCACCTCGAAATCAGCTCGCCTACTTTGGCACTTCGGCTGGGCTCAGTAAAGGCATCGAGCGTGGCTTCCTGAAACGCCAGATACCGGCGGTCACGGCTGACACTTCGGCCTTTCGACAGCCCTTCCCTTCGACGAGGCTCAGGACAAGCGACAGGGCTCAGGACACCGCAGGGCTCGGTGTAGGGCTCGGGCGCGGCGGTTCGATGTTTGTCGATGCCGGCTTTGTCACCCGAGGTATTGATCCTGAGGGCTCGCTGATACCGGTTGCCCGCACCGACGTCGTCACCTATTCGGTGCGGTATGGCGATACGCTGTGGGACATCGCCGCAAAATTTAACATAACCCAGGATACGCTGTGGGCCAATAACGATCTGTCTAGTCCGGACATGCTGTCTGTCAACGACGAGCTCGTCATACCGCCCATTGACGGTCTCATCTACACTGTGCGCCGGGGTGACACGCTGGCCGGCCTGGCCAAGCGCTATCGCACCAGCCCCGAGGCCATCGTCAACTACGCCTCCAACGACCTCGCCGAAGGGCAGGAGCTGGCTGTCGGTCAAAAGATCATGATCCCAGGCGGTGTCAAACCCATCCCACCGCGTCGCACCGTGAGCCTGACCAGTGCGCCGCCAGGAGCCTTGAAAGGCGCCGGGGCTTTCGTCATGCCTGTCAGCGGCAACTTCACCCAGGGTTTCCGGTCAGGCCACCCCGCTATCGACATTGGTGCGCCCAAGGGAACGCCGGTGTACGCGGCGGATGCCGGCTATGTCTCCTTTGCCGGCTGGCATCCGTGGGGCTATGGTTACGCGGTCGAGATTGACCACGGCAATGGATTCCGCACCCTGTATGCTCACCTCAGTTGGTACTCACCCGATCTCGGGCAGTCTGTCAGGCGTGGCGAATTGATCGGTGGCGTGGGCAGCACCTACGGGTCTGGTGGCTGGTCGAGCGGCTCCCATTTGCATTTCGAGATCATTCACAACGGCGCCAAGCGCAACCCCTGTGTCTTCCTGGCCTGTCCGTAGCCATCTGCCCGGCCCTGTTTGAATTTCTTCGGTTACGAAATGAGTTTGTTCCTTTCTTGACGACTTCGTCTTGACGTTGTCGCCGGTTTATGGTATGATATTAAAGTAAGTAACACGTGTTACCTCCCCCTCTGAGTTCTTGAGACTTTTGTGGCCTCTTACGGTAGTTGACAGATGGCCGAGGTAGGGAACCGGATAACCAGTGCTGATGTCGCCCGACGAGCCGGCGTGTCCCGCACGACGGTCTCTCTCGTCCTGAACAACGCTCCGGGTGCCAGCATCTCCGAAGCGACACGGCAGCGGGTCCTTCGAGCAGCCGCCGAGCTGAACTACCATCCAGATGCCGCAGCCCGATCCCTTGTTTGCCGGCAGACCCATACACTGGGCCTGGTGTTGTGTCAGACGCCTGATCGCGTGTTTGCCGATGCTTTTCTGCCCCAGGTGCTACATGGCGTTGGTCGGGTGGCACAAGAGCACGACTTTAAGGTACTCCTGCAATATGTCGAGGACGTGACGCGACCGGATGCGTACGTCGCGCTGGTTCGGGGCAGGCACATCGACGGGATCATTCTCTCAGGCCCGCGATCGGACGATGAGCAACTGCCTCAGTTGTACGCAGAGGGTTTCCCCGTTGTACTGCTAGGCCAGTTGCCGAAGACACCGACGCCTTTCGTGGACGTTGACAACGTCGATGGGGCGTATCGGGCAACCGAGCACCTCATAAGACTTGGACATCGGCGCATCGGGCTTATCACCAATGCGCCGTTGGCATATACCGCCAGTGAGCAACGGCGGGCCGGCTACCAGCAAGCCCTGGAGGCCCACGGGATTCCGTACGACCCGGCCCTGGTTCGATACGGTGATTTCCGTGAGGAGAGTGGCTACGCCGCCATGATGTCTTTACTGGACGGAAAGCCGCCTGACGCCGTGCTTGTGGCCAGCGACCTGGTGGCCTTCGGGGCGTTGGAAGCCATCAAGATGCGGGGCTTGCGAGTACCGGGTGACATCGCACTAGTGGGATTTGACGACGTGCCCGTGGCTCGCTACGTGGATCCACCGCTTACGACCATCCGGCTGCCGGCACATCAGTTAGGTGCTGAGGCGGCCCGGCTGGTACTGCGTCTCATTGCGGGCGAGGAGCCCGAAGAGACGCAAATCTTGCTCCAAACGACATTGGTCGTGCGAGACTCGTGTGGAAGTCAGTAGTCAGTAGCCAGTAGTCAGAGTCACATCGCGACCATCACCTGACCCCTGACTACTGGCATCTGACTACTGACTACTGACTACTGGCTACTGATACGGGAAAGGAGGTGGTGTATTAGACCTCTAGCGACCCCTGGTGTAGTATCGACACGAATCGAACATCTAATAGACTTGAGGAGGAGAGACAATGAAAAGGTCTTTGTGGACAATCTTTGCGCTGGCCGCAGTGATCGGTATGATCCTGACAGCCTGCGCTCAGCCCACCCCGCAGGTTGTCGAGAAGGAGGTGACGGTCAAGGAAACCGTCGTCGTCGAGAAGGAAGTTGAGGTGCCCGTGGCCCCGGCCGGGTCAGTGATCGTCTTCGGCGTATGGAGCGGCGCAGATGAGTTGCCGGCCTTTGAGCAAATCGTGGCGCCCTTCAGTGAGGAGACAGGGATCGTGATGTCTTTCCTGGGCACCCGTGACCTGCCCACCGTGCTCACCACCCGCGTGGAGGCCGGAAACCCGCCTGACGTTGCCATCCTGCCTAACCCTGGCCAGGTGGCGGAGTTAGCCGAGCTCGGCGCCCTGGTGGATCTCAGCACCTTCCTGGATATGGACACCCTGCTGAGCGAGTACGGGCAGTCCTGGATAGACGTGTCGAGCGTCGAGGGGGCTCTGGTCAGCGTCTTCTTCAAGCCGTCCTACAAGAGCCTGGTCTGGTACAACCCCAAGGCCTTCGAGGCGGCTGGCTATGAGGTGCCCACAACTTGGGACGAACTGATCGCCCTGTCCGATCAGATGGTGGCCGACGGCGGCACGCCCTGGTGCGTCGGCTTCGAGAGTGGCGCCGCCAGCGGCTGGCCAGGGACGGACTGGATCGAGGACATCATGCTCCGCACCGCCGGACCCGATGTCTACGATCAATGGGTGGCCCACGAGATTCCCTGGATCGATCCGGCCGTCAGGACCGCCTGGGAGACCTTCGGGGAAATCGTCACCAATGAGGCTTACCTGTTCGGCGGGACGACGGGCGTGCTGGCCACCAACTTCGGCGACTCGCCTGCCGGTTTGTTCACTGACCCGCCCGGCTGCTATCTACACAAACAGGCCAGCTTCGTCCCGGTCTTCTTCCCAGAAGGCGTGGTAGCCGGCGAGGATTACAACTTTTTCCCCTTCCCCGAGATCGATCCTGCCTACGGCACCCCGGCGCTGACTGCGGGCGATTTCATCGTCGTCTTCAATGACACGCCTCAGGCCCGGGCGTTGGTGGAGTACCTGGCTTCAGCCGAAGCGCAGGAGCTGGCGGCCAGCGTCTGGCCCGGGTTCGTCTCGGCCAACCGGGAGGTGAGCCTGGACGCCTATCCCGATGCTCTCACCCGGCAGATCGGCGAAGCGCTGACCAGCGCCAAGGTGGCTCGCTTCGACGGTGGTGATGCCATGCCCGCTGCCGTTGGCTCCGGGTCCTTCTGGACCGGCGTGCTGGACTACGTCGGTGGCAAGGACTTGGACACCGTCCTGACGGAGATCGAGGCCACGGCCGTGGATGCTTACGGGGAGTAGTGGTTCATGGCTTAGTGGGGACCGAGGCAACCCCGCTCCCAGCGGGGTTGCCTCACCCTTTCTGCCGTGATGCGGAGGTGAGAGAGATGGAAGCCTTTATAATCCAAGTCCTTAGCATACTCCTGGCTATTGTCGTGGGGGTGGGCGGGATAGTTGCATTCTTCCTGGGCCTGGAGTTCCTGACTAAGTTCCTCCCGGACAAAACACAGCAGCGAGTGCGGCCCTGGGTGTACGTGGGGCCGCTGCTTGTGATCTTGGCGGTCTTTCTGGTCTACCCGACGCTTAACACCGTCTATCTCAGCTTCCTCGATAAGCGTTCAGAGACGTTCGTCGGCCTGGACAACTGGGGCTATGCCCTCACCAGCAAGACTATGCTCACCGCGTTTAGGAACAACCTCCTCTGGCTGGTGGTTTTCACCGCGGCCACCGTGTCCCTGGGGCTGATCCTGGCCGTTCTCTTAGATCGCGTGCGCTACGAAACGATGGCCAAGTCCATCATCTTCTTGCCCATGGCCATCTCCTTCGTCGGTGCCGGGGTAATCTGGAAGTTCGTGTACGCCTTCAGGCCAGCGGGCCAACCCCAGATCGGCCTACTCAACGCTCTTGTGGCCCCTTTCGCTCAGCCAGTCGGGTGGGTGATTGAGCGAACGGTGAATAATTTCGCCCTCATCGGGGTCGGGGTCTGGATCTGGACCGGTTTCTGCCTGGTGATCCTTTCGGCTGCCTATAAGGGCATCCCCCGAGAACTTCTGGAGGCGGCCCGGGTGGACGGAGCTAACGAGTGGCAAGTCTTCTGGCGAATCATCCTGCCCATGATGAGCTCGACCATCGCCGTCGTGGCCACCACCATGGTCATCAACGTGCTAAAGATATTCGACATCGTATATGTGATGACCAACGGCGCTTTCGGCACGGAAGTCATCGCCAACCGAATGTACAAGGAGATGTTCGCCTTCCGCGAGTTTGGGCGGGCCAGCGCTATCGCCGTGATCCTACTCTTGGCCATCATCCCGGTGATGGTGGTCAACATCCGCCGATTCCAGGAACAGGAGGCTATACGATGACCGCAAGACTAACAAAGGCTCTCTCGAGCGCACCGCTGCATACGGCAATTATCGCCATCAGCCTGATCTGGATGCTCCCCTCTGTGGGACTGCTGGTGAGCTCCTTCCGGCCGGAACGGGACGTCCTCACTACCGGGTGGTGGACGGCCTTCAAAACGCCGTTCGTCTTCACCCTGGAGAACTACGAGAGCGTTATCACCACCAGCGGCATGGGTCAAGCCTTCCTCAACAGCCTGGTCATCGCCATTCCCTCCACCATCATCCCCATCACTGTGGCGGCCTTCGCGGCCTACGCCTTCGCCTGGATGGAATTCCCGGGGCGACAGGTTCTCTTCGTCGTCGTCGTTGGCCTGCTGGTGGTCCCCCTGCAGATGACCCTGATCCCCATCCTGCGGCTGTACAACCGGCTGGGGCTGGCCGGCACCTTCCTCGCCGTGTGGCTGGCCCACACCGGCTATGGGCTGCCCTTTGCCGTCTATCTGCTGCGGAACTTCTTCGGTGCGCTGCCCAAAGACCTGTTCGAATCGGCTTTCATAGATGGCGCGTCTCAGCTCACGGCCTTCACCCGCCTGGCGCTACCCCTCTCCGTCCCGGCCCTTGCTTCGCTGGCCATCTTCCAGTTCCTATGGGTATGGAACGACCTGCTGGTAGCGCTCATCTATCTGGGTGGGGCCGAGGGGGTGACGCCACTAACGCTCAAGATGGCCAACCTGGTCAACTCCTTGGGCCAGGACTGGCACTTGCTCACCGCGGCGGCCTTCATCACCATGATGCTGCCCCTGGTCATCTTCTTCAGCCTGCAGCGCTACTTCGTGCGCGGCATCCTGGCCGGCTCGGTTAAAGGATAAGACCCGCGTGCTGCCAGGAGTCGAGATCGCAACCCGGTCATTGGACGACTACCGCCCCATTGCGGGGGACGAGGCCGTGGATCGCATCCGCGAACTGGCGACCTCGCTGCACGGTGCCCGTGTAGTGCACGTTAACGCCACCGCGTTCGGCGGCGGGGTGGCGGAAATCCTGTACACCCTCGTGCCGCTCATGCGCGACGCCGGCCTGGACGCCGAGTGGCAGGTCATCGAGGGCGCGGATGAGTTTTTCGACGTCACCAAGGCGATGCACAATGGGCTACAAGGGATGGACCTTCCTCTCACCGAGGAGATGAAGGCCATCTGGCAGCGCTACAACGAGCTGAACGCCCAGAAGTTCGAGGGCGACTACGACTTCGTGGTGGTGCACGACCCCCAGCCGGCCGGCCTGCTCCACTACACAGAGGGCCATCACGGCAGACATTGGATCTGGCGCTGCCACATCGACACCTCGCACCCCAACCCCAACTACTGGGACTTCCTGGCATCATACATCGACGCGCATCCAGGGGCTGTTTTCACCATGGAGCAGTACGTCGGCCCGGGTGTCGATTTCGAGCACCTGGCCATTATCCCTCCCACTATCGACCCGCTCTCGCCCAAGAACACGCCCATGGACCCGGCCGCCGCCGATGCGATTGTGACCTGCTACGGCTTTGACACCAGCCGGCCACTACTTGTACAGGTCAGCCGCTTCGACCCGTGGAAAGATCCCCTTGGGGTCATCGACGCCTATCGCATTGTCCGGCAGCGGGTGCCCGAGGTCCAACTGGCCCTCGTCGGCTCCATGGCCTCAGACGACCCGGAGGGGTGGGACTACTACGACAAGACTGTGCGCCACGCGGGTGAAGATTTCGACATCCGCATTCTCCACAACTTCCACGGCGTAGGCAGCCACGAAGTGAACGCCTTCCAGACGGCTGCTGACGTCGTCATCCAGAAATCCACGCGCGAAGGATTCGGGTTGGTTGTAACGGAGGGGCTGTGGAAGGGGAAGCCGGTCGTTGGCGGCAAGGCGGGAGGTATCCCGCTGCAAATCATCGACGGCAAGACCGGTTTTCTGGTCGAGGATGTCGAGACGTGCGCGGAGAAGATCCTGTACCTGTTGGAGAAGCCGGAAGAGGCCCGTAGAATGGGTGTGGCGGCTCGCCAGCACGTCCGCCGGCGTTTCCTATCGACACGTCACCTGGCGGACTATCTGCGTTTGTTTGACCAGCTCCTGGAGGCATAGGGACTGGAGATTGGAGATTAGAGATTGGAGATTCGGTGTTCCCAATCTCCAACCTCTAATCTCCAATCTCAGTGGCAGATGTGCCGGTCGGTTGTTGTGCCTGCAACTGTGCAACGAAAGCGGCGTGCTCCGGCGAGTCGAGCCCTTCCTGTAACACAGCCAACATCCCCGCCAAATCGCCGGACCAGAAAGCAGCCGGCTGCAGCCAGAGTCCTGGAAACACTTCACTGCATAGCACACCACTCGCGTCCAGCGCAAGCGGCTTATAGACGCCCTCGCGTAGGGCAAACCAGTCAATGTGCTGCTCGTATATCTGCACAGCCAGATATTCCTGCACGCCGTTGCGCGCGTAGACGCGGCGCTTATCGTGCAAGTCGTAAGCAGCGCTACTGGCAGCTACCTCGACGATCAGCTCGGGCGAGCCTTCGAGGTAGTCATCTTCCGTGACGCGCGACTGCCCGCCGAGCTCTGGCTCCAGGCGCAGCAATCTTTTAACAAACCTCAAAATTCCCGCTGCTCTCTTGACAGGGCCAGCAGTAATTTGGTATAATGGAAGCGCTTCCATTTGGAAGCGCTTCCACGATGGCCTGTTGACTTGATCAGGATCAGTGCATGTCTCCCACAATCTACGACGTAGCCGAACGCGCCGGCGTTGGCATCGGGACCGTGTCGCGGGTGTTGAACAACAGTCCAAAGGTACGCCCGGAGACACGTGAGCGGGTGCTAGCGGCTATCGCAGAGCTGGACTACCGGCCAAGCCCCATTGCCCGCCGGCTGTCCCTGCGCAAAACCCTCACCATTGGTGTCATTGTCCCTTTCTTCACCCGTCCCTCCTTCGTTGAGCGCCTGCGCGGTGTGGAAGCTGCGGTGGCCGAAAGCGAATACGATCTCATCGTATACAATGTGGAAACCCCGGAAAAGCGCGATGCTTGTTTCCGGGAAGTGCCTCACCGGCGGCGGATTGATGGTCTCATTGTCATTTCCCTGCCACCCACCGATGAGGATGTCCGCTACTTCGCGCAGGCTGGCATGCCAACAGTGCTCGTCGATGCTCATCATCCGGAGCTCAACCGCGTCGTTGTCGACGATGTAACGGGCGGCCGGCTAGCCACGCAACATCTGATTGACCTGGGTCATCATAAGATCGGCTACATCAGCGACCCGTTAGAGAATCCGTTCAACTTTACCTCAAGCCGGGATCGCTATCTTGGCTATCGCCGTGCCTTGAAAGAGGCCGGCATCCCCTTCAGGTCCGAATACCACCAGCAGGGAGAGCACGGCCACTATCAGGCTAAAGTGATGGCTGACCGGCTGCTGGATCTGGATGTTCCACCGACAGCCATCTTCGCCGCGAGCGACACTCAGGCGATGGGGGTGTTGGAAGCGTTGCGTGAGCGGGGCCTGCGTTCGCCGGAAGACGTGGCCATCGTGGGGTACGATGACATTGAAGTTGCTGAGCACCTTGGATTGACGACCATTCGCCAGCCGTTGTACGAATCCGGACTGCGCAGTGTTGAGCTCTTGCTCGATACTATTGAAAGGATCGATCGGCCGCCGGTTGCGGTGCAATTGACGGTCACGCTCATC
>JBHIAO010000059.1:0-19319 GCA_046758565.1 Anaerolineae bacterium
TAAGCCACTGTCAAAACAAGACCCGAGGAGGTGTACGACCACAATGAGAGGCATTCTCGCTACCGGGGGTATATTGCTCATGGTGATCGCTCTGCTGGCAACAGGATGTGGTCGTGGTAGGGAGCCAGCGACGCCTACGCCAACTTCCCCCCCGCCCACGCCAACATCGGTGCCACCAACGGCCACACCGGCACCCCCAACGCCGACGCCGAAACCGGCCGCCACGCCGACACCGAAGAAGAAGCTAGAAAAAGTGATCCTCGAGTTCCGGACCACCGTTCCATCCGTCGAAGATGCAGACCGGGTACTGGAGATTTTGCTAGAGGAGCCGGGTGTCGAGGACGGACTGGCGGATGAAAACTCGCTAACCATCACCTACGACCCCGAGGTCACCACCGTCGAGGAGATCCGGGAAATTGTCGAGGCCGAGGGCTTCCCTCTCAGGGAGGAGTAAGTGACCGCCCTATGCCACGCGCAATTTGCCATCTCAGTTTGCTCTTCAGCTTGCAGGAGTCCCTGCGGGCGCAGCGGCCGGCCATGGCTGTCTTGATGGAGCGACATCTTGCCGCGACGCTCGCCGGCCTGGCCGCGCCGGATGCGCTTCGCATTTTCGCGGGTTATGATAAGTTTTCAACTCACTTCTACCACGACCGCGATCCTGCCACGTGGCGCCGCGCGGTGGAGACGATGTGTCGTATGCGCCCGGAAGTCAGTGACCCGCGCTGCCTCAGCGCCCACGAACAGGCTTTTGTCTTGGGCTACATTAGTCATCTGACCGTAGACGAGGCCTTTCGCGAGACGGTTACCTGTCAGTTGTCGGGGAACCCACGGTGGCAGGAGATTGTGCCGGGATTGTGGTCGCTGGCCGACGAACTGTCCATTGATCGTCCGCACACCTGGGCCGGTACAGGCCTGGCTGAGATACTGAAGCGGATTAGTCAGTGGGATATCCCCAGTCTGGTTGAACCGGAACCTGTTCAACGTATGCTCTTAGTTGTCGCTGAAGCTGTCAACTGTCATTCATCGTGGGAGCGGGAACTGCTTCATCGAAGACATTTCGGCAACCGGTTCGATGTGAAGGACAGCCAGGCCGACTGGGAGCGGAGGAGACGGATGGCCGCTGGATTCTTCGATGCCGTCCATCGCCAGGCCTTCGTCGAAGAGGCCATGGCGCTTGGTCTACAGGAGTCTTGTCGGTATTGGGATGGACGTTATACCTGCGATGGAAGGAGATAAGAAGCACACCGCCAGCCATTGGAACTGGTGCACCAGTTGAATGAAATTGGGATTTGGCGCATGCTGAGCACTCTGTTCGTCATTATGCGGGTGGGGCACTCAATCAGTGATTATGGCACACCAAGTTGATACCATTTGGATGAAAATTTGGGACCATTGGGTCATACCAAACCCCAATGGTATCATAGTATAATGAATCATCTGGTATTTGATGAACCCCAGATATCGTTGGCATAATGACTTCGGAAACGGGGGTGATGAAATGAACAACTATGATGTCGTGATCATCGGCGGTGGTCCTGCCGGCAGTACCATTGGCTGCCTGGCTAAGAAGTATATGCCACAGTTGAACGTGCTGATTCTAGAAAAGGAGCAGTTCCCGCGGCACCACACCGGGGAATCTCTACTCGCCGGCGCGACCCCAGTCCTCCACGAAATGGAAGTGTACGACAAGGTGGACAGCTTCGGCTTTCCAGAGAAACTGGGCGCGACCTTTATCTGGGGACACGGCCGCGAGCCGTGGGGGTTTGAGTTCTCGGAAGTGGGCACACACCTGGAACGCGACGGGGTCGCCTTGCCCAAGTACTTCACCAAGGGTTGGCAAGTCACCCGCCACGACTACGATAAACTCTTGCTGGATCACGCCAGGGAGTTTGGGGTCGAAGTTAAGGAGGGTTGCCGGGCCACCGAACCCCTTCAGGATTCGAATGGTACCATGATCGGCGTCGAGTATGTAGAAGGAAGTACCACTCACAGAGTCGAAAGCGGCTGGGTTATGGATTGCAGTGGCCAGGATGGGTGGCTGGCGAACCAGTTCGACTTGCGCGTGTACGACGCACGTATGAACAACCTGGCGCTCTATGGCTACTGGCAGGATGCGAAGTGGAAGTTCGAGTATGTGGGCTATCCCAACTTGACCCGTATCTTTATCGTCTCTACTCCTAGAGGCTGGATCTGGTATATACCCGTGCGCGAGAATGTCATCAGTGTGGGCTTTGTAACGCATACTACGCTGTATCGTGAGAGAGAGCTCAGGCCCTATGAAGCCTATTCGGAGGAGATCAACGGGTGCAGCGAGATTACCGAACTCCTGGAGGGCGCAAAGCTGGTGAGACTTACGCCTGACCAGAAACAAGATATTATGACCATCCGCGACTGGTCCTATGTCTGCCGGCAGTTGTATGGCGATGGCTGGGCGATGGCTGGTGATGCAGGCGCCTTCGTGGACCCTGTCCTATCCTCTGGCGTTATGCTGGCTCATGAAGTGGGCCAAAAAGCTGCCTACACCATCAATAGTATGTTCAATCTTGGTTCGGTCGCGCGGACCTGGCTGTGGGACTTCTATCAATCCACGGTCCTCCAAATGGTGAAGGCCTACCAGGAGATGGTTGCGTTCTGGTATACCTACAACAAGTCAATGGAGTCGTGGTGGTGGGAGGCCAAGCGCCTGTTGATGAGCAGGGACGGCGTGTTCGACCGCCAGGCCTTTGTCCTGGCCGCCTCGGGGTACGCCGGCCGACTGGAGTCGCTCAGCCTCTTTGGCAGCTATGACTACGAGGAAGCGAAGGAAATCTGCGGCGGGCTGTTTGGAAGTGAATGGACGGAGGAGCCGCTGAGAGAGCGGTATGCTGGCCGGCCGCTCAAACTGCACGACCAGGTCGAGTTTGTGGACGGCCAATACTTCTTCCAGGGCTTCGTTCGTACAACGGACCGTATCGTCAACCAGACGACCGGTCGGTACCTCGACCTTCGTCCGGCTGAACTGGACCTCATCGCGCGGCTAGATGGACGGTACACCCTGGCGGAGTTGGAGGCGTATTGGCGCACGATGTCGGAAGAAAACGAAGACTATGCATTGCGCTCCCGTCAGCCGCTGGAACTGGTGCACCAGTTGAATGAAATTGGGGTGTTGGCGTAATGGTGAGCACTCTGTTTCGTCGTTGCGCGGCTGGGGCACCCAATCAGTGAGTGTGCTACACCCAGTTGATACCATTTGGACCAAAAGGCTGATACCATTGGGCCATCGCGAAAAAGCACTAATGCAATTATAATTGATCAGAAGGGCTCTCGCGAGATGAAAGCGCTCGTGTGGATTTTGGGTAACATCTGGTCAAGGAGTTATCGAACAATGAAGTGATATGGATATGGAGCAAAGTGGAGTAATGAGGAGAAAGGAGGGTTCACGCAGGCCTCAACAAGAGATTGCTGTGCCGAGTTCTGCAAGTTTCCCCCTGGGGAACTCTAGATACTCTAAACAAGGAGGGATGAATCGTTATGGATGAGAAGAAAGTACCTGCGGAAGAGGTATCCACCGAAGATGAGGAACTAAAGCAAGAGCGCTCCCTCATCACGCGGAGGGACTTTCTGGTCGGAGCCGGCGCCGGGGCTGCCGTCGGGGCCGCTGCCGCCGCCGCTGGAGTGGCCACTTTGAGACCTGCTGCCCCCGGCCCCGTGGAAATTGTTAAGGAAGTCCCCGTCGAAGTCGAAGTCCCCGCCGAAGCCCCCGCCGTTGAGGTGCCAGCAGAAGAGCTGCCTGCAACCATGCGCCGGGTGACCCTCAACATCAACGGCATCGACTACGATGTCGTCACTGACGTCCGTTGGTCCCTGTGGGAGGTTCTCGTCTTCAAGCTGGGCCTCAAGGGCACCAAGCGAGGTTGTGACCGGGCACAGTGCGGCGCCTGTGCCGTCCTCGTCGATGGCCGTGCCGTTAACGGCTGCACCGTCCTCGCTGCGCGCCTGGATGGCAAGAACATCGTGACCGTCGAGGGCCTGGCCGCTGGCCCCCGCTACGAGGATCTCCATGTCATCCAGCGGGCTTACATCGAGCAGGGCGGCTTCCAGTGCGGGATTTGCACCTCCGGTTTTGTCATGTCCACCTATGCCCTGTTGTCGCAGAATCCCAACCCCACCGAGGACGACATCCGCGACGCCCTCGCCGGTAACGTCTGCCGTTGTGGGGACTACCCCAAGATCTACGACTCCGTTTTGCAGGCCGCCGAGTGGATGAGGGCCTAGCGCGTCTAGATAAAAGGAGAACCGTCCAATGGCTGAGAAAGAAGAAGTTTGGAAGATCACCCAGGATCCTGATTTCCAGATGGCTGTGGCCGAGGACTGGGAAGAAGTAGAGGAGCTGATTCTCGAGCATCAGGATGAGCTCCCGGGCTTCGGCGCCGTGCCTCCGGAGAAACCTGCTGCCAAGGAAGAGTTCGACGTCCTGGGCAGGTGGTTCCCCCAAATGCAGGGCGCGGGCGTAGTCACCGGCCAGGGCCAGTATGTCCAGACCCTATCCCTGCCTGGCATGTTGCACATGAAAACCCTGCGCAGCCCCCATCCCCATGCCAGGATCAAGTCCATCGACACCAGTAAGGCTGAGGCACTGCCAGGTGTGCACGCCGTGCTCCATCGCGGCAACCTCCCCGAAGAGCTCAAGGACGTAACCTTTACCGGCGGGGCCCTACCCCGCTACATCTTCAACGAGGAGCTCCTCGAGGTCGGCCACGCCGTGGCTGCCGTGGCCGCCGAGGACGAGCACATCGCCGACGAGGCCATCAACCTCATCGAGGTCGAGTACGAGGTGTTACCCGCTGTGTTGGACATGTTCGAAGCTCAGACCGATGTGGTGCCCAAGCTGTGGGATAACGAGAATAAGGGCACTATCGTTGGTGAGAAGACCACGACCCGTGGTGATCTCGCCAAGGGCTTCGACGAGGCGGATCTCATCCTCGAAGGAGAGTACACCACCTCCGTCGAGTTCCACCAACACCTGGAGTCTCACGTGTTTGTCGCCAACTGGGAGAGCTCGCCGGTGGGGGACAAGCTGGTGCTGTGGGGTGCTGTTCAGGGCGCCCATTCCACACGCCAGGCCGTTTCCCGCTACCTGAAAATGCCCATGAACCTCATCCGGGTTATTCAGACGGGCTTCATGGGTTCTGGCTACGGCAACAAGGGCAGAGGCGGTGAGTACACGGTCCATGCCGCCTTGCTGGCCAAAATGACCGGCCGTCCGATCCGCGCCGAGATGACCCGCTCCGAGGATACGATCATTCACTCCCATCGCTATGCCACCCAGATTGACCTCAAGAGCGGGGTGAAGAAGGACGGCACGCTCACTGCCCTCCAGGCTCGGGTGGCCGCCGACGTGGGCGCCCAGGTTAGAAGCCGTGCCACGGGCCCGCTGTTCCCTATTCAGCAGCTCTTCACCATCCCCAACGCCGAGTTCACCACCGTGGACGTCTTCACCAACAAGTACAAGGCCGGTGCCCTGCGCTGTGTGGGCCACCCCCAGGGCACCTGGGCGATTGTCACCCACATGGACCGCGTCGCCTACGAACTGGGCATGGATCCCCTGGAGTTCCTCCTCAAGAACATCAATGAGGTGGGCAACCAGGACAACGACCTGCCCTTCTCAGAGCCCCTCGGCGGCCTGCGAGAGTGCCTCGTCCAGGCGGCCGAGCGCATCGGCTGGAAGGAGAACTGGCATGCACCCGGCGCCAAGGAGGTCCGCCCCGGCGTCTTCCACGGCATCGGCATCACCGCCCACGTCTGCACCCACGGGTCTGTCTCCCCTCCCATGTCCGGTCAGGTGAAGTTCAACCCCGACGGCACCCTGGAGGTCGTCTCCGCCGCCCAGGAGATCGGCGGCGGTCAGCGTACCGTTATGGCCATGATGGCCGCTGAGGAGATGGGCCTGCCCATCGAGCAGGTCAAGATCAGCGCAGACGTGGACACGGAATTCACCACGGACACCGGCGGGACCTGGGGCAGCCGCATGACCGTCTCGGGTGGTTGGGGGGTCGTCGAGGCTGTGCGCGACGCCAAGGCGCAACTTCTGGAGGTCGCCGCCAAGCTACTGGAGGTCGAGCCCGATGTCTTGGTGGTCAAGCTAGGTGAGATATTCGTCAAGGACGACCCCGACCAGAAGGTGACCGTCGCGGAAGCCGTGGGCAAGGCAGGCTATCCCATCCACGGCCGCGGCTGGAAGCTGCGACCCACGCAGTGGCAGCAGAAGGCTAACGCAGCCGCCGCCTGTGAGGTAGAGGTCGATACCGCCATCGGCCAGGTCCGCGTCACCCGCTTTGTCGCCGCCCACGACATCGGCCGCGCACTCAACCCACGCGCCCTCGAGCAGCAGATCGAGGGTGGAGTGATCATGGCCATCGGCGCAGCCCTCACCGAGGAACTCCTCGTCGATGCAGCCACCGGCCTGCCCCTCAACGACAATCTGCTCGACTACAAGCTCATGACCATCAAGGATGTGCCTCGCACCATCGAGGTCATCCTGGTCGAGTATCCCAGGGAGTATGGCCCCTTCGGCGCTCACGGCATCGGGGAGCCGGCTATCGCCACGGCTCGCCCTGCCATCGGCAATGCCATCTTCAACGCGACCGGCGTCCGGCTGTTCCACAACCCCATGCTCCGTGACAAGCTCTTTGCGGCCATGAAGAGCGTGTAGGGCCTGAACGATACAGGAGGTAATAAAATGAAAGCCTTTGAACTGCACGACGCTACGACTGTTCAGGAAGCCGTCGCTATGCTGGATCGGTTCGGGCCCACGGCCAAGGTCGTCGGCGGCGGTAGCGACTTGATCACCGGCGTCATGAAAGACTGGATCAATGGCTCTGGCATGCCCTATCCTGAATACATCATTGACATCACCACCATCCCTGAGTTGCACGGCATCGACCGCACGACCGATGGCGTACGCATCGGCGCCGCGACCACCTTGACCGATGTGGAGATCTCGGCCGACGTCCAGCAAGGCTGGCCTGTCCTGGCCGACGCGGTGCGCAGCGTGGCCTCGCCTCTCATCCGCAACCTCGCCACCCTCGGCGGCAACATCAACCAGCGTCCACGCTGCTGGTTCCTCCGGGGCCGCCACTTCGACTGCTACAAAAAGGGCGGCGATTTCTGCTTCGCCGTGACGGGGGACAACCGCTACAACTGCATCATCGAGGGCGAGTTGTGCTACATCGTGCATCCCTCCGACTCGGCCACGGCCCTGCTGGCCCTGAATGCCAGTGCCAGGATTTCCGGGCCGGGTGGAGAGCGGGTGGTGCCCTTTGATGACTACTTCATCGGGCCTCGGGAGGACGTGTTGCGGGAGAATATCCTACAGCACTCCGAGATTCTGGTCGACGTGCAGATCCCGACGCTGGCTCCCAACACCAAGACGGCCTGGATCAAGATCAAGGACCGCGCGGTGTACGACTTCGCGGTGGTCAGCGTGGCCGCCGTCGTCACCTCGGAGAACGGCGTCTGGACGGATGGCCGGATCGTGCTCGGTGGCGTGGCACCTACGCCGTACCGGGCCACCGTGGTCGAGGAAGCGCTGGCGGGGAAGGATATCGCCAGCAACATCGAGGTCGCGGCAGCGCGCATCGCCAATGTGGCGCGGCCGATGAGCAACAACACCTTCAAGGTGGATATGGCCAAGGTGCTGATCGAGCGCGCCGTGATGAGTACCCTGACCTAGGCTAGCGTGTGGCCACTGCTGCGAAGGTTCTGTCAACTCGCTGACTAGAGATGGAGGCCGGCTCTCCCTGCTGGAGTCGGTTGGTGAGGGTTGGCGGTCTGCAAAGGCTGTTGGTCTCACTGGCCGACTTCTCTGGGAGAGCCGGCCCTTGTGGTCTTAAGCAGGGCGAGCTCCACGTCCCCAAACGGTGGCATGGGACCGCCACTGGTGACTATTGGCTAGCATCTGGCCATACGGAAGACTTTCCGAGATAGATCCAGCGGTGTCGAATGTCTCAAGAAGTGAGCAACCATGACCAATCACAAACTGATCAAACTTCTCGTAGCAGCGGCGGCGTTCATCCTGACGAACGGCCATACTATACAAGCCCACGCTCCCGCTGCACAAGCCAATCTGACCGTTGCTCCTGCCCAGGAGCCCTGGCTGTCCCAGGCTGCTAACACTACCATAGCCAGCCAATGCGCGACATGTCACCACTCAGAGCTGTTGTCTCGTGTGGATCAGCTCACCACAAATCCGCGCTCTGATCTCAGGCCCGCCTGGAGCCCCGACGGCACGAGGATTGCCTTCTACTCCGGCCGCAGCGGCAATGATGACGTTTGGGCCATCAATGTGGACGGGAGTGCCGAGGCTCAGTTGACACAGGATCCGGCCAGCGACCGGCGGCCCTCCTGGAGCCCCGACGGCACCAGGATTGCCTTCGACTCAGACCGGGCCGGCAGCCGTGACATCTGGGTCATGAACGCTGATGGCAGTGATCAGAGACAACTGACCACAGCTCCAGGTGAGGAGTTGTTTGCCTCCTTCAGCCCCAATGGCTCGCAGATCCTCTTCTTTGCCTATCAGGACGGTCGCAACGACATCTGGGCCATGGACGCCGATGGAGGTAATCTGAGACCCCTTACCAAGGATTTGGCCGACGTACAAAGGGGCCAATGCACCTTCGCCTGCCATCAGCCAGCCTGGAGTCCCGACGGTACAAAGATCGCCTTCCACGCCGATCAGCAGGGCAAGCGACATATCTGGGTGATGGACGCCGATGGTGGCAACCCCAGGCAGCTTACGGCCGGCACTATAAACAACTATTTACCGTCCTGGACGCCTGATGGACGGATCATCTTCATGGCCGAGCGATCTGTGGCGCAGAAGATTCGCTTTGACATCCAGGTGATGGACGCCGATGGAGGTAATGAGACCACCCTGTTTGCCGAGGTCGCCCACGGTGGGCCTTTCGTGTGGAGCCCTGACGGGACACGGGTCGCTCTGCACTCTCAACGAGGCAGTGCAGGCAACTTCGACATCTTTGTGGCGACGTTCGGGGCAGTGGCTGAGGAAGGGGTGCCTGAGGTGGTGGAAGCGCCCACCCCCGGAGAAGTGACTGAGGAAAAGGTGGAGGAGGCACCCATCCCCGAAGAAGGGACGCCACCAGTCACCGTTGCTCCGGCACTGCGGCTTGTCGGCAGCGTTGCCGTGGTTGCCGGGTTGACTCTTCTCGTAGCTCTGGTGGGGCTGGCAGTGGTGATCTATGGCTTGAGAGGGGGCTTCAGGCGAGACTGAAGTACGTCAGGAAAGGAGAGGTAAAATGTTGCCGAGTTTAGGTCCTGCTGAATTGATCATCATCCTGGTGATCATCCTGATCCTGTTCGGCGTTGGCCGGCTACCGGAGGTGGGACGGGCTCTTGGGCAAGGGATTCGAGAATTCCGGCAAGGTGCCAGGCCCGAGGAAGAGGGCGAACGCCGGCCGGCTGAACAGGAGAACACCGTGGCATGAAGGGTGATAATGAAGATGAATGTGAGGAGGTGGCGAAATGCCGTTCGGATTGGGAGGTCCTGAGCTAGTACTTGTATTAGTCATCTTTCTGATCGTCTTCGGCGTCGGCCGGCTGCCCGAAGTGGGTGGTGCCCTGGGCCGGAGCATTCGGGAGTTCCGGGAGAACGCTCGGGAGGACGATGAGAGAGGCGCGACCTCGGGTGAAGCAAGTTGAGGACGAAGTGATCATCCGGTCGCGTTCTACTGCTTTGGTCTGTGATGCATTCTTGTCGAGGAGATGGAAGATGAGGAGAAAGGGATGAAGGAGATATTCCAGACAATTGCTCAGGCCCTGAGGACTGGGCAATCCGTAGCGCTGGCTACCGTGATACGCTCCATCGGCTCAACCCCCCGCCATGTCGCTGCCAAGATGGTGGTTCGAGCCGATGGCTCCTTCGTTGGCACTATTGGGGGTGGTAGCATGGAGCACAAAGCCATTCGGGATGCTCAGTCAGCTCTGGCTAGCGGGATGTCTTGCCTGGCTATGTACCCTCTAGTAGGCAAGACGCCAGACAGCCTGGGCCTGTGTGGCGGAACCCAGGAGGTCTTCATCGATGTCCTCAGCCCTCGGTCGAGAAATGGATGTGCGGGCGAGACACTCAAGCTGTTTGAGACCCTTGTAGATGCCTGCGAGGCCGGCGAGCCGGCAGCTCTGGTCACAGTAGTGCACTCGGAGGCTTGCACTGAGCGGAGCCGAAGCGATGGCCTGAGCTGTCAGGTGGGAGAGAAGATACTCGTTCGCCACGATGCGTCCACGTGCGGGGGGTTGAGCGGCGGAGAGCTGGAGCCCCGGATACTGTTGGAGGCACAGGAGGCGCTGCGACGAAATCGCTCAATTCGCCTGGGTTACCAACCGCAAGTTGACAGGCTCACGAAACTGAATAGCTCCGAGCGGGAGCCGATGGAGGTATTCGTCGATATCGTCCAGCCGAGGTCGGAACTGCTGATCATCGGAGCCGGGCATATCGGTCTGGCCCTGGCTGTGATGGGGCGAATTCTGGGGATGCGTGTGGTCGTCGTTGATGACCGTTCAGATTGGGTACAACGTTTCCCCGATGTTGATGAAGCGATCGTTGTACCCTATGATCCAGAGACTGAAACGCTTGATGCCATTCCGATCACCATCACACCCTCAACCAACATTGTAGTGGCCACCTGGGGCTGGGACGAGCCGGCCCTGGAGCAGGTGGCAAGCTCGCCGGCGCCCTACATCGGCCTGGTAGCCAGTCGACGCAAGGCCAAAATCATCTTCGATGATCTACTGGCGCGAGGCGTGCCTGAGGAAGACCTGGCTCGGGTTCGGGTTCCCGCCGGCCTGGATCTGAGAGCCGAGACGCCGGAGGAGATTGCCTTGTCCATCATGGCTGAGATGCTGCTGTTGGAGCGTGACGGAACTGGCCTCCCTTTGTTAGAAATCAAAGGGCATCCCCTGGCTTTGGCAACCGGTCGCGTTTGGGAGAAGCTCGCGATCACGAATTAGCCGGGTGGGGATCAGGGAGAAATGTGCGGCGATGGAGGCCCTGGGTCTTAGGCGTCATCGCTGCTCTTTACGTCAGTCGCGTCGGCATCGAGTTCGCTCCGCCGGGCCGGCCGGTCCAGATACACGACACTCCGTCGGATAGCCCGTAATTCCCCCGTTGACTGAGGAGGTGTAAGCCATAGGTCGGAAAGTAACGGCTGCCGGCATCATCGTAATCGTGATTGGTATGATCACGGCGGTTCTCAGAAACTACATTCCGACAGCCCAGCATGACGAGCATGGTTTGATACTAGCTACCCCCTCTCCGACTTGGCTGTTTAGCTCTATCTCCCCTTTAGCAGCAACCCCGGTTACCGGTTCCCACATGGAGACGCCGGCAGATGAGAGCAGGATCGCCAGCTCTCGCAGAGAAGCTGCCGGGCAACTCACGCCAACGCCCCACCCAGAGCAGGTGAGGCAGGGCCAGTTTCTCTTTTATGCGATAGGGTGTTTCCAATGCCATGGTGTAAAAGGCGAGGGGTTTGTGGGACCCAGCATCGCTCGTACGGAACTGTCGCTAGACCGGGTGATGCAGCAAGTATACCAACCCTTAGGCGACATGCCGGTCTTCAGCGAAAAGGCCGTGGGTCAGAGTGATGTGGCTGCCATATACGCATATCTACAAAGTCTGGAGCCAACGGGGCCACATCCCGAGATAACCGCGGATTGCCCTGACAGTGCGATGGGAGAGCTCCTATATCGCTACTTTGGCTGTTTTGGTTGCCACGGTTACCAGGGAGAGGGAGGATTCGGGCCGCGCCTCGCCGGCACGCAGTTGAGCTTGGAGGAACTTCGGTCCCAGGTACGAACGTCGCGTGCGCGCATGCCAGATTTTCCACCCGAGCGAATAGGCGACGAGGAACTGGCTTGCATCTATGCTTTCCTGCGAAGCCTGACCCCTTGACCAAGAGACCCACTTGCGTTTCTGGATTTGGCCTGATCCGCAGCTCCTGTGTTGCGCCTCGTTATCCACGGTGTAGCGTTTCTAGCGTCCCCTGGCCAACTCACATCTCTGTTATGGGCCGAACAGCAGGATACCCTTGAGTTCTGGTGCTGAGCGTGGTATACTTGCCGCGCTGTGAACGTATGGAGCTTCCGCCAGGTCGATGCACGGCGATGGGCGCCCTGGATTATGGCCACAATCGCCGCTCTTTACGTCAGTCGCGTCTTCGTCGAGTTCGCGCCGCTGGACTCGCCCGTCCCGCTGGTGTGGTTCGCCAGCCTCGTCCTCGCCCTGGCCAGCTTCGCCCTCACCCGCGTGGCCCATGCTCTTGGATGCGAGGTGACCCCGGTCGCTGCCCTCGCTCTCTACCTCGTCTCCCCCACCATCAACCCACACCTGGCCGCTGCCACTGCATTCGTCGCCATTACGGGCGTCCTGCTCCAATTGCGGATCGCGAATTGCGAATTGCGAATTCTTATTCCGAATTCCGAAATCCGAAATCCGAAATGGGATGATGCCGGCGTCTTTCTCGTCAGCTTGATTGTCTATACCACCACCCTGTCCCCCGGCCTGCTGCCGGCCGACAGCGGCGAGTTCCAACTCGTCGCCCCGACCCTGGGAATTGCGCATCCGCCCGGCTACGCCCTCTATACACTCGTGGGCAAGGTCTTCACCCTGATCCCCGTGGGCACGCCGGCCAACCGTCTCAACCTGATGTCAGCGGTGCTTGCGGCCGTGACGCTGACACTGGTGAGCCAGACGACGCGCCGGCTCACAGGTTCGGCAGTGGCCAGCCTGGTCGCTGCGGCGGCCCTGGCCGGCGCCACCACCTTCTGGGCTCAGGCCACGACGGCCAACATCCGCATGCCGACCGCGTTTTTCGCCGCTCTCGTACTGTGGCTGACGGTTCGATACGGCGAGACACGGCAGGACCGAGACCTGGCCATCGCGGCTTTCGCACTCGGCCTCGGCCTGACGCATCATGGCTCACTGGCCTTCATTGCCGTCCCTGCGGGCCTGTACGTGTTGGGGATCCGGCCGGGAATCCTGAGGAATGGCCGGCTGCTGGCTAAGTGCACGGTCGCCTTCGTGCTCCCCCTGCTGGTGCTCCTCTACTTTCCCATCCGCGGTGCTGCCAAAGCCCCGCTGGACCCAGGCGGTCTGACAACGCTCGATGGATTTCTGAACCACGTTCTGGCCCGCGGCTTCCGCGGCGATGTCCTGGCGTTCACCGGTCACCAGGTACTCCTGGACCGCCTCCGTGTACTGCTCAACATCCTGACAATCCAATTCGGCTTGCCCCTCCTGACCCTGGCCGTCCTTGGCCTCATCCTCCCACTTCTCCAATACCTAATACCCAATCTCCAATCTCCAATCTCCATCCACCACTGGGCGCTACTAACGGGAAGCTTCGTCCTAACCGCCGGCATCGCCATCACCTACCGCGCCCCGCAGACCGTCGAGTATCTTATGCCGGCCTACGTGGCGCTGGTTATCCTCGTGGGAGTAGGCGCAGCCAGCACTTCGGCTACGCTCAGCACAAGCCTCGGGCGGCTGATACCATCGCCTGCGCTGCAGGCCCTGACACTGTCCGTCGCACTGCTGCTCGGGCTGGCCAACGTCTGGCAGATCGCGCCCAGCTACCGTCAGTTGAGCCGGCAATCGGACACCCGACAGGTCGTGGAGCCGATCCTGCGAGACGCGCCGGCAAATGCTACGATTCTATCCAATTGGCACTGGGCGACAGCCTTCTGGTATCTGCAGACGGTCGAGGGCCTGCGTCCCGACGTGGACGTCCAGTACATCGCGCCGGCTGGCGCCGAGCCATATCCCGAAACCTGGCGACGCCGGCTGGCCGAAACCCTGGATGGCAGGCCGGTGCTCCTCACCAATCGTTATCAGACCTACGCCGATTTGCCCCTTCGACTCGTGCCCTTTCATGATGCCTTTGTAGCGACGACGGCTCCGGTTCGCGTGCCGGCCAAAGCTCAGCGCCTCGACGTCAGTTTTGAGAATATCCTTAAGCTGCGGGGATACACGCTATCCACGACGAGTCTCGCCGCTGGTCAAGATCTGACGGTGCGGCTGTGGTGGGAACCGCAGGTGGACGCCCAGCGCGACTACAGTGTGTTTGTCCACCTCATCGACGGAAGTGGCCAGCCCATCGGCCAGGCGGACGTTCGGTATCCCGCCGGCTGGCTGACGCAGGGAACACTCATCGAAGATGCGTACAGACTCCCCGTTCTGCCGACCGTACCGCCAGGCGAGTACGCGGTGATTGCCGGCTTCTACTTCACACCACCCGAAGGCGGATTTCAGCGCTTGACCGCGGATGGTCCCTTCGACGCTGCTCAGGACAAGGCCGACTCCATACAATTGGACAGCGTCACCCTCGCCCCGCGTCGCACCCCACCGGTGTCACGACATCCGCTTGAAGTGCCGTTTGCGGGTGGGCCGACGCTGGTTGGTGTCGACTACGACACCAGCCGGCCCTTCGACGGTGCTCAGGACAGGCCCGAGTCCACGCGTGTGTACCTACACTGGCGGGCTGCATCGGGTGGTCCATGGGTAGCTACGCTCCATTCTCCATCCTCCATCCTCCATTCTCCATTCTCCATTCTACCGGCAGCGCCGGCCGGCACATTCGTGACGACTGCTGTGGATGCCCTCACCCCCAACCCCCCAACCCCCTTCCCCCTCTCCCAAGCTTGGGAGAGGGGGAAGGGGGCGCAGGGGGAAGAGGGAGAGAGCCTTCTGCGTCTGACACTCAGTGATCCTGCTGGGAAAGGGTTGACCCCCCGGGGGGCCTGGCGCTGGCCTGTCCTGAGCTTTGTCGAAGGGCCGGTCCTGGGCACGTCGGTCCGGCTTCCGCGAATCAAGCCCGGCGACCGCTATCTGGTTTTCGGGGGAGAAATGGCCCTGGTTGGTGCCGATTGGCAAGTGGACGGAGATGAGGCGATTGTCGATCTCGAGTGGATCGGCTTGAGGCCGCTGGTGCGTGACTACACGGTGTCCGTACAGTTGCTGGGTGAATCAGGTTGGCGGGCCCAGCATGATGGCACGCCGGCCCTGGGGGCGATCCCGACTTTGAAATGGATTCGCGGCACCCGGGTCGTGGACCGGCACCGCATCGAGCTCCCCGAGGGCGCTCGGGGGCCGGCAGACATCCGGATCAGCGTTTACGACGCCTTCACGCAGGCGCCCCTGGGGGTGCTGGATGACCGCTTCCAGCGCGCCGGCCAGGGTCAGGCGGTGGTGATTGGCCGGCTCGGACGACCGCCAACGGCCGATCGCTGACTAAGGAATATGGGTTGGCGTAGCTGTGCCCGTTAATGTCGGGGTAGGGAGAGGGCACTCAACATCCGACTCACATGCCAGGAGCCACTCACCCTGGAAAAGAGCCTCAATGCGGACATGATACCCCTCCGGGGCCTCAACGATGGTGTAGCTTGATGTTTCTTCGTGCAGAATACCTATGGACAAACCAGTCATGAGCATTCGCCAGTCATCTACTGGTCTGTCCGATGTCACCGTCTGACGTCTCATTCCCGGCGAGCTTCCAACTTCACACCACCCCCCACAGTTGAACCGAGGAGAATCGCCAGGGGAGGGTTCAGTAGCGGTCGCCGTCGGTGTGGCGGTGCCGGTGGGCGTTGAGGTGGGAGTAGACGGGGTTGCTGTTCCAAGGGGAACGAGATGCGTGCCCCAGTTGATGGCGATCAACGGCAGATAGGCTTTGCGTGGGGCGTGTCCTGCAGCGGTCGCCGTCGGCGTTGAGGTGGGGGACACGCGGGTCGGGGTGCTGGTGAGCGTCGGCGTGGGGGGCACCTGAGTCGGCGTGCTGGTGTTGGTGGGCGTCAGCGTGGGGGGCATCTGAGTCGGCGTGCTGGTGTTGGTGGGCGGTAGCGTGGGAGGCACCTGGGTCGGCGTGCTGGTGCTGGTGGCCGTTGGCGTATCTGTGCCGGTTGATGTGGGAGCAGGAAGAGGGCATTCAACATCTGACTCACATGCCGGGAGCCACTCACCCTGGAAAAGAGCCTCAACGCGGACATGATACCCCTCCGGGGCCTCAACGATGGTGTAGCTTGATGTTTCTTCGTGCAGAATACCTATGGACAAACCAGTCATGAGCATTCGCCAGTCATCTACTGGTCTGTCCGATGTCACCGTCTGACGTCTCATTCCCGGCGAGCTTCCAACTTCACACCACCCCCCACAGTTGAACCGAGGAGAATCGCCAGGGGAGGGTTCAGTAGCAGTCGCCGTCGGGGTGGCCGGCACCGGGGTGGCGGTGCCAGTGGGCGTTGAGGTGGGGGTAGACGGGGTTGCTGCTACAGGGGGAACGAGATACGTGCCCCAGTTGATGGCGATCAGCGGCAGATAGGCTTTACGTGGGGCGTGTCCTGCAGCGGTCGCCGTCGGCGTTGGAGTGGAGGACACGCGGGTCGGGGTGCTGGTGGGCGTCGGCGTGGGGGGCATCTGAGTCGGCGTGTTGGTGTTGGTGGGCGTCAGCGTGGGAGGCACCTGGGTCGGCGTGCTGGTGCTGGTGGCCGTTGGCGTCGCCGCTTGGCCGGGATGGAAGCGCATCAGGCCCCAGCCGCTGGTGCCAATCCACACATCGCCATCCGGCGCGACGGAAATGACCTCAATATCGTCACTCACGAGCGGTGAGTTATCTGGTGACCAACTTACCCAGTTGATTCCGTCGGTCGTGAGCTTGATCCCACCCGTGGCCTCCACGATCTCCTGCTCTTCTTCCTGACCGTGCTGGTTGATATCCATACCACCGCGTGAGGTGCCGGCCCACACGAGGCCGGCCGCATCGATGGCGATGGAGGAGACCCAACCATCACGCTGAAACACTTTAGCGGTCCAGTTCCCATCTCGGAACCAGTTTACGACGGCCGGGACGTAGGGCCAACTGCTGATGACGTCTTCGCGCGACATAACGGTGGTCCCCCATGCCCCGACCCATACCGTCCCGTCGGGGCCAACCGCGATACTCCGACCGTTGCCCGTGATACCCGTGTCCGTATACGACTGCATCCCGTCAGCTTTCGTGTATACGGTCCACTGCGACGTGTGATAGTTATATACGCCGGCGCCACCACCCTGGATGCGGGAACCTGTGAAGTGCGGCACGCTGGATACCCACAACCGACGCTGGTTACAGTCCGGGGCGATGTCACTGACCAGGTTTGAGGGGAGCGGTGGGTGGATAAATGGGTCCCACCAGACGTCGTTTGCAAGGTCATGTACATCATCCGCGGTTTCCAGGATGTCAACGCCGGCACCGAAATTATCCTGTAGGTTACCCAGGCCAATCCACAGCTCACCATTGCAGCCCACTGCGAGCGCGGTCACGCTGTTTGAGCGCAAGCCAGTGGAACCCTCACCGGTGTTGTCCGCAGTCCGGACCGCCCAACGTTCGCCGTCAAAGATGCTCAGCCCGCCGTCGGTATATGCCCGCCGAGATGCGTCCCACGTGGCCTCGCGGGTCCCAAACCATACGTTGTTGCCATCAACTGCCAGGGCGAGGACATTGTTGCTGGCCAATCCGATCCAGGGCGGCTGGCCGTCATCGTCGGTGCCTTCCCTGGTGAAGTGCGACCAGGTGTCGTCGCCCGCATCCAGGGTGCCCTGCGTGTTCAACAGAGACGCCCCGACACCCCATTTGCGTTCCCATCGGTTTCCGGTGGCTACCCACACCTGGTTCTCCCATTGAGTGCCTGCTTTGCCCAGGGCAACGTCGGTGATGTAGTTGCTCGGCGGGCCAGACGCGGCCGTTGTGAGCGGATCTCGAAATGTTCCTTGGGTCAGGTTAAAGGGGCTGATGCCATCTGCCTGACCGTGAATGCCACCGGCACCCATCCACATCACCCCGCTGCCGGCCACCATGGCCCGCACCCGCTCGCTGACCAGGCCGTTGGCGGTGGTGATGGGCTGGCCCGAGGAAGGGTTGTCGGCATTCCAGGTATCGTCGCGATGGTTGCCGGGTGTCCCCTTGTGATTAAGCACTGAGACGCCATGGCCCTGGCCGGTGAGGCTGTTGTAAGTACTGAACCAGACCGTGTTCTCCCACTGGGGGTCATCCGATGGGCCGAGGGCGATGGCATCGACGAAGTTGGATTCGAGACCGTCAGCAGTGGTAAAGCGGTCTCGCTCGGGACGCAACGTGGACGCATCTCGATGAAAGGTGAGGACGCCCCGGCCGCGCATGGGCGCCCAGATATAGCCGTATTTGTCCATCCGCAACTGAGTGACCACACACCCGAACTGACTGTTCTCTTCGCAGTTCCACGTCTGCCACGTGTCATCGTCCGTCTCGGCGGTGCCGGCGTGATCCAGCCGGCTGAGGCCGCCGTGAGTCTGGATCCAGCGGCCGGGGATGTTCTCATCGGGTTCTACGAAGAGCCAATGCTGGCGGGTCGCCACCCACACCCGGCCGTGTCCTGAGCCTGTCGAAGGGTTACCGGGTACCGGCAGGATATCGATGATATTGTTAGAGGCCAGCCCGAGCGTCTCTCCGCCGCGCCCGCGGGTAAGGGTGTTCTCCAGGGTATAGGTGTGCAACCATACGTCATCGCCCGGATCAAGCGTGCCCCGGGTGTCCAACTTGCTGAGCCCACCGCCCACGTAGAGCTGGGCGTCGGGATCCCAGTACTGCGAGGAGCCGATCCATACATAGCCGGCCTCGTCGACGGCTACCGCCGTGACGTGATTCGAAGGCAGTTGACCGACGGTGCTCTGCCGGGTGTAGGTGTGCCAGGTGTCGTCGGCCTTGTCGGCGGTGCCGTTGTCATCCAGTACACTGAGCCCATGATCGGTTGCCAGCCACTTGTAACCGTGATCGTCGATGGCGATGTCGTACACTGTGTTGCCGGCCAGCCCATCCTGGGGCTTCAGAAACTGAACGTAGGAAGAGCCTGTTCCTTCGATAAACTCAGGACGTCGCCTGAGCCCAGTCGAAGGGTCGGTGGTATTCCAGCGCACCAGGCCGCCGGCCCGGGTGCCGGCCCATAGGACGTCACCTTCGATTTCCAGCACCAGGATATCATCGCCATTGGCGTAGGTATACCACTCGCCGGTGGGGAGGAGCAGTGTGTCCGCCTGGGCTATTGAGGGCGTCGGTTGAACGGACAACAGAGGCAAGCCCACGATCGGCAGGATGGGGAGCAGCAGGAGCAGGATGAAATAGGGCCGGTTTATCGTCCCTGTCAAGAGCCGGGCATGCAATCTCGATGTTGAGAACGTGATCTCCACACTACGACCTCGTCTACAGCCGGCGGTTGAAACCGCGCCTACCATTGCAAAGTCGCCCTTCGGCGACTCGAAA
>JBHIAO010000060.1:0-19171 GCA_046758565.1 Anaerolineae bacterium
CTAAATGGCTGGATAGCTGGATGGCTCGTATGGTAATAGCCAACTAACCATCTAGCCAACCAGCCACCTATTTTCAGAGTAGAGATTGTACACAGCTTCTGATCACTGATCACTGATCACTGATCACTGATCACTGATCACTGGAGGTTCTTGGTGCTTCGAACCCATACTTGCGGCGAGTTGCGGGCTGAAAACGTCGGCGAAGAAGTGTCGCTGGCCGGCTGGGTCAATCGTCGCCGAGATCATGGTGGACTCATCTTCATCGATCTGCGTGACCGGTACGGGATCACGCAGGTCGTGTTTAATCCCTCAGAGGTGCCAGAAGCCCACACCGTGGCTGCAAATGCGGGTGCTGAATGGGTGCTTCAGGTACAGGGCGTCGTCGTGCGCCGGCCACATGGGCAGGAAAACCCGAATATGGCCACTGGCGACATCGATGTCGTGGCACGCCAGGCAAAGGTGCTGAACCCGGCGAACACCCCACCCTTCATGATCAGCAAGCACGAGAACGTCGCCGAGAGCCTCCGGCTTCGATATCGCTATCTGGACCTTCGCCGCTCTCGGATGCAGCAGAACTTGCTGCTGCGGTACCGCATCATCCAGTTCATCCACCACTTCTTGGAGAGGCATGGGTTCGTCGAAATCGAGACCCCGATCTTGATTAAGAGCACGCCCGAGGGGGCGCGAGACTTTCTCGTCCCAAGCCGCGTCCACCCTGGCAAGTTTTATGCCCTGCCGCAGTCACCGCAGCAGCTCAAGCAACTGTTGATGGTCAGCGGTTTCGACCGCTACTATCAGATTGCCCGCTGCTTCCGTGACGAAGACCTGCGGGCCGATCGCCAGTTGGAGTTCACTCAGCTTGATCTTGAGATGTCCTTCGTGAATGAGGAGGACATCTTGAACCTCATAGAAGAGCTTGTCATTGAGCTGACGGGGACCGTCACGGACAAGACGATTCAGCAGAAGCCGTTCCCACGTCTCACCTATTACGACTCAATTGCCCGCTATGGCAACGACAAACCAGACCTGCGGTTCGGCTTGGAGCTGGTTGACCTGACAGAGCTTGTCGCCGATAGCGAGTTCCGGGTTTTCAGCAGCACCATCGCCGCCGGCGGGCAGGTCAAAGCTGTGCGGTACCCGGGTGGTGCGTCGCTGAGCCGCAGCCAGGTGGATGAACTGGAAGGAATCGTGAAGAACCGGGGGGCAGCCGGCCTCGTCACGGTGACGCGAAATCCCGACGGCGAAGTCGCGTCTCCCGTCGCCAAGTACCTGTCCGACGAGGAGTTGGCCAGCATCGTCACCGCTGCTGACGCTGAACCGGGCGACCTGGTCGCCATCGTGGCCGGTGATCCCAAGACCGTGGCTGAATCTCTGGCCCGTTTACGCCTGGAGATTGGCGAGCGTCTGGGCTTCATGGATGACGACGTCCTGGCTTTCGCGTGGATTATCGAACCACCCCTGTTCGAATGGAACGAGGACGAAGGTCGATGGGATTCGGTGCATCACCCCTTCACGGCGCCGAACGAGGCCGATATCCCGCTTCTGGAAACCGATCCAGGATCTGTGCGCGCCCGGGCCTACGATATCGTGTCCAATGGTTGGGAAATCGGCGGTGGCAGCATCCGTATCCACCAGCGCGACGTCCAGGAGAAAGTTTTCGAGCTGCTGGGTATGACGATGGATCAAGCTCGGGCGCAGTTTGGTCACATGCTGGAAGCTTTCGAGTATGGTGCACCGCCGCACGGCGGCATCGCACCAGGGATCGACAGGCTGGTGATGCTGCTGGCCGGCGAGCACAACATCCGGGAGGTGATTGCGTTTCCGAAGACACAGAGCGCCATGGACCTGATGACGCAATCACCCTCGGAGGTGTCAGAGCAGCAACTGGAGGAGCTACACCTGGCGCTGGTCGTGGAAGAGCCGGATCCGGCATGACAACGACGACCGCCGACGGCCGCTGAGTGTTGAAATGTTTACGCGAACTAAGAGGCACAATACGTGAGCGGTTCCGGCCTCACCGATGCCGAAATTCAAATCATCGTACGACAACTGTTCGAGGAAGAACTGACGCCGAAAGAGGAGGAACGGCTACTCAGCCAACTGGAGCGTGCTGAAGATGACGTGCTTCCAGTGCTGAGAACGATGCTTCGGTCGGTTGATCCTCGCACAGTAGATACGGCGGTCACCTGCCTGGCCAGTTGGTCGGCCGACGAGCGGACAATCGAACGTGAGATCGTCAACCCACTGCGCCGGCTGATCGACGACCCAGATCTACCCGACCGCAACAAGGTGGCGGTAGCCAGCGTACTGGCAGACCAGGCCGCGCCCATCGATCCTGAAACTTTCCGAGCCGCGCTACGTGACCCCGGTGAAATGATCCGCGCCACGCTGCGAGCTGCCCTCGATCAGGCAGACAGTGACATGGCACGCGCCGCATTCCTCGAATCCTTAGGCGGAGAGCCACTCGAAGCCCAAATCGGGGTGGTACAGGAGTTGGACGCGCTGGACGATCCGCGAGCCGCGCGCCTCCTGGCACCCTTGCTGTATACTTCGAACGACGCCGTAGTCAGAGCTGCGTTGAGTGCTCTCGACGATATGCTGGAAGCGCCGGCGGAGCTCTACGCCGCCCTAGAAGACCTCGCCACCGAATCATCCGAACTGGCGATTCGTGAGCGGGCATCGGTTCTACACAAGCAACTCATTCCAGCCGATCGACGGACCCCCGCAGCTCCTCTGCGTGGTGCGTGGGTCACCTCCGTAGACGGCGACGGCGGTCAGATGATCGTGGCGGCGCGTCAAGTCGCGCCTCAGAATCTGATCATGCTGAATGTGTACTTCAACGATCTCGACGGGATTCAGGATTACGCGGTCCTCGAGGGCATCAGTCCGGCAGAACTGGAGCAGCTTCTGACAGACCTGGAAGCGGAAGGGGTGCTGGTCGTGGAAGCGGATCTGGAAACGTGCCGCGAACTGTTGGCTGATGCAAGATCAGCCACGTCAGCAACTGGGCAGCCTCTGCCACTGAGCTTCGGCGTGTGGCGAGATTTCCTGGCCGGCGACGATCACCGAGGCCTGCGGACGCCAGCCCTCATTTCGGTCGGTGGCGGTGCGCATGAGCAATGGCTGCCTGAATCCGATCGTCTGCTAGAACATCCCGCCTTTGCCTACTGGTTCTTCGATCCTGACGAACTGCCGACTCGCCCTATCGAGGCGTATCAGGCGGCCGGCACCGATCAAGCTCGCCAGACGGCTATCGACGAAGCGCTGGAAGCTTACATTAATGCACGTCTATGCACCCTGGTTCGCGAGCGTCTTCGGCGTCAGGCCTGCGTCGTGTCCCGCCTGGGGGATGACGACGCTGTTCGCCGTACCCTGGCCGCAGCCGATGCACTGACCCCGCATTCGGACGTGATGCCAAAAGAGCATCCACTGCTGCGAGCGATGATGCATCGAACCCTCGAAGGCCATTTCGAGGAGCCGTAGTGCCAGAAACCAAAAGGTAGTAAGGCAGTTGCAGGACATGAGACCACGTGAAACGTAAAACGTGAAACGTGAGGATTGGGTGGTGATGAACGGTATCACGTTTCACGCTTCACGTTTCACGACCGACTACCCCCTCAGACTTAACTTGAAGCTGTCAGTATTGCTTCAGAGACTCCTTGCGCATGTTGAACCTGTGGTGGCGTTTCGTCGGATGGGGGTTCAGGCAACTCTACACCAACTGTGCCTGGGCCTACGATGCTGTCGCGTGGGCTGTGTCGCGCGGGCAGTGGAAACAGTGGGGATGTGCAGCCTTGCCACGGCTCAGAGGCCCGCGAGTCTTGGAAATCGGGAGTGGACCCGGACACTTGTTGGTCACGATGGCAAGTGAAGACTATGCAGTGTCCGCCATCGACTTGTCCCCGCAGATGGTCCGCATGGCCCAACGCCGGCTGCGTCGTCACGGCGTCCGGGCCAGCTTGGTGCACGGCCGAGCGCAAGCGCTGCCGTGGCCCGACGCATACTTCGACAGCGTCGTGATGACGTTTCCAGCCGGCTTTGCTCTGCAACTCAGTACACTCAGTGAGATCCGGCGAGCCCTGCGCCCTGGCGGGCGCCTGGTGGTGGTTGATGCGGCTCGACTGCGCGGCGGGCTGTATGGCCGGCTGGTTGACCTGGCCTTCCAGATCACCCATGGAAGCGGGGGCACGGCGCAGTCGTTTGGGAACTTCCTGGAGACGGTCGGCTTCACAGTAACCTACGAGGTGCAACACTGGCCGGCTAGTTCGGTGGAGATTATCATCGGCGCAAAGAGCTAACCGAGCGCACTAAAAAGGACCAAGGGGCCTCTCTCCGCCCCATTAAGAGAGGCCCCTTGATCCGACAGGGGGGTTAGTCACTTTCTTATCTATGAGTATAATCAACCAGATTAAAGGAAGATTAAAGCAGGTTAAGAAGTAGGTTAGACTTTTGACCATTTTGCCACTTCTTGCCCTAAGGCCACCTTGCCATTTCGCGGAAGCTCGTGTATAATTTGGCGCGGGTTAGGAGGGGGTTCCAAATAAAGCGATATCGAGAGACTCTAGGGCCTATGGCCCTAATTATGCGTCTAGGGGCCATTGCCGCAACCGCAACGTTGCTGCCACTTGCGCTAGGGTTGTTGATTGACAGTCGGCTTGGCACCACCCCTTGCGGCCTTCTCACATTCATGATCATCGGTGTGGTGATATCGATTGCTGCGGTATACCACACTGTACAGCAAGAATACGATCAATACGGGTCACCCAAGGAGGAGAGTTAGTGTCGCGAAACCGAATAATTGCGCTTGTTGTCGTGATCGTGTTGCTGGCAATTGGAATTTCCCTCCCCTTTAAACGCCCCGCTATTTCCGTCGCTGCCGAGCCGATTCCTTCACTGGAACACCCCTGGACATTCTTCGGACTCTTCCCTATCACGAATGCCCTGTTGACTGCGTGGCTGACAATGCTGTTCCTAATCGTCTTCGCTGTTCTCACCACGCGGGGCATGCAACTGGTGCCCGGCGGGCTCCAGAATGCGGTGGAGATAATCATCGAGGCTTGGTACGACCTCACAGAGGATGTAGCAGGGGCCCGACTGGCGAAGGTCTTCTTTCCCCTTGTGGTCACCATCTTCTTCTATGTCCTGGTCTCCAACTGGCTGGACCTGCTGACGCCTATCCTGGCGGGCGTGGGATTCAAGGAGGTGCATCACGGGGAGGAGGTAATCATCCCGCTCTTGCGGTCGCCCAGCACGGATCTGAACTTCCCCATAGCGTTGGCCCTGGTTTCCGTCACGCTGACTCAGATTTGGGGCGTTCGCGAATTGGGGATTCTCCACTATGGCGGGAAGTTTGTCAACCTCAGCGGCTTCCGCCGCTTTTTCGAACTGCTTTCCGGCCGTGGCGAGGGGAGTGCGGGGGGCGCTCTGGTGCAGGGCATTTTAGACTTTGCGATCGGCATCATCGAGCTGTTCAGCGAAGTGGCAAAGCTCATCTCGTTCTCCTTCCGGTTATTCGGCAACATTTTCGCCGGCGAGGTGCTGCTGCTGATCATGCCATCGTTCCTGTCCACGCTCCTGCCCCTGGTCTTTCTGGGGCTGGAGGTGTTCGTAGGCTTGATCCAGGCCTTCATCTTCGCTGTACTCACCCTGGCCTTTATGAGCAATGCGACGATATCTCACGGAGAGCACTAGCACACAATCAAAGGAAACATTCAAGTTCATCAAGGAGGTCACATAACATGGATCCTGAAGCTGCCAAGCTGATCGGTGCAGGGCTGGCCATCGGGGCTGGCACTATCGGAGCCGGTGTGGGAATCGGATTGGTTACTCTGGGCGCTTTGCTGTCCATCGGCCGCAACCCAGAGGTGGAAGGTACGGTCCGCATCAACATGTTCATCGGCATCGCCTTCGCCGAGGCGGTTGCCATTTACGCCCTGGTGGTCACCTTCATTCTGCTGTTCGTCGTCTAACGATCATTCGGCAGTCTTCTCGGTCACGATCGGAGGATATCGCGAGACTGCTGTACGAAAGACAGCCGTACAGGAGGAGCATAACCGTTGGAAAAGTTAGGCATCAATCCCGGAATTCTCATCACACAGATCCTCAACTTTGCGATTCTGATATTCCTGCTGTATCGATTCCTCTATAACCCCGTATTGAACATGCTTCAGGAGCGTCGTGAGCGCATTCGCGAGGGACTTGCCGAAGCTGAGCGGGTACGGGCAGAGGCTGAAGAACAGCGCAAACAGTACGAGCAAGAATTGGCGCGTCAGCGGCAAGAGAGCCAGGAGCGCATCCAGAAGGCCATGCAGGCCGGTGAAGAGGCGCGTGCGGAGATCATCGCCGAGGCGCGCAAGGAAGCAGAACAGATCAAGCTGCGCGCGCGGGAAGAGATTGAGTACGAGCGGCGACAGGCACTGGAACAACTGCGGACTCAGGTTGCAGATTTGTCAATCCTGGCGGCCAGTAGAATCCTGGATGGTGCGATCGATGAAAGCGTTCACCGACAACTGATCCAGAGCTTCATCAATCAGGAACTGGACAAGGAGCTCGTGTGATGGAGGCCTCGCCCCGTGTCTACGCCCGCGCCGTGTATGAAGCCGCCGTGGGTGACTGGCTGGAAGACCTGCGTAAGATCAAAGAGCGGATTGAACGGCGCGATCTCGTTACAGCGCTAGACGACCCAGTGAAACCCTTCGATGAGAAGAAACCACTCCTGGAAGACGTGCTGGGCTCGGATATCGACCGCCGCGCACGCAACTTCGTCTACACGCTGGCCAGCAACAGCGACGTCAGCATGCTGGACGAGATCATCTCCGACTATGAGCGCCTGCTGCGGCAGGGCGCTTTCGAGTTGCCGCTGGCTCAAGTTACCACCGCCATTCCACTGACCGATACTGAACGGGAAGCCATCGAACAGCGGTTGTACCGGCGGTTCGGAGAAGAAGTAGAGGTCAACTACCGGGTGGACCCGTCCATCATCGGGGGTGTTACCATCCAGATCGGAGACAAATACATCGATGGCAGCGTCGCCACCAAGTTGGGGGCGATGCGCGAGCGGCTGGTGAGACGACAGTAATCAGTAACCAGTGATCAGTTATCAGTGATCAGTCAGCTACTGACTACTGATTACTGAATACTGATCACTGGTTACTGGCAAGTATGGAGGCCGACTAATGGCAATGCGTGTGGATGATATTACCGAAGTTCTCCGACGACAGATCGAGAGCTTCGAAGCGCCGGTCGAGATGGTAGAGATCGGAATCGTCGATGAGGTTGGCGACGGGATCGCCCGTGTCTCTGGTCTCGCCGGCGTCATGTCAAGTGAGCTGGTTGAATTCGAAAACGGTGTCATGGGCATTGCCCTCAACCTGGAAGATGACCAGGTCGGTATCATCATCATGGGCGAGTACACCGACATCGAAGAGGGCGATACCGTCCGCGGCACCGGGCGAATTGTCTCGGTCCCGGTGGGTGATGAGCTCATCGGTCGAGTCGTGAATGCCCTGGGTGAGTCCATCGACGGGAAAGGCCCGATTGGGGCCACCAAGCTTCGGCCGGTGGAACGAATCGCGCCTGGCGTCCTGTATCGCAAGAGTGTGGACACGCCGGTTCAGACAGGCCTCAAGGCGATTGACTCGATGATCCCCATCGGTCGTGGTCAGCGTGAACTCATTATCGGCGACCGCCAGACGGGCAAGAGTGCTATTGCCATTGACACGATTATCAACCAGAAGGGCAAAGACCTGATCTGCATCTACGTGGCAATTGGTCAGAAGCGAGCCCAGGTCGCCCAGGTGGTCCAAACCCTCGAACGCTACGACGCGATGGATCACACTATTGTGGTGGTGGCCTCAGCCTCTGACCCGGCGGCGCTTCAGTACCTGGCACCATACGCCGGCTGTGCCATGGGTGAGGAGTTCATGGAAAGTGGCAAGGAGGCTCTGATCGTCTATGACGACCTGAGCAAGCACGCCTGGGCGTACCGTCAGGTCTCTCTGCTGCTGCGCCGGCCGCCTGGTCGCGAGGCATACCCCGGCGACGTGTTCTACCTGCACTCCCGCCTGCTGGAGAGGGCTGCCAAGCTTCACCCAGACCGCGGCGGCGGTTCGCTGACGGCACTGCCCATTATTGAGACTCAGTTGGGTGACGTCTCAGCCTACATTCCGACCAACGTGATTTCCATCACTGACGGACAGATTTACCTGGAGCGCGAGTTGTTCAACGCCGGCATCCGCCCCGCGGTGGACGTTGGCCTCTCAGTTTCGCGTGTGGGTGGTGCTGCTCAGATCAAGGCCATGAAAAACGTGGCCGGCATGCTGCGTCTGGATATGAGTCAGTTCCGTGAGCTAGCCGCTTTCGCTCAGTTCGGCTCCGACCTGGACCGGGCGACCCGCCAGCAGATCGAGCGCGGTCAGCGACTGCAGGAAGTCCTGAAACAGCCTCAATATGAGCCGCTACCTGTTGAGCAGCAGGTGATGATCATCTTCGCTGGCACACAAGGATACCTGGATGACGTGCCGCTGGACAAAGTAAGAGAATGGGAAACCCGGTTCCATCGTTTCCTGGCATCGACCTATCCTGAAGTGGGCCAGCGCATCCGTGAAGCGAAGGTAATCACCGAAGAGACGGAAGAGATGCTCGTTGAGGCGATAAAGGCGTTCAAGCAGACCACTGATTTCGCTGAGGCGGCTTAGGCATTAGATACTGGATATTGGTTATTGGAATCTCTCCAGTACCCAATATCCAATCTCCAACAAGGGGAGAACACGTTGGCAACCGTTCGAGAACTGAAACGCCGAATCCAAAGCGTCAAGAATATCGGACAGGTCACCCGCGCCATGGAGGCTGTGGCCGCCTCCAAGATGCGGCGTGCTCAGGAAGCTACGCTGGCCAGCCGGGACTATGCTGACAAGGCCCAAGAGGTGCTGACCTACCTGGCTAGCCAGCCGAGACGAGGAATAATCCCGACGCCATTGCTCGAAGAGCGCTCCGTGAAGAGCATTGGGCTGATTCTGATCACGCCGGATCGGGGATTGGCCGGCGCTCTGGTTTCCAATATCCTGCGCAAAGCAGTGGACTTCATCAGAGCTCAGAATGTGCCCGTTTCGCTGGTCGCGGTCGGCCGCAAGGGAACTGCTTTCATGGCTCGCTACGATTACCCAATTCATGCCACTTTCAGCGGCATTCCAGATTTGCCCTCCACGACGGAGATCGCACCTATCGCGCGCCTGGCCATCGATGACTTCGCGAATGGCACCTTCGATCAGGTTCATCTGTGCTATACTGATTTCATCAATACGCTGCGCCAAACTCCGGTCACACGTCAACTGTTGCCTGTTCAGCCGGCGCCGCCGACGGAGCGACTGCGTGCTGTGTACGAGTTCGAACCCGATCCGGAGACGATTCTGAACGAGATCCTACCCGACTTCACGATGTTCCAGATCTACCAGGCCATCCTGGAGGCGCAGGCAAGCGAGCACTCGGCGCGGATGGTCGCCATGCGCAATGCAACCGAGAATGCTGCGGAACTGGCGCAGGATCTAACGCTAACATACAACAAGGCACGCCAGACAGCGATCACGCTGGAAATTCTTGATATCGCGGGTGGAGCCGAGGCACTGGCGAAGGCCCGAGCAGAGTTCGCATAACAGCAGTCAGATGTCAGTAGTCAGAACCGGTCGGTGAGAAGTCTGGCTACTGACTACTGGTTGCTGACATCTGAATAGGAGAGGTTTCGTATGGCAAAAGGCACGAGGGGTAAGGTCGTACAGGTGATCGGCGCGGTCGTTGATCTCGAATTTCCACCGGACGAACTGCCCGAAATCTACAACGCTGTGGATATCCCGCTCACGCGTAGTGGGAGTATTGCCGGAGACGGCCACGGAAGAGACGACGTCGTCGTGGTTGAGGTAGAGCAGCACCTGGGCAACGATTGGGTCCGCTGTGTTGCCATGGGGTCCACTGATGGACTGGTGCGCGGCACGCCTGCCTACGACACCGGTGGTCCCATTACTGTGCCCGTCGGCCCGCCGACGCTGGGCCGGCTGTTCAACGTGCTCGGCCAACCAATTGACGATTTCGGGCCCGTGGAAGCGGACACATACTACCCCATTCACCGGCCGGCTCCTTCTTTCGAGGAACAAGCCACGAGCGCGGAGATTCTGGAGACAGGTCTCAAAGTTATCGACCTGATTGCTCCTTTCACCCGTGGCGGAAAGACGGGTATCTTCGGTGGCGCTGGCGTGGGCAAGACCGTCATCATCATGGAACTCATCGCCACCGTTGGCCGCGAGCACGAGGGCGTGTCGGTGTTTGCCGGCATCGGCGAACGAACCCGCGAGGGCAATGACCTGTGGTACGAGCTTCAAGAGGCCAAGGTGCTCGACCAGGTCGCCCTGGTGTTCGGCCAGATGAACGAGCCGCCCGGCGTGCGATTGCGTGTTGGACTGACTGGTCTGACGATGGCGGAGTACTTCCGCGATCAGGGCCAGGACGTGATGATGTTTATTGATAACATCTTTCGCTTCGTGATGTCCGGCTCCGAGGTGTCGGCGCTGCTAGGGCGCATGCCCAGCGCCGTGGGCTACCAGCCGACGCTGGGTACAGAGATGGGTGATCTGCAGGAGCGCATTACATCGACCAAGAAAGGCTCCATCACGTCGCTACAGGCAGTGTATGTGCCGGCCGATGACTACTCAGACCCGGCCCCCGTGGCGACCTTCGCGCACCTGGACGCCACCATCGCCCTGGAGCGCTCCATCGCGGAGCAGGGGCTGTACCCCGCTGTGGATCCGCTGGAATCCACCAGCCGTGCCCTGGATCCCCAGATCGTCGGCGAGGATCACTACAATGTGGCCCGCGAGGTGCAGCGAGTGCTCCAGCGCTACCGCGACCTGAGTGACGTTATCGCCATCCTGGGTGTCGAGGAATTGAGCGAAGAAGACAAGCTGACGGTCGCCCGCGCGCGCAAGATCCAGCGCTTCCTCTCCCAACCGATGTTCGTGGCCGAAGCCTTCACTGGCCGGCCAGGGGCCTATGTGCCCGTCGAAAAGACGGTCGAAGGCTTCAAGGCTATTCTCGACGGCGAGGTCGATGATCTCCCCGAGCAGGCCTTCTACATGGTCGGCGGGCTGGAAGAGGCCATCGAAAAGGCCAGGGCCATGGAGCGAGAAGAGGACTGACATGCGTCTTCGACTTGACATCGTCACAGCCGAGCGCAACGTCTACAGTGAAGACGTCGACATGGTCACCGCGCCCGGCATCGAGGGCGAGTTGGGCGTCTTGCCACGACACGCACCGCTGATGACAGCCCTTCAGCCGGGAGAGCTGCGTATCCGCAAAGGCGACCAGGTCGAGTTCTTCGCCGTGGGCGGTGGGTTCCTGGAAGTCCGTCCAGACCGTGTGATCGTTCTGGCGGACAGCGCAGAGCACGTCGATGAGATTGATATCGAGCGGGCTGAGGCTGCCCGACAGCGCGCCGAGAAGATGCTGAAAGAGGGCGTTCCCGAGGCCCAGCTCAGGGCCATTGAGGGTGCGCTGAAGCGATCCCGGGTGCGGCTGCGGGTGGCGCGCCGGCGACGGCGTAGGCGCGCGGACGTGAGCCGGACGAGCAGCGAGTAGCAGCCTGTCAAAAGGTGTGCGTAGCCGCAGCTTCAGCCGCTTTGATGACGGCTGAGCTCGGTACTACGGATTCTTCGAATCGACACAAAGGAACAGTTCAGTGTTCTCCAAGCGAATCGGCATCGACCTCGGGACAGTGAATGTTCTGGTGCACGAGAAAGGAAAGGGTATCGTTCTCCAGGAACCGTCCGTGGTGGCGATTTCGGTCAACGATAACCGAATCATGTCCGTTGGCAATGAGGCGCTGGAGATGTTGGGCCGCACGCCCGATACTATCGAGGTGTCACGCCCAATGCGGGACGGCGTCATTGCCGACTATGTCGTGACCGAAGCCATGCTGCGCTACTTCATTACCAAGGTAGTCGGTCGAATGCCGATTTTCCGCCCGGAAGTGATGGTCAGTGTGCCCGTTGGCGTGACCAGTGTGGAGAGTCGGGCGGTACAGGATGCTGCGGTGCAGGCCGGCGCGCGGGAGGCATTCCTGATCCCTGAGCCACTCGCCGCAGCCATGGGGGCCGGCATGCCTGTCGGAACACCGTCGGGGAATATGGTCGTCAACCTGGGCGGTGGGACCACCGAGGCCGCTGTGATCTCGCTTCATGGCATCGTAACGTCCGCATCCGTGCGCGTTGGTGGCAATAAGATCGACGAAGGCATTGCTGCGTACGTCCGCCGCAAGTACAACCTGTTGATCGGTGACCGCACGGCTGAGCAGATCAAGATAGAAATCGGGAGTGCCCTGCCGATGGACACCGAACTCACTGTCGAGGTGCGGGGGCGCGATCAGGTGGCCGGCATGCCCAAGACAATCGAAATCTCTTCGAGCGAGGTGACCGAGGCAATCGTCGAGCCACTGCAAGCGATCGTCGGCGTTGCCAAAGAAGTGCTTGAGCAGACCCCGCCTGAGTTGGTCTCCGATGTGATCGATCGTGGCATGGTGATGACCGGCGGCGGTGCTCTGCTGCGCAACATGGATCGCCTGCTAACTCAGGAGACTGGCGTCCCCTGCTACGTGGCCGAGAATCCGATGGCCTGCACCGCGCTGGGTGCAGGTAAGGCCCTGGACAATTACCAACTCATCCGACGAACACTACCAGCTATTTAAGGCATCTAGACCAGAGCTATCAAGGGCGAGGGCGGTGGCCCTCGCCCTTTGTGTCTCCCGTCAAGATCCTGGATACGCCCGCGGTCGTTGGTTTGACAAAGTGGAGAAAATCAATAGACTTGGGTGGCGAGTTGTAACCAGTACGTGACAGCTTCGTCGCCCTTAGTGGCAATTTGCTGTGGTGCGAGGGCCGGTAGGAGTTCATGGTAGCCGAACCTGAAGACAATCAATCGAGTAAGAAGATCGTCGAGAGTCTCATTAGTCGGGGACAAAAGCGTGGGTACTTGACCACCGAGGAGATTCTTGACGCCTTTCCCGATGACGAAGAGAGCCTGGAACAGGTTGAAGCGGCATACACCAAGCTCCTAAAAGCCGGCATCGAGGTGCGCGACGCCGACAGCGAGCTGTCTCGTGCAGAAACCGAGGCTCGCCGGTCTCGCCAGCTTGCGGACCCGTCAGGTGTTGACAGCGACGACACCATTAGCCTCTACTTGCGAGAAATCGGCGCCATCACACTACTTACGCCGGAAGATGAGGTCGAACTCGCCAAGCGACTGGAACGTGGAGCCGAAGCGGCGAAGCGCCTTGACACTGAACAGCCCGAAGCTCACGGGCGAGCAGCCCTTGAGCGCGCCGTCATGGACGGCGAGCGGGCACGGCAGCAACTAATCCAGGCTAACTCACGGCTTGTCGTCAGCATCGCCAAGAAGTATGTTGGGCATGGTGTTCCCTTTTTGGACTTGATCCAGGAAGGTAACCTGGGCCTGATTCGCGCCGTCGAGAAGTTTGACTACCGCCTCGGCTATAAGTTCAGCACTTATGCCACCTGGTGGATCCGGCAGGCCATCACCCGGGCACTGGCGGACCAGGCCCGAACGATCCGTGTGCCGGTGCACATGAGCGAGCAAATCAACAAGCTCAGGGTAGCCCAGCGCCATTTGGAACAGGCGCTGGGGCGAGAACCCACGATCGAGGAGATAGCCGCTGAGTTAGACATGAGCCCGCGCAAGATCGAGCGGGTCATGGAGATTGCTCAGCGACCGTTGTCGCTGGAACTGCCAGTTGGCGAGGAAGAAGACAGCGAGCTCGGGGATTTCATCGAGGACGAGGAGACGCCGCTGCCCACAGAAGCCGCCTGGCAGGAGCTGCTGCGTGAGGAAATCGAGCAGGTGCTGGGCAGCCTTTCACCCCGCGAGGCGCGTGTCCTACAACTCCGCTTCGGACTGGCCGACGGTTACCAGCATACCCTGGAAGAAGTCGGCGAGAAATTCGGCGTCACTCGCGAGCGGATCCGCCAGATCGAGACCAAAGCCATCCGCCGGCTGCGCCACCCCACGCGCAGCAAGCGTCTACGAGACTACCTACGTTAGTACAGTAAACAGTGATCAGTGAACAGTAAACAGTGATCAGTAGCAGGAAACTGATTACTGATCACTGTTTACTGTTCACTGGCCGTTCAGCCACCGATCGAAGAACCCAATCACCCTCTCCTTGTACTCCTCCTGCCGTAACTGGTAGATGTCCCGATGGCCGGCCTCCGGCACCATCCACAGCTCTTTGGGCTCTCGCGCTGCGTGGTAGAGCTGATACGCGGCCGCCGGCGGCACGTACGGGTCTTGCTGGCCGTGGATCATCAGCAACGGCGCCCGGAAGAAGTCCGCCCAGCGGATGGGGTCGATCAACGTGATGTCCACGCCCAACTGCAGGCTGGCAGCCCAGATGATTGGCCGGCTGATCAACCTGGCGATGGCCGGCGGCATCCCCCGCTGCCGGACCATTGCACTGACGACGACGTCCCTCACCCGCGTGAACGCCCCATCAGAGACAACGGCCGCGACAGCCTCTGACATCGGTGACGTAGCCATCGCGACGGCGCCACCCATGGAGAAGCCCATGAGGCCCACCTGCTCCACCCCCCGCTTTTGCAGGAAATCAATGGCGCCCAGCAGGTCGCGCCGCTCCAGGATGCCCAGGGACGTTACGGCACCATCGCTGCGCCCACGCCCGCGCCAGTCGAACATCAGCAGGTCGTAGCCGGCCTCGTGGAACCACGGCACATAACCCAAATCTGAGTGCATACTTCCAGTGTGTCCTGGACAGAAGACGATCGTGCCCCGACCGTCCTCCGCCGGAATGAACCAACCGCGCAGCGTCACCCCGTCGCGGCTGGAGAACGACACCGGTTCAAAGGGCAGATCGAACCTCGCCGGATTGGCATATGCGTCGGGCTCGGGGCGTTTGGTCAGTTGTTGGCCGGCGAACCAGGAGAAAAGGCCGGCGGCGCCCACCGCAGCCGCTGATCCTCCAATCACTACCCGTCGAAGACGCATTATTCTTCCGGCTCCGCACCCAACGCCTGCAGTTGCTCCTCCAGACGCCGCGCCCGTTCTTCGGCCTGTTCTGCTCGCCGGCGCTCCTGCTGTGCTCGCCGGCGCTCGGCCTCGGCCTCGGCGCGGGCGGCTTCCTCGCCTGTCAGAACCAGTTCTCCCTCTGCCGTGTGGAAGCGCAGCCAGGTGGCTGTGATGCGCAGATACTCCCCTTCCCACGTGCCTAACCATAGGTTGAGTTCCTTGCTCCACAGCCAGCCCCGCTCATTCGGCTCCAGTTCCAGGTACTGACCGTCTCCCAGTCGCCAGCCCATCAACCGCTTCTGGTCCGGATCATAGCAGAAATACTCGGGGGTGCGGAAGGTCTGCTCGTACAACTCCTTCTTCGGTCCTAAATCTACGTCTCGTGTCGTCGGCGATGACAGTTCGACGATCAGGTTGGGGTAACGCCCTTTCTCCTCCCAGACGATCCACGCCTCGCGATCTCGCTCGCCATCCACGCCTTTGATGACGAAGAAATCCGGCCCCCGGTAGTCCCGGTTGCGCACCTGCTCGAAGCTGTAGTAGATGAACATGTTGCCGCCGGCGAAGTAATCCCGCTGGTCACGCCAGTGATGGTGCAGGGAGTCAACCAGCAGGTTGATCTCGATGCGATGCCAGTTCGTTTCCAAGGGGACACCATCCTCTGTGGGCAACTCCAAGACGGGAAGCTCGATTTCGGGAAAGAGCAATTCAGGCGGTTTAAGCTCCAGCATACCGAACTCCTTCCTCAGCCGCAGTGGTCAATGATCAATGACCTGATCGACTGCTATTTGGGTGGTCCTTTACCCTGAAGTATAGTTGAGACGGGTGCAGAATGCCAGTTGAAAAGTAGCGAAGAGCATGCAAGAATTATCCGGCAAACGGCAGGTCCAATCAACCCATCTTCTGTAGATGTTGTTCCAGCCCTCTGATAGCCCGGTCTTTCAGCACTGCACCGGCGCCTCCGTAGCCGATGTTCACCTGGTTATCCCACACCTCGATCACCACATAGCCCTGTTCATTAGGATCAGGTTCCAAGCATTGTCCGGAATCAGATAACCTGAAGCCTAAGGATGGGTAGCTGAGACGCCGCATTGGTGCCGTAGGGTCTCGAAGGGCCGCCAGTGCCGGCTCCAACACTTCCTCGCGTACGTTCTTGGGCCTGTTCTCAGGGTCAATCGAATATCCGAGTGTTTCGTATTCTCCTACCGGATGATGGTCCCATAGCTGGATTTTCACCCAGCCCTTGAGCTGCTGCCCCTTCACTTCGCCTACAAGGGGTCCGGGAGGCACGCGATCCTCAGGATTGCAATAAGGCAGCTTAAGCAGTTCACGCACTGCTCTGTGCAGAGCCTCGCGAGTAGCAGCCGGAATCGGCTTGTCAGACGTGGGTACCACCGGGGCGGGCCGCTCTGACACGTCGTCCATGATAACGGGTGTTTGAGCTACCTCCTGCTGCCGTTCCTTCAGCGCTTTGATGGCCCGCTCTTTCAATGCGGCTCCTGCTCCCCCATAGCCGATGTTTACTTGGTCGTCCCACACCTCGATCACCACATAACCCAACTCTTTCATCGGGTCCGGTTCGTAGCATCCCCTGGCTTCGGAGAGCTTGAAGCTGAGGGATGGGTAAGGCAAGCGCTGCATGGGTACCGATGGGTCTCGAAGGGCTGCCAGGGCCGGAGTGAATACCTCATCACGCACGTTTTTTACGCTCGCACCGTACGAGACGCTTTCGGGGAAGGGATACAACTCAGGATCCATGATCTGGATCGTTATCCTGCCCTTGCGTCGCTGACCTGGCACATTACCCAAGAGAGGCTCAGGTCCGGAAGGCACGTGATATTCGGGGTTACAATAAGGGAAATCCTCGGGCGGGTATCCCATGACGCTAACCGGGAGATCGTGTTCGCCAGACGTTGGCGCAACTCCAGCGGTTCCATCATCTACAACACCGCCCGGCCTCTGCGTCGTCACCAGACTTCCGGCGATCCGCAGCAGCTCGGCCTCCGACAGTCTCCCCTGCAGCTCGATCCAGGTCCCTTCCTCGATCCAGGTCAGCAGCAGCGTAGGGCCGTCGTGCTGCAGCCTGGCAGGCTGCCCCGCCACGGTGCGCGGTTCGCCGGCTGGCAGCACCTCATCCTGCCGGGCGGCCCGCTCGAACAACTGGACGTAGCGCCCATCACCGGCCTCGTACACCAGCACGATGTACGGCTCACTGCCTCGATCCCGCTCGGTGGCCTCTTGCGCGGCCGGGCCGGCCGACTGCGGCTTGACCTCCTTCTCGATGACACTGACGCCAGTCCGACCAGTCCGCGGATCAGGGCCAGGATTGTAGCGTTGTGCGGTTAGTTTGAAGCCTTCAGGGAGGTAATCGGGCTGTTTCACGTTGAATGGCGGTGCCGGCCTGAAGGTTGAAATTCCCTCCGGTCCAGTTGCAATACCCCCACCCAAAAGCTGCCGGATCTCTCCGACGGCCTGCGCGGCTGCGGCGCGAAAGCCGGGAGAGATCACCAGGAGTGCTACGGCGACCAGCACGGCGGCCCCAACCCCGACCACCACCGGCCGGAGAATCCACCGCCAACCGCGCCATGACGGTTGGCGATTCGACGGCTGCACGAGACTCCGGGCCTGATGGGCTGCCGGCCGCGGAATGGCCTGGATGCCGTTTCGCTCTTGCCCGCCACCTGGGCGATGTCGCGGTTGGTCATGCCGGCACCGAACTTGAGTGCGATCAGCTCCTGCTCGTGGAGATCCAGCGCCTGGACGAGGCGTCGCAGGCGGGACCGGCGTTCCGCTTCAACAACCTGGACTTCCGGCAGCGGGTCGCGGTCTGGCTGCCGCTCGTCCAGCGCAACCACGGGGCGCCGGCTGCGGCGCCGTTGCCAGTCGATGACGACGTGCCGGGCAATGGTGAATAGCCAGGTGGTGAAATCGGCACGCTCAGATTGGTAGCGATGGCGAGCCTGCCAGGCCCGTTCGAAGGTATCGGCCGTCAGATCCTCCGCGACAGCGCGGTCTCCCACGCGGAAGAGGCAGTAGTTGAAGATGGCGTCGGTGTGTTCGCGGTACAGCTGCGCGAAGTCATCGATGCCGGCGATCGATGAATGCCGCTTGGCAGTTATATGGTTGATGACATTCTCAAGCATAGGCGCTCCCATTGTTCCGTTGCAACGGCGGGTAACGGACGTCCTTACACATATATACGCTGAACGGACGAAAGTATCACATCCAAATTACACCAATGCCTTCTGGATTGGTGGTCTTCCATGCGTCCTCATCAGAGACGCAAGTGGACTGCCGGCTGCCAAATGGGTCAAGATCACGGTTTTGGCCGGCACTACGCCGCTATGTCTGAATCGCCCATGGGGGAGATTTACCGTTGATGTTCTTGGGGATAAAGGCTTGTTGTGGTGTCAAAGCTGTGAGACGGGCTTTTCACGCATCACGTTTCACGTTTCACGTGGTCTTCGGCAGAAGTCCGTGCTGGTCACCATCCCACTTTCACAATAATTGATTGCGCTTAGCATACCCCTACTTGCCCAGCAGTCCTTGTAGAATCACGATCGCCGCCTCTTTATCCAGCGGTTCGTTGTTGTTGCCGCACTTGGGGCTCTGGATGCACGAGGGGCAGCCGGCCTCGCACGGGCACTCCTGAATCGTCTCGAGGGTCGCTTGCCACAGCTCGGTCAACAGCTCGTAGCCTTTCTCGGAGATACCGACGCCGCCGGGGTAGCCGTCGTAGATGAAGATCTGGGGGCGCCCGGTGTCGGCGTGGGCCGGCGTGGACAAGCCGCCCAGGTCCCAGCGGTCGCACATGGCGAACAACGGCAGGATGCCGATGGCCGCGTGCTCGGCGGCGTGAATCCCGCCCAGGAAGTCCAGCCGGCGGCGGCGCACCGCCTCGATAACAGCCGGCGGGATGTCCCACCACATGGCCCGCGTCTCGAACCGGGTCGGCGGCAGGTCCAGGAACTCCTCGCCCAGCACCGTCTCGGTGAACTGCTGCTTTTTCCGGTAGCCGATAACGTGCTCCGTCACCGCGACCTTGCCGAAATACGCTGTGGTCGCGCCGGCCCCTCGGGCCGAGCCCTTCGAC
>JBHIAO010000061.1:0-19139 GCA_046758565.1 Anaerolineae bacterium
CGCCTTCGCCGCGCTCTGGCCACGGGTCCAGTGGAAAGGTTCGCAGGTCCTTCACAAAATTCGTCCGCCACTGCCGTTCGCCGACCCGCTCGCTGATCTCGAAGTAGTCCGGCTCGTCGTTGTAGCGGTCGTAGAAGCGAAAGGGATTGGCGTAGATCACCTCGCGGCTATTGAAGATCTTGCGCAGCAAAGGCACGTTCTTGATGGCCAGTTGCCGCACCGGTGTGCCCGGCTGTGCGTTGAAATGCTGGTGGTAGGCGTTGACTGGAATGGCGATCAGGCTACCGGCTTGCCACTCAACCTTGTGTTGCTCCGGCCAGCTCCGGGTATTATCAGCGTTGTAGAGCACGCTATAGCCGGAACCAGTCACCATGAAGATCAGCGCCTCGTCCACGTGCCGGTGGCCGATATTTTTCTCGCCGGGCATCTCCCCCAGGTGGCAGCCCAGGGTGGTGTTGCCAGCTAGGTCGTCGAAGCGCGCGGCCAGGAAATTGCCACGCTTGGGCCGGGGTTTGACCGGATGAGTCTTCAGGTCTTTGGCGACCAGGCCCTTGACCACCAGCCACTGGCCCTCTTCGTCGTAGTACATTTCATTCTCTTTCAGCATGGTTGCCTCCTCATTGGCGCAGACTTCCGAAGTCTCACAGACTTCGGAAGTCTATTTTCAGGACAGGGACACGGGCATCTGCCGCTCTTTGATCCATCGTATGTAAATGTCACTGGGCGGAACCTGATCCCGTGGGTCGGTCACCACATCCAGCACGGCCGGCCGGCCGGCTGTCAACGCCCTGGCCAGACCCTCACGGACCTGCTCGGCCGTCTCGATGCGTTCGCCCCACGCCCCGAACTCCCGCGCGATCTGGGCAAAATCGGGATATTTGAAGTCCACCCCTAGATAACGGCCCTCAAACAGCTCCGTCTGCTTGTATTTCATGTTGCCGTAGATGTCGTTGTGAAAGATGATCGCCACGGTATTGATCTCCTTTTCTACCGCGGTCTGCAGTTCGGGCAGCACCATCATGAACGCACCGTCGCCGCTCAGGCTGACGACCTGCCGCTCGGGGTATGCCACTTTGGCCCCCAGCGCCATGCAGTAGCCGCTGCCCATGGCTGAGAAATCGCCGGGGAAAATCTGCGGCTCGTAGGCCGGCAAGGCGAAGCGGGTGTATGCCGCCGTGCCGCCGCTCTCGGCGACCACGATGGCATCACGATCCAGCAGGTCGCGTAGTTCGTGGAACAACGTTAACCGACCCACGGGCGCCGGCTTGTCTATCTCGCGCAGGTCTGCGAGCCATGCGTCCCACTCCGTCTTGAGCTCAGCGACCGCCCGCACCCGGGGATGGTCTTGCCAATGTATCTCATCCAGGCCGCGCGCCTCCATCCGCGCCAGCAACGCTTCGAGGACTGTACGCGCATCCCCTGCCAGGCCGACCTCGACGGGGTAATTCTTGCCGATTTCCTCGGAATCAATGTCAACCTGGACCAGCCGGACCGATCGGGGAATGACGTTGTAGCCGTAGCGATCGGTCGTCAGCTCAGACAGGGTGGCGCCCACGACCAGGATCACGTCGGACTCGGCGGCCAGCGCCAGCGCCGGTCGGGTGCCGGTGTTGCCCAACTGACCCACCCCCAGTGGGTGGTCGTCGGGGACGACGCCGCGATGCCAGGGCGTTGCCGCCACCGGCGCAGCCAGTCGTTCGGCCAGGCGTCGAAGCTGATCCCGAGCGCCCGACCACAAGACGCCCCCGCCGGCCAGGATAAACGGACGAGAGGCGGAGAGCAGCAGGTCCAGCGCCCGCTCCAGATCCTCGGGTCGGCTGCTTGAACGGGCGAGGGTGCGCGGTCTGGCCGGTGGGAGTCGGTTGGTCGCAGCCGGCGCCAGCAGGAAGTCTTTGGGGATACCAAGGTAAACCGGGCCTGGCCGGCCGGCCGTCGCGACCTGAAAGGCCCGGCGAACCAACTCCGGCACGCGCTCAGCGCGCTCGGCCCGTACCGCCCACTTGGTGATTGGACGGAAGAGGGCCACCTGGTCAACTTCGTGGAAATTGCTCCGGCCCCGCCCGTGAACCTGCGTTGACGTCTCGCTGCACAGAACGATGACTGGCGAGGACTCGTGGTAAGCCTGGGCGACGCCGGTGATCGCATTCGTCGCCCCTGGCCCAACACTGACCAGGCACACTGCCGGCCGGCGGGTGACGCGCGCATAACCGTCGGCCATAAAGGCCGCGCCTTGTTCGTGCTGCGTCGGGATCAGGCGTACTTGCGAGTCTCGTGCCAGCGCGTCGAACAGGTCCAGGATGGAGGTCGAGATCAGGCCGAAGACGGTATCCACGTCTTTCGACCGGAGTATCTCAACAATGTTATCGGCTACCGTTCTACCCAAAGTGACCTCGGTTGAATTCCTTCACGCTCACAAAAAGAATTGACGTTGATCTTGTACTCTCGCAATGGACGCAGCGATAATTATTGCAATAATCGGTTGTCAAATCGATACGCCTCAACACGAGAGATCGAAACATGTCTCATATCCCGATGTGATGGGTTGATAAGAATATTGAATTCATGTTCAACCACAGCGGAAGGAACGCGAAGCAAAAGTGTTTCATTGGCTAAGGCCCATTGTGTCCCTAGTTCAGCCAGTTCCGGAGGGGCCGGGTAGTCTCGCCAATTGGCCGGCAAGTCGGATGGTGAGATTTCTTTGGGCATAATCCCATCAGGTATTTCCAGAGAAGCTATACTGAGATCGCTGGGAACAACTGACAATGGGACGTGGACCAAGTATTCTACAGTCGCTAGTGCCCTGCTTTCTGAGGTGTAAACAATACCAACCCCTTTACGGTTCCACCTCCCTCCATAGAGTCTTGCCCCCATGCCTGACAAATCATGGATATATTGCGTCTTGGCGATTCGATAAACGATCATTAAGAGAACACACCATACTCAATTCGCCCTAGCTCATCCAGCACCATTTCGACTCCAAATCTTGAGCTGAGTAAGCTCAGGGGGGTTCTATTGGCGAGGGCTTTGTTGGGGTGGTTCATCCAGTCACGGAACTTATCTTTATCGTCAAAGACTTCCGTTCCCCTGGCGGCGACTTCGGCAATCTGCAAGATTTGTTCGGAGACAACAGAATTAAAGGGGTCTTGGGGGGCGTATCTCTGTATAGTGCGCTCAGTCACTGGAAGGAGTTCAGCCATCTGACGTAATGTAAACGACAAGTACTTCGCCAGATGCATGAGAGCATCCTTAGTCACCCCCTGGCGACTTAATTCAATCAAGTCCATTCGACCACGAATTTTCTTCTGGAGCACTTGCTCTCCACCTAAAACCTGCGTGACACCTGAAAGTCCCATGTTGTTACCTCTCAATTCTTGACACGACATTTTTCGCAAGTATAATGGCAAATGTCGGCTTTATCAAGAGAGATCCAACGGCAATGCGGCTCGATTCAGAATTTCCACAACCCAACGAACTGAGTAGCATATGAAGTTCCCCTCAGTCGAATACACGTTGACGTGCCTGATTGAACTCCTTCGCGCTCACAACCTGCCCTGTAAATTCGCCCGGTGGCCGGCTGGCCAGGTAAATGGCCGCTGCAGTCACGTCCTCCGGCCGGCCCATTTTGCCCCCCTTAGCGGCGATCCATTCCGGCGGCGTTTCGGTATGCAGGCGTGTCGCGATTCTGCCCGGCAGCAAGGAATTGACGTTGATCTTGTACTCCCGCAGTTGGATCGCCAGTCCATCGGTCAGTCCCTCCAGGCCGAACTTGGAAACCTGGTAGGGCAGACTGCGCACCGCTGATCTCGGCTTGCGTTGGCCGGCACCTGACGAGGTGTTGATGATGTTGCCGCCCCCAGCGGCGATCATGGCCGGCACGACCGCCCGACAGCAGAGAAAGGCACCCTTCAGGTTGATTGCCAACGTCCGATCCCAATCGGCCTCGCTGACCTCGGTGATCAACCCCATGGGGCCGGCCACTCCCGCGTTGTTCACCAGGACATCCACCTGTCCGAAGGCAGCCAGCGTCTCCGCGATAATCCATTTCACATCCTGGGCCTGAGACACATCGGTCGGAATGGCCAGGGCTCGCCCGCCACCGGATTCAATTTCCTCAGCCGTTGAATTGATCTCAGACTGTGTGCGTGCTGCCACTACAACGGCCGCCCCTTCCGTGGCGTAGGCCAGGGCAATCGCGCGGCCAATACCCCGGCCACCGCCGGTGACAATGGCCACCTTACCAGATAAGATGCCAGTCATATCTATTCCTCAGCAGAGGCACCTGAACCGTCTGGCGGAAGAAAGCGCTGTTCCAACTCATAAACCCGGTCGAGCCCCAGAATCTGGTTTCGCTCCTGGAAGGAAATCATACATTCCAAGAAAGTCTTGGTTGTTCCCCTTTCCTTTATCTCCCGGAGCACTTCCTGCATCATCCAGCCCGCGGTGCGTGAGAGCGAATTGGAAAAAGTGATGAGTTTGTACCCCATCGCCGCCAGTTCATCCACACTCAGGAGCGGCGTCTTGCCGCCCTCGACCATGTTGACCATGAGGGGCGCCTCGATGGCCGCAGCGATCTCTCGCAGCTCCTCGACCGATTGCGGTGCCTCCACGAAGATCGCGTCAGCGCCCGCTTCGGCATAGGCGCGCCCGCGCTCGATAGCCTCTTCCAGACCGTATACCGCCCTGGCGTCAGTCCGGGCCACGATGACCAGATCGGGATCCTGGCGGGCCTCCAGTGCGGCCTCTATCCTGAGGATCATCTCCTGGCGCGGGATCACGCGCTTGCCCTCGAAGTGGCCACACTTCTTGGGCGCTTCCTGATCCTCGAAGAACAATCCACCCACGCCGGCCGCCTCAAACTCGCGGATGGTGCGCATGACGTTCAGCGCATTGCCGTAGCCCGTGTCGGCATCCGTGTACACGGGGATCCTGACGGCATTGACGATGTTGCGGACCTGGGTCACCACCTCGGTCATGGTCACCCAGCCGACGTCGGGGAAGCCCAGCAGGCTCGCGGCCAGGCCCGAGCCGGTGATCCCGACCGCCTGGAAACCGGCCGCTTCCACCAACTGGGCCGAAAAGGCGTCAAAGGCAAAGGGCATGACCAGCGGCCCCGGGCGCGCCAACAATTGTCGGAAGCGAGTTGTTTTCCGCATTTTGTCTCCTAAATGGTTAGATGGCTAGATGGCTGGATGGCTAGATGGTCAGCGCCATAAGCCAACAAGCCATCCAGCCACCCAGCCAACTAGCTATCCAGCCATCCAACCATCCAACCATCCAGCTATCCAATCTCCAGTTCAGTCCGCCCAACGGGTGACACGCCGGTCCAGGGCCTGCACCAGGCTGGTGGTGACGACAGCCACGGCGATGATCACGATCAAGATGCCCAGCACTCTCGCCGCGTCGAAGCGACCGCCGTAGATCTTGATCAGCGCACCCAGGCCGATCAAGGCGATGAACATCTCGCCATTGATCATGCCCTTCACAGCCCGCCCCATCCCGATCCGGAGGCCGGCCATGATGAGGGGCAAGGCCCCGGGCAGCATGATCTTCCAGAAGAGTTGGCGCTCCGTGGCTCCGAACGAGCGCGCCATCTCTAGCAAGGACCCATCCACGGTACGGATGCCGGTCAAGGTGTTGGCAGTGATCAGCCAAAACGAATACAGGAAGACGACGGCAATCTGGCTGAGCCGGCTCACCCCAAAAAAGGCGAACAGGATTGGCACCCAGATAAGGGTAGGCGAGGCCAAAAAGGCATTGAGATAGACGTCCAGCAGGTGCTCCACCTTGCGATAGCGCCCCATCAGGGCGCCGACCGTCAGTCCAAGGGTGGCCGCCAGGCCGTATCCAACCACCAGGCTGACGAGGCTCGCAGACAAGTTGCCCAGGATTTCGCCGCTTACGGTCAACTCCCAACTGGCCCGCAGGACAACCGAGAACGGCGGCAGGAAGGGAAAGTCCAACAGGCGGCCCAGGATTTCCCAACCGGCCAGTCCTACCAGGAGGGAGATGACTTGCGGTCGGCCGGCCTTGATTGGCCATTGCAGGGCCTGCCCGATCCACGCCAGTGGAGCAACCCCTCTGATTCTGCTGCGAGTAGCGACCACGTCAGTCATCTGAACCTCCGCTGACAGTGCGGGGCTGCTCCTGCATCGCCTTCAGTTTTTCCCACAAGTATTCCTTCAACTCCACAAAAGCCGGAATCTTCCCGACAGCAGGCGGCCGCGGCCGGGGCAAGGGCACGTCAATCGACTCCTGGACGCGTCCCGGGCGAGGACTCAGCAACACCACCCGGTCCCCGAGTCGGACGGCCTCGTCCATGCTGTGGGTGACAAAGATAACCGTTTTCTGCTCCCTCTGGTGAAGCCGCAACAGGTCTTCCTGCAGAATGCGGCGCGTCTGGGCGTCCACGGAACCGAAGGGTTCGTCCATCAGCATGATCTTGGGATCAACCGCCAGAGCCCGGGCCAGGCCTACCCGTTGTTGCATGCCTCCTGACAAGTGGCGGGGATAATGATGTTCGAAGCCCGATAGACCCACTGCCTTGATCAACTCCATGGCGGTCCGCTGGCGTTCTTCTTTCGGCACCCCACGCAATTCCAGACCGAAGGCGACATTCGTCAGCACGTCGGCCCAGGGCAGCAGGGCGAAGTTTTGAAAGACCATGCCACGGTCGGGACCCGGCCCGGTCACCGGCCGGCCGTCAATGAGCACCTCTCCCTCTTCCCAGGGGATGAGGCCACCGACAATCTTCAGCAGGGTGGTTTTGCCGCAGCCACTCGGACCGAGCAGGCACACGAACTCCCGTTCCTTCACCACGAGATCGACCCCTTCCAGCGCCACCACCTCTGCCTGTCCATCGCGACTCGGATAAACTTTGCAGCATCCTCGGACGTCAATCATTCAACCACCACCTCGCTTTCCCAGGGAATCAGCCGCTCTTCCAGCCGCTTCACCAACTCCATCAGCAGCACAGCCTCGGCCAGGACGACGAAGACGACGGCATAAACGAAGGCGGGCTCAAAGTCGCCCTGGAAGCGCAGGATCAGGCGGCCCACGCCTACGGCAACCAGCAGCAATTCGACGACCACCATGCCGGTGATGGCACGGCCGAGACCCAGTCGGACGCCGGTCATCATTGCCGGCAGCGCGCCGGGCAGCAGAATCTTACGCCACAGTTGTCTCTCCGTCGCGCCGAAAGAGCAGGCCATCTCGATCAGATCGGGGTTAATGTTCCGCAACCCCGTCCGGGTGTTGACGGTGACAATGACAACGGCGAAGACGAAGACGACCATCACTCGCGATCCCAGTCCCAGGCCCAGGGCGATGATGAAGAGCGGGATCAGGGCCGACATGGGGGTGACCAACAGGACGTTGAGATAGAGGTCGGCGAACGTCTCGGCCTCCTGCCAGCGCCCCATGAGGACGCCTAGAGGTATGCCGAGCAGCAGCGAGAACAGGAAGCCGATCAACATCGCCTGATTGCTGAGCCACACGGCCCGCCAAAGTTCTTCCGTTCCCAACAGGTGTACCAGCCCCACCATCGTGTTAGAGAAGGTAGGCAATAGCAGGCTATCCAGGGTACGCCCAATGACCTCCCAGCCGGTGGCGAAAGCCGCGAGCGAGCCGACGCGCAGGCCCCATTTCCACAGCGATTGGGAGTGTATGTTCTCGACACTCACGGTAGTCATCGCCGCATCCTCCTTCGCTCTTCGCTCTCAAGAAACCGATTTGGATCGAGGGTTGGGACCGAGGGCCCCTGCGACCGTCAGTCCCAACCCCACACTCCTCTACTGCCGGCCTATTTCGTCTAGCACTTCATTCAAGTAGGACAGGTCCGCCACGTCGTCCACTGTCAGACCTGGGTCCAACCTGCCGGCGTTGGTGAAGAAGTCGATGCTGAACTGGATGGAATCCTCATCGAGGCCGCCGTTGACGTCCCAGGAGTTGGCCGCGAACTGCGCCTCGACGACTTTCGGCAGAACCTCCGGATCGATGGCAAGCCACTTGGAGGCTTCGGCGATCAGTGAATCTGGGTCTTTTACGATCTGGCGATGGACGGTCAGCAGGGCGCGGATATAGTCCTTTACCGCCTCGGGATGCTCCGCCGCGAAGTCGCCGTTCACGTAGAGGGCAGTCGTCTTCAGCTTGGGCACGTCTACGGCGAAGTTGGCCAGGACGTGGAACTCGCCGGGCCTCTGGAGTTCGATTTGAACCGCATCCGCCAGTTCCACCGGCGACGCGTCGATCTCGCCGGCCAGCAAGGCCGCGGCGCGGTTCTCCGATCCGGGGATGATCAGGATCTCAGGCTCGGTACCAGGACAGTTCTCCAGGATGTAGGCATCCGACATGGCCTTACTCACGGCGCCTTCGCTGTGTTGAGCGAATCGTCGCCCTCCCAGATCCTCGCATGTCTGGATGTCCGGGATGGCGAAGATCGCCCAGCCGTTGGCTGCCTGCTCCATGATCGTGACGATGTTGGCACCCTTGCTTATCGCCGCCCAGAAGGTCCGGTCGGCCCCGTTGCCGAAGTCGGCGTCGCCACGCGCTAACGCCTCCACCGCCAGCTCCGACTGGGCGTAGAAGGTGGGTGTCACCGCATAGCCCTGCTCGACCAGCAGTTGATGCGCCATGACCGACGGGATATCCTCCATGTCAACGATGGACGGGTAAGCTACCCGGATGTGGGGCCGCTCGACCGGCACTTCCACCTCGCGGATGACTTCAACCTCCCGGACCTCCGGGGTCGGCGCAACGCACGCCGCCAGTAGGGTGACAGCTACCAATGCTAGACTCAGCCAAATGACTCTCTTGTATGTAGACATGTTTCTCCTCCCTAACATACTTGAAACGCTTGATACCAGGGCGCTGCCGGCGTAGCCGGGCGCCTCGCCGTTAAGTGCCCATTCGAAAACTCAGCAGAGGCGGCTCCCACGCCGCCGGATTGCCGGGCATGGGAGCCCGGCCCTCTAGTTTTCCGATAGGCTCTGAGTGTGGATTTCGTGGGATTCCCGTCTATCGCATCACCTCCTTGGCTACCCCATAGGCATCAAGCTAAGGTTGCAGTTGTAGGGAGCGCCGGTCGAGTAGCGCCCGAAGGGCGTGTATCGAGACCAAGCGGCTTGGCAAGATCCGCTCCCTTGGTCTCGATACGCCCTCCGCTTCACTACGGGCTACTCGACCGGCGGTCGCTAGCCTTAGCTTGATGCGTATGCTTGGCTACCCTGCTCACCTGGGCCCAGGCCCCCACAATCTCATTCGACGTCGTCACGTCCCCATAGTGCCGTTCCAGGTTGGCTAACGTTGCTTTCTGGACCCGTGGGCTGTAGGTGGCCGTACAGTCATCTGGGACGACAATGAAGTAGTCCCGTTGGAACCCGTCCCGCGCGGTGCAGTCCACGCAAGTGTGGGTGGATACGCCGGTCACGATCAAAGTCCGGGCTCCGACAGAGCGCAGGACCAGATCGAGAGACGTATCCAGAAACGCACTATAGCGATGCTTGGTAATGACGTAGTCGTCCGGCCCCGGTGAAACTCCGTAGAACTCGCTGCCCCAGGTCCCAGTTCGGCATACGGGCATTGACCGCAGCCGGGGCAACTCCTTGCGGGCGGGCGAGTCCGTCCATTCATCGTGAGTCGTCCGGATGAAGATGATTTTCGTCCCGGCTTGCCGGGCGGCCTCGATCAGCGCGACGAGTCGGGGCAGCATGGCTTGTGTAGAGGAAACATCGGTGCCGTTGTGGGCCAGCGCACCCTCAGGGTGACAGTAGTCGTTCTGCATATCCACCACAATCAAGACGGTATGCCGAGGATGAATTTTCTCTGTCAGCTCAATCATAGCCTTGCTCCAACCACCAATGCGCTATCTCCGACCGCGTGGCGAACCAGACCCCGGAGAATCCTCGGGCGTACCGGACGGCGGAAGCCAGGGCTTGTGCCCACAGCGATCGACCCAGATGGGCGTGAACCGCCACGTTCAGCATCTTGGGATGTGTGGCGCCCTCCTCGTATAGCACCTCTAAAGAGTCCTGGAAACATCTGAGCCACACCTCGGTCGGGTGACGGTGTTTGCCGTAGATTTCGCGGTCATCGCATTCCAGACCGTAGGGAATGATCACCAGACGCCGGCCATTCACGGTCACCACGTAGGGCAGATCGTCGTTGGGAAAATCGCCGTTCCACAGCAGGCCCTGTTCGGCTAGAATCTCCAGCGTGTGTCTTCCGGGCCGGCGATCCGGACTCACCCAACCGGCCGGCCGCTCCCCGGTAATCGCCTCGAGGCTGGCCAGGGCCTGCAGGATGTTCTGGCGCTCGGCGACCTCGTCCATCTCCTCCAGGCAGAGGTTGGTGGCAACGCCGTACGGTGCAATCTCGTGCCCTCGCTGCTTGATCTCGTGAACCGCCTCCGGAAATCGCTCGGCTGCCGCCCCGCTGGTCAATACGGTGGCCCTCACGCCAGCTTCGCCGAGAACATCTATCAGGCGCCACAGTCCCCGTTTGCCCCCGTAGACGCTGTAGATGGCATCCATCATGTGATATGCCGAAGAGGGGCCGGTCAACAGTTCAAAGACGACGGTCCAGGTCACGGCCACGCGTGCGCCGTCTGGCCACCGGATGGGATCGCGCCGGACTCGGAAGTGGGCCGGCGCGGTGTTCAAGTGCGACCCCGCAAGAGCGATTTCTTCGAACGTCATGGTCATCTTGCCCTTCGACTGCAGCCCTCAGTCATACCCCTGGGCCAACCACCAGCGAGCGATCTCTGTTCGGGTCGTCCACCAGACGTCAGGGAAGCCACGGGCATAGCGGATCGCCTCCGTCATGGCCTTGACGCCTACCGGATGACCGTACAGCCAGGTGTGAACGTCGGCGTTCATCATCTTGGGCTCAGTCTCCCCCTCCTGATAGAGTACATCGAACTGCGCCCGGAAGGTATCAACCCACACCCGCGGATCTTGCCGATGATACCAATGCAACTGAATGTCATTCGACTCGCGAATGTAGGGGATCACCACCAGCTTCTTTTCGTGGATCTCCACGACAAAGGGCAGGTCGTCAATCGGGTAATCCCCATCCCAGAGACAGCCTCTCTCGACCAGATATTCCAGGGTGTGCCGGCTGGTTCGCCAGCCGGGGCACAACCAGCCCAGGACCGGTTTGCCCAGGATATCTTCCAGCGTGGCCAGCGTCCGGTGGATCATCTCCCGCTCCACCTCGGGCGAGACGGCGTCGTGATGTACATTGTTGGCCCAGCCGTGGCCGGCGACCTCATGGCCGCCCTGATCGAGGGCGCGAATGCCCTCCGGGAAACGCTGCGCGCTCAACCCGTTGACGAATACCGACAGCTTGACCTCACTAGCCTCGAACAGCGCCTGGATGCGCCACAGGCCGGCCTTGCCGCCGTAGGCGTGATAGTGGATGTCAAAGATCGACGCCGAGTCGGTGTAATCCTCGTGATCCACTGACCATGTCAGTGCCATCCGTGCCCCATTCGGCCATTCGATAGGAGTGCGCCGGATGCGGAAGAACGTCTCCGTCAGGCCTGCGTCGGCCAGTGTCTTAGCCTGAAGATCGCTCAACTCTAGTACAGCTCCTTGAGTGATGGAATACCATTGCCGATGTTCACCAGCTTGACCAGCCAGTGGTCGATGTGACGTTTAGCCGTGTGAGCCGCCATGGGAAACAGATCGCCTTCGTAAACTGCGTCGGAGAAACGGCGGCGGCCAGCAAAGAAATCACGAAAGACCGCTTCGTCGGCCTTGAACTCATGGGCCTCGGTAATCGGGCGGGACGGAGGCAGCCCTGGCTTCACCTGAGCCTGTCCGCCTTTGACCGCGACATGCAATGTCTCACCATCCAGGGCGCTGAAGATCAGGGTGTGATCGTACATCTTCAGGGCCTCACGACCCTGCGGGCTTTCGCCGATTTTCTGAAAGAGTTCTTTCACAACGTCGTAGAGCGATGGCTCAGCCATAGTGGTCTTCTCTTTGTATGATATGTTTGCTCAAAGGGGACGACAGTCCCCGTCCAAGGGCTGGCGGAGTATCCTCCGCCACGAGCAAATACCACAAACGTGCATTCTCCGATACACTCTTTACATCCGCGCATCAGCTCAGTTAGTAGGCTACCTCTTCCAATATCTGCCGCGGGTCGCCGTACTTGCTGGCCACGTTGATAACTTCCGGGTCATCCAGGGCCAGCAGCCGGCCGGCCTCGATCACCGATTCGCCGTCAATCTCGATGCTAGCACGCAGGATGTGGCCGTGGGTGTGAACCGGCGCATACTCCTTCTCCGGCGTCGGCGCCCGGCCGGCGGTCGAGCCGATAGCGTAATGGGTGACGCCGGTGTGGCGGGTGGGGTGGGCCGCCAGGGAGGCCTTGGGATTCATCCCGACCGCAACCTCACATAGAATGTAGGCCGCCTGGGTTCCGGCTCGCTCCGTGATGCGCCGCATCGTCTCCGCCTCCGGCCCACCGTGGATGGTGCAGTACTTGCCGTCGAATTCCCAGCACACTGGCTCGCTCAGTGGAAAGGCCACGTCGGAGCCGATGGGCGGCAGACCCTTGTATTCCTCCTCGCCATGCAGACCGTCGAAGACGATCACGCCCTTCACTTCCTGAAAGAGCTCGATCCCGACCGTCGCGCCCACGAAGACGTTCCAGAAGCCGGGCACCAGACGATCGTAGAGGAAGCCGGTGTGGACAACGTAGCGAGGATCGTAGGTCGCCGTCAGGTCGGTCCCGTTGGATGCAGTGATCCGGAGCGTTTTGGGCTGCGTGTCGGGCAAAACCGCCCCGGCGGTCCATTGATCGTAGACTTTACGGCTCAGCACGTGCATGACTTCATAGGGGAAGTGAGCAAAGGGTGAGGCCATCTCGTCCTCCGTCATGCCAAAGAGGACGACCATGCGCACGCCGTGCTCGACCATCGAGGTCTCCTGCATACGGGGGAAAGCCTGCGCTTCCATTGAGAGCACCTCGATCACCAGGTCCGAGCCGTAGACGGCTGTCTTGACGCCGCGCGGCGGTTCCTCACCCTCCCGCCAGTGCAGGCCAGGCGGCGAAACATTCAAGACGGCGAAGTTTGCCCCACGATCGTCAAGCGCCGCCACGAGCGCTTCAAGGATCAAGGGCGAGGTCAGGGTGTCGGCCAGGATGAGCACATCCTCGCCGGCTTTGACCTGCCCGTACTCCATCACGTTGCGGGCGCCTTTCATTAAGTCTTTCAGACGATATGGGTTGGACATGAACTACTCCTTCACGCGACGCAAGAAATCCAGGACGATCCGGTTGGCTTCGTCCGGCATCTGCCACAGGTAGCCGTGGGCCGCACCTTCCATCACAACCAATTCGGCATGAGGGATGCGCTCGGCCAGCACGCGGGCCGCCTCGAAATGATTGCCGGTCCCGCCCACGGTTGTATCTTTGCTGCCGGCGATGACCAGGGTTGGCGCCTCGATCTGATCCAGCATCGCGGTCGTTTCGTGCTGCTGTCGCGCGATTACGTGGCGCAGGTAGGGTCGCAGCGGCGGTCGCGCGTTGGCGGCCATCTGTCGCCGTTGCGCCAGGAGTTCCGGCTGCGCGGCCCGCACTTCAGGTGGGAACATGAAATCGTCGTCGGCAAAATGGGCCTGCCACCATTGCTCGTAGCCCATCTCGATCATCTCGACGGCCTGCTTGAGAGGTACGCCCCGCACTACGTCTACTTCAGGCGCGTACTGACCGGGCCCGCTGCTTGACAGGATCAGACTGCGTACGCGTTCCGGGTGGTCGAGCGCGATCCACTGGGCCACGCGGCCACCCATCGAGTGACCCATCACGTGAGCGCGTTCGACGCCCAGGGCATCCAACAGGCCCACTGCGTCGGCGGCAAACAAGCGGGTCGAGTAGGGTGCGTCCGGCTTGTCGCTCTGTCCGACGCCACGGTAGTCGAAGGTAATGACCTGATACGCTTGCGAGAAGGCCGGCACCTGAAAAACGTGCCAATGGTCACCCGACATGCCCGTGCCGCTGAGCAGCATCAGGGCCTCACCCTCACCGTGCGTTTCGTAGTACAGACGGATGTCGTTTACCTGCGCAAAAGGCATCGTGAACTACGCTTGGAACGTGCTAACGGTCATAACGATAACTCTTCGAGCATCGCCTTGGCCTCGTCCAGTCAGGCATCCACAAACTGCCGGCCCTCGGCCCTCGTCGCCCGACCAGGTCCACCCAGACGTCCCCGAAGCAGCGCTTCAACTCGTTCACCACGCTTTCGAGCGGGTGCCGCTCGCCGGCGCGACCCAATGCCACGTCCTCCGGCCGGTAGCTGCCCACCATCAGGATGCGGCTCTCCGCGATGGATCGTCCCAGGGTGGAACAGCTAGCTACCAAATCACAGTGACGACGCCGCCCTTGTGAATCTTAGCATCCCGTGTGATCACGGGTAACCCAAGCTGATGTGCTGTCGCTGCGATAATGCGATCGGGCATATCTGGAACCGCCGAACGGGAAATGTTGTACAATGCTCTGGCTGTATCCTGATCAAGCGGAGCAACCGTGTAGCTACCCCCGACCGTGTCAAGCAATGTTAATACCTGATCAACCAGGTCTCTATCCAGGCGTCCCTTCTCGACCAGATAGACCATTTCGATGAGTACAATCCCCGGCACGAGAATCTGATGTATCCCTGTGTCGGTCTCCTCAAACACTTGACGGGCAGCAGACGAAAGCCTGGTATCGTTCGTGAGATGCCAATACAGGGCGTGGGTGTCCGTCACATATCGGCTCACACTTCACGTTCTCCAAAGCTGGCCCACATATCGCGGCGCACTTCAGTGATATCCTCATCGGTAATCGTGACGCCCTCCCATAAGCCACCGAGAGCCACGGGCGTATAAGGCGTTTGCTGAGCCGGACGCTGTGCTAGTTTGTATTGCAGGTAATCCAGGAATCCGGCTAGTTCCTCCAGTGCATCTTCCGGTAGTGTATCCAGGACAGCCACTACTTGCTGTTTCAGTCCATCTTGAGTTACCATACCTTCACTTCCCTTGTCTACTCTTACGTGCAGATGTTGGACAAGAAAGTATAAACTGGTCGGGGTGGGGGGTCAAGTTTACGATAACGTTATTTGCCCTTACTGTTCCCTGTCAACCGGTTCAACCGGCAGGAGAGTTGCATCCAGGATAGCCACCTTCGGGTATGCCAGCGGGCTTCGGACCGACATCTTGCGTTTTTGGACATCGTGCTTCATCGGCATGGCTTGCGACACCTCGCTGCCCGATCCCGCCGTCGTCGGCACGGCGATGACCGGCAACGGCGCAAGTTCGACCTTGTCCCCGCCCTCGTAGTCGGCGATGGAGCCAGGATTGGTCGCCATAATGGCAATCGCCTTGCCCCCCGATAGGGCGCTGCCACCGCCCATGGCGACGACCCCATCGCACTTCTCGGCTCGGGCAACCTCGCCGCCCCGGTCCACCACGCTCACGGCCGCATCATGGCCGATTTCGTCGAAGATGACAGACTCCACGCCGGCCTCCGTCAGAGAAGCAACGGCGCGATCGATCAGGCCGGCTGCCCGGATGCCGGCGTCGGTCACGATCAGCGCTCGTTTCACTTCCAGCCCACGGATCTCCGGCCCCAATCGGGACAAGCTGCCCAGGCCGTGGATAATCCGGGTGGGCATCAAATACTCAAAGACTGGCTCAGGACTCATTATCAGGTAGACTCCCCGGGTTTCAGGAAAGCACTGGTCAGTAAACCGGCCAAAAGGATCAGCGATCCGAGAAAGTAGAAGACGTAGGCCAGCCCATAGCGCTCAGCCAGCCACCCAGACAGCAGCGGCGCAATCGCAGAAGCTCCCCGGTTCAGGAAGAACATCAGCCCGATGGTACTGCCCCCGACGTCGGTCGAGGTGGCGCCCATCGCCGAAGCGAAGAGGAGCGACCGAGATGAGAATACGAACAGGCCGAGGAGTGCGGTCACCATCATCAGCGGCAAACCCGATGGAGCCCGGGGCAACAGGAGGAGCAGCCCCGCACCGCCGAGCATACCAACCAGCAGAATGGTTCTGTGGCCCGCCTTGTCGCCCAGCCATCCAGCCGCCGGGGCTGTCATCGCACCAGCCAACGTGACACTGGCTACGTAGGCTCCCACCCACACGCTGCTCAGTCCGAGCTCGAAGGCGACAAACAGCGGCAGAAAGGTGGTGATTCCTTCCCGCGCCATGCCCGTCAGCGTCCAGATTGTTGAGACGACCCACATCCGGGCATTTCCCAATAGATCACTTCGCAGTCGTTCCCGAAAACGACTGCGCCCCTCGCGCGTGGCGATCTGAATGTGAGGCAACGCCAGCCATAGCAAGCCGGCCATGATGAGCCCTGGCAGCAGGTGTAAATGCAGGACCCTCCGCCAGAGCACGAACGTCAGCGCCCACCCGACTATCAAGGGGGAAATCGCCTGCACGATCTGGGCGCCGCCATCATGCAGTCCCAGAGACAACCCCATACGGCGGGGGTACAGGTAGGTCAGGACCGGCATGGCCAAAGGGTGCCAGGTGGCATTCCCGAGCACGCCCAGGGTAAGGAGGATCAGCACCCCGCCAAAGGAGGACACCGACCCCAGCAGAGCATGGGCTATTGCTGTGGTGATCAGACACAGCACCAGCAGCGTCTTGCGTCGGTCAGTCGTGTCCGCCAGAACGCCTCCCGCGATGCTGCTGAGGGATGAGCCCATGCCTCTAACCGAGGCGATGACTCCAACCTGAGTGTAGCTCAGGCCAAGCGTCTGGGCGATCACGGGTAGGATGACGCTGTACAATCCTGTGTACCAGTGAGCGGCGCCGTGGCCCATGCTCAGTAGGGCTACGGTGCGGCGCTTGGTTGCCTGAGGGACCAGAGTGGAATCAGTTGTGACGGCGGACATGACGACTCCAAACAGATGAATGCCTGCATGTCAACCTGTGTACTGCGTTGTTAAGGTGCGGACCAGCCCGCGACGGCAGACAACGCCTGATCATAGTACCGAGCGCACCAATCCACCGTCTACCCGGATGGTAGTGCCAGTGATGTAGCTGGCCTTATCCGAGGCCAGAAAGGCCACCAGGTGGGCCAACTCTTCGGGCCGGCCAAGCCGGCCCACGGCGGGCCCCGCGGCCCCCCGGGTCCGCGCCCCGTCCACGGAGATCCCCACCTCGTTGGCGTGGGAGGTCACGTTGGACAGCATCCGGTCGGTGAGAATGGAGCCGGGACATACGTTGTTAACCAGAATGTTATCCCGGCCCACTTCGTCGGCCAGGCTCTTGGCGAAGGCGACCACCCCCATCCTGGTGGCACCGGATAGGGCCAGGTTATGGATGGGCTGGTACACGCTAGTGGACAGGATGTTGATAATGCGCCCGCCACCCTGTTGCTTCATGTGGGGAATGGCCTGCCGGCACATCCGGGCGAAGAAAAGCAGTGAGCGCTGCACAGCGATTTCCCAGAGATCTTCATCGGCGGTGGCGGCCCGGGCCCGCGGTGGGCCACCGGAATTGTTGACCAGGATGTCCAGCCGTCCGAAGTGTTCTACGGTGGTAGCCACCAGGTTATTGATGGTTTCATAGCCATCAAGGTTGCCCGAAAATACCAGGACTTCCGACCCGGTAGCCTGGCGAATCTCTGCCGCTGCCTGTTCCAGGTCGGCCTGGGTTCGGCTGCAGATGATGACCTTTGCGCCCTCCTGGGCCAGCACCTCGGCACAGGCCCTTCCCAGCCCCTTGCTGGCTCCGCCAACGATAGCCACTTTGCCCTTAAGTGCCAGGTCCATCTGAAGCTCAGTACCTCCTTTCCAACCCCAGCACACTCGCGTCACCTAACCCACGGGTGGATGCCAATACCAAAACCCGTTTACCCTTCAGTCCTGCCTAATCCCATAATTAAGCACGCTCCAATAACTTGACAATGTTAAACTTGGTCTCTGCTGGTTCAAATCCCTTGCCCAAGCTCGCGGTGGACAACAGTCCACCGCCCAAAACGCGGACTGTTGTCCGCTTGGAGCTGGCGAGAGAGCTGTTTTATGTTAATGTAACATTGTCAAGATAATCCTAGTCTTGTCAACAAGTCATTTAGATCTGCCAGCGTATCATCATCCACTGGCATGAACGGAGGGCGGACGTGAGGCGAGGCAATTGCGCCACGTATGTAATAGATGTGCTTACGCAAGGCCAGGTTGATTAGCGGTTGGTTCTCAAAGCGAATCAAGGGGCAGTAGCGGTAAAAAACCTCCGTGGCGCCGTCCATGTCGCCGCTGCTATGTTTTTCGTAAATCTGTACCAATATCTCCGGGAAGGCGAAGCCAGTCATGGTCCCGATGGCACCGTGACGCAACTCTTCCAGAAACATCATGCCGCCCAGGCCACCGAAAATCCTTACCTGAGGGTTAGCAGCCAGCACCTGACTCACCTTGGTAGGCGATGGCTGGTCTTCCAGCTTCAGAAACCGACAGTGAGGTGCTTCCTCGGCGATGGCAGCGATGAACTCGACACTCATCATCACACCGGTGCTGGCCGGGTGATCCTGAACGACCACCGGGATGTCAACCGCTTCAGCCACGGCCAGATAATGGCGGCGCAGCGCAGCATCGGTAGACCGGCTTAGCTTCGGGGGGGACACCATGATAGCTTTGGCGCCCATTGCCTGAGCCTGCTTGCTGTAAGCCACGCAGCAGTCGGTGCCGGTGTGGCTGGTCCCTACGCAGATGGGAACGCGCCCATCCGCTGCTTCGAGGACAACAGCCACAATGCGTTCGCGTTCAGCTTCGGAAACCTTGCTTGACTCTCCGAGCACGCCCAGGATGGTCATACCGTTTACGCCCGTATTGATGATGAAATCTGTCAATCGGGCCAGGCTGGACTCATCCAGGCTCCCATCAGGCTGAAAGGGCGTGGGGGTGATGTTGTAGACACCTTCCAAATAGCTGAAATCCTCCATATCGCATCACTCCTGTGAGAACAACTAGGCCGGGTAACTACTCAGTCAGGCCGATCAACTCAGTCAGGCTGTGGCCGGCCTCCTGACCGAGCCACCGCCACCTCGCGCGATTGTAGCTTGTGATCGGTTTTGAACCCCCGGCGGGCACGGTCAGGAGACCGGCCCGAGCGCTGATAGCCCACCTCAGGCTGTGGCCGG
>JBHIAO010000062.1:0-19106 GCA_046758565.1 Anaerolineae bacterium
GGCCCTGTCCTGAGCTTGTCGAAGGGCTGTTGCTGTTCTACCTGTTCAGGTTCCTTTTTGCGTCCAAAGAGCCAATCAAACATTGCTATCACCATTCGTTGGTCCATGTCGCGTACGCAGCGATGCCCATCCGAGTTCATGGGCCAGCGTCAAAATATCCTCACGATGCACCCTCAAGTCGAAAGTCGGCATGCGGCGGTTGGGCATCGGCGGTGGCGCCTGCAGCAGAAACATGTCGGTCTGGGCTCGCCGCTCCGGAGTGCGTAGCTTTTCGTAAGCGGCCCGAATGCGTTGGAATTGATCCGGGTCAGTCTCCGGCGGATGAGCTCGCACCTGCTCGAAATAGACGCTCTTGATGGTATCCTGGTCGGTGTCACGACGGATACCCAGGACGGCGTATGGGTCTTCCATTAAAGTTGTCATGGCTCCTTAGCCAAATAGCTGATCCAGAAAATCGTACAGATTGGGGGGGCTGGCGAAGATGTGTTCCTCGACCAAGTCGATCTTCACCGTGAGGCCCTTCTCGCCGGCCTTGCGGGCCTTGTGTCGGGCTTTCCCTAGAAGTCGCTCAGCTTTGTGCCAGTTGTGCTCTTCAAATGCTGCCATAAGACTATCAATGTATTCCTTCGCCCCAGATCGAGGAACTTCCTGTTCAATGCGTTTGCGATATCTTCGACCCAGATCGCTTGTGCCCTCACCGCATCCGAACAACTCCTCGACAATATCTACCAGCACCTCCGCTCGGGTTTCAGACACCCACGGTTTGCCAACGAGAGCTAATGCTTCTTCAAAGAACTGATCCGCCCACGCTGTCTCGAGTTCGCACTCCAGTACCCGTTCCCCCTGGTTGATCCAGAAGCCAGGAAGTAGGGCCGGCATCTCACGGATCTCAGGCAGCAGGCGTTCCACATCCTCTTCGGCATCCATGTGCAACAGTTCGTGTAGGACGAAACCGGCCGTTCGAGCGCGGTCGGGTTCCAGCTCGTGTGCCCACAGCAGATGCTCGCGGGCTGCCTCATCATTTCCCTGGAGACGTTCGGCGACACCCAGGTACGCGTACAGCATCGGATAGTCGGGCAGATGTTCCAACCCCTTCCGAAATTGCTCAGCCGCCTGGCCGTACACACCCCAACCCATGTACCGATTGCCCTGCTGGATGTAATGATCACCAAGTACGTCGCGGGCATCTTCGTGATCAGGATCCAACTCGAGGGCTCGCTTTAACATCTCAACCGCGTTATCACCGCGACGCCACCATCTATTCTCGAGATACAACTGGCCCAGACGGACCAACGCCCTGATGTTTTCCGGATCTCGTTCGAGAATACGGCTCAGCTCGTTCTCGGCCGCGTCGACCTGTTCATTGGCGATCAGGGCCTCGCTGAGCTCACGCCGCATCTCGATGTCATCTGGGGCATACTTGAGACCGTTCTGGAGACAGGTGATGGCTTCGGCCGGGTTCTTCGCCCGTCTGTAGCACTCGGCAGTATGACGCCAAAGGCCGGCCACCTGATTGTCGTCCAGGTAGTCTGGGTGATTCTCTTTCCGTGGCCGGCGCCGGACCATATCCCGCCAGGCTTCAGCGGCGCTTTCCCAGTCCTCCTGCTGTTCATGGGCGAGGGCCAGGTTTTGGGCCAGGTAACGGTTGCCGGCATAGTGTTTGGCCTGGCGCCAGTGGTGGGTTGCCGTCGCCCAATCGCCGGCTTGAGCAGCATCGTAGCCCAGATGGAAATGCGCCAGGCTCACCGTTTCAGCCAGAACGCGATCCCTTCGACTGGGCTCAGGATAAGCATTCACTTCACGGAGCACCGGCTCACTCACGTCAATCACACTCCGCCAGTTACCTGCTTTGGCCTGCTGGATGGCTTGAGCCCGCGAAAGACAACTGAGGTTCTCTTGCAACCCCGGTGATGTATGACCGGTCTCCTGCGCACGAGCCAGTGCCTGACCGGCAGTGTCCAGGTCGCCGGCCCGCAGTGCTGCCACACCCAGATAGTAGTAGGCAGTGCCGGCGGCACCTGTACCATCCAGCAGCGATGCCGCGGTCTCCAGCCCGTCCACCGGTGCTGTCTCCTCATCAGTCAACATTTGAGCCAGGGCTCGCCACAACGGCAGGCTGCCGCCCAGAACCGGTTCCGTTAGTTGAGCTGATTCCGGGTTGTCGGAGACGAGGTGTTGGACGATGTCCAGTGTGTTCCGTTCGGCCGGCGACAGGTCAACGGCGGGCAGCGGCCGGCCGGCCTTCAGAGCGGACACGCACCACAGATAGCCAATCTTCGAGTCCCCCGAAACCTGGCTGGCGGCGTGGTAGTGTTCGAGTGCTTGGTCTACCTTGTTATCCTGCTCCAGAGCGCGGGCCAGATGAACCCGATAGAGCGGCTCCTGTGGCTTAAGCAACACGGCCAACTCCAGGTCATCCAGACGAGCCTGCCCGGTGTAGGTTGAAGCTCGCTCAAAGTAGACTTCGGCCAGAAGCAAGTCGCACACCTGTCGTTCGTCCTCCGACTTAGCCAGTTGTTCTACCTGTTCAGCCAACTCCAGTGCTGTCTCGTAGTCTGACCGCACCAGTACACGGCGAGCTTCCTGGAGCAACGCACGGAAGACTTTAGCCCGGTCAGGCCGGCGACCGCCGAGCTTACGCTGTATGATTTGCAGGGCTCGCGGGTTGACCCCGGTCCCTCGTTGGGTTTGCTTCTTTCGTTTCTTTCGCCTGGCCATATAAGCTGTCGCCGTTCTCAGTCTTGTACCTCGAAGAAATCCCACCCTAAATTATCATATGGATTGGTTTCTTAGTCAATCGAGTACTATCACCCGAAACCCAAGGTTCCCGTAGCGAACGTCCGGATCGTCCCAGTCACGGAAAGCGCAGCGGACGCCCTCCTGACCGTTGTGGAACGCACCTCCCCGGAGAACACGGGCGCCTTCGACCTGCAAATCTTCACGCCCATCCGCCGCATCGTAGGGATAGCTGCGGCAGAGACTCCGGGTCCACTCCCAGACATTGCCGGCCATATCGGCACAGCCGTGGGGACTGTCCCCCTGAGGCGAAGACTGGCCCACCGGCGTCGGACGCCCGACGTTCTCGCCAAAGTTGCACAGCTCCGCTGTTGGCTGTTGATCTCCCCAGGGATAACGGCGAGCGTCAGTCCCCCGGGCGGCCTTCTCCCACTCAGCCTCGCTGGGCAGACGATAGGGTTTACCCGTTTGGGCCGCCAGCCAGTTGCAGTACGCCACAGCTTCGTACCAGCTCACCCCGACCACTGGCTGAGCCGGGTCATTATACTCATCGTCGTCCCAATAGCGCGGTTGGGTCCAGCCTTCGTGCACCCTCGTCCGCCAGCCGGCCTCGGTCCAGAACTTGCGAGCCTGGTAACCGCCGTCTTCCACGAAGCGGGCGAAATCGGCCACCGTGACTGGGTAGCGACTGATGGCGTAGATCGGCAGCTCGATTGAATGTTGAGGCATCTCGACCTCGACCCATTCTCGCCGGAGCTCCTTGTACTCCACAAGCAACTCGACCACCTCTTGCGGTGACGTGCCCATTACAAAAGAGCCATCAGGGATGGTAACCATCTGGAGCTCGAAGGGATGGCGCGCCTCGCCTGCCAGGGATGACTCCCTCTGAGTCGCGCTTCGAGTCAGGAAGAGGTATTCGGCCACCTGTGTCGATCTCAAATCAATGAAGTTTGCGTCGGGCTCGTCGTCGGCGGTACAGGTCAGCAAGTCGTGCAGCAAGCTGCGGCTCAGGAACTCCTCTAGCGGGCCGGCGGACATGTCCCCGCCGGCTCCCGTTGCCCCTCTGCGAAAGTGACGCTCCAGATCTATCAGGTAATGGGGCGCTTGTGTCAGGATGTCGAACAAATCACGGTGATACTGCTGGATGATGACGATTTTGGCTAGACGTACTGGTTTGATGACATAGCGCAGGTCAGCGCAGTTCTGGGCTAGTCGCCACAGCAGCAGAAACACGTTGAAAGTACGTTTGACGCGGCGAGGATTTGGCTCCAGCCCGACAGCGAATACCTGTCGGCAGCGGGGGTCCGGTAGAAAATCGGCGGTCACCGTGGCCACGTAGTCCTCGATGATGGCCGGCTGGATAGGGGGTAGGTTGAGAGGAATCTGAACGATCTTCTCCAGATATCGAGTACCATCAAGAGCGGTAGCCAATTTCTCCTGGCCGTAGCGCGCCCGGATACTTTCCTCCAGCGTCCGCTGGTCTACTCCCAGTACAAGAATGATGCCCGGTACGTCCAGGACGAGTTTGATGGTCTCCAGCACTTCTACCGTCTCCTCCGGTAGACAGCGGTCAAGGTCGTCAATGAGGATGACCAGCCGTCCATGGTTGACGATGTGCTCTCGGTTGAAAGCCTCAAGGTGGCGGTGGACGTCGTCCAAGAGCATGACGCCGTCGGTGAGCGCCTGGCTGACCTCCACATCAGCGATGACATCGGCCAATCGTTGAGCGGTTCCTTCCTCGCCGGAGCGCTCGGCCTGGCGGCGCAAGAGTTGCAGGCCGGCCAGGGTGGGTAGGGAAACAGCCTCCAGGCCAGGTAGGGTATCAGGGGGCAGGTTGAGCTGGCCAGCGTCCCCTCGGTGAGAGGTATACAGGCGAGCCTCTAGCGCACGCAACTCGGTAGTGGCAGCGGTCTCCAACTTCGGGAAGGCTTGTACCGCCTGCAGGACGCGGGAGACGAGAGCGCGCCACAGGGTCTCTTCTCGGCTGTACAACCAGGCGTTGAACCAGATCGGCAGTACGGCAAAGGCGGTTTGCTCCTCCGGGGTACGTTCTTTCAGCCGGCGCTGCACCATGCGCATAAAACTGGTTTTGCCCTGTCCCCAGCCGCCAAAGACGCCAATGGTTAGCGGGGTGTCAGTTCCAGGTTCCGTGATAATCTCGGTGAGGGTTTGGACGTAAGGATTGAAGTTAAGCCGGTCTTTGTCTACCGGCTGGTCAGAGAGAATAGAAAGAAGTTTCCGTTCATCAGGCATTGGCAACACCTTTCGTATGCAATAAGGGGCCATTAGGCCGATAGTCGTTAATCAAGAGTTAACAGGCTCAAGTACACTCCTGCGTCGTGCGCTGCAACCCAGTGTAGCACAGACTGAGCGCGGTAGGCAAGTGGTGCTCGAGGTGATTAGTCGTTGCTTCGCGAGTTCAATGTGGTGCGCCCCTCGCGTTCCGCTCGCTTGCGCCAGTAGCGAGCCAGCCCTTGCCAGCTCTGTTCAATAGGCGTGGCCAGTTGATAGCTCACGTGCACGTCAGACTCTGCATCCGAGCCTAGCTCTTCATGGGCCAACGCACCTAGCTGCGCGATCTGCGCGGACTCATCCTCGCCGTCGGCAAGACCCTGGTGCACGGTTTCCGCCCACCGCAGCAGCCGGGCGCGAAAGTCTTCGATGTGCTCGGCCGGATCGAGTCCAGACCCATAGTGGGTGAGTAGCAGCCGGCTGGGTTCGATGGCGTGCAGCGCATCGAGAGTATCCTGCCACGCTTCAAGATCGACCTCCGGAGGGGGTGTCGCCGGGCGCACATACGGCATCCCAGGCAGACGCACGCCAGCCACGTCACCGACGAAGGCCGCGCCGCTGGCCTCGTCGAAGTACGCCACGTGATGGTAGGCATGACCTGGCGCGTCGTACACGTGCACCGAGCGTCTACCCAGCCGAAGCGTCTCATTACCCCTGAGCGCGATGAGATTGCGCTCCGGCACCGGGCGCACCTCCCCCCAAAGATATTCCAGCCACTCGCCGTAGAGCCGGCCCGCACTGCGCAGGAGGCGCTCGGGCGACATCATGTGAGGTGCGCCGCGTTCGTGGACGTACACCTGCAGTTCGGGGTAGCGGGCGACCAACGCACCGGTTGCACCGGCGTGGTCCAAGTGGATGTGGGTCAGTAGCAACGTACGGATGTCGTCCAATGCGAGACCGAGCTCGGCGAGGCCGGCCTCGAGGCTGGGGAGCGTGCTTGTCGGGCCAGGGTCCACCAGGGCCGGCTCATCGCCCAGCAGGACGTAGGTGCCAATCAGGTGGGGCAGGTCAAGAAAGCGGAGATCAATGAGACGCAGCTCGTCAGAGAGGACGACCGGATCCGGATCTATCATTGAGAACCTCTCTCAATCTTCATAAAGCGTTGCTACCGCTCCCTGGTTTTTCTGGCCATATCTCCGATGTGTATCATATTCGTCAGCCCCAGCCTGATGCTGCACGCCTTATTCTACCAGGTCGGACCGCTGCCGGCAACTCGCGAGTCGCCGGCAACCTTGCCCTAGACGCCGGTGTGTGTTACAATGGTGACGAAGCGCACGAGCTTTTCCGTTGCAGCCGGGCCCTTGTCATAACGGAGATGCCTTGGAATCACCCATGGGTAAGCCGACACCGCTCTACCGCCAGTACCTGGACATCAAGAAGCAGCACCCGGACGCAATTCTGTTTTTCCGCCTGGGCGACTTTTACGAAACGTTCGACGAAGACGCCAGGGTCGCAGCCCGGGAGCTGGACCTGGTGCTCACCGGCCGGCAGCTCACGGCGGGCGGCGACGGCGAGCGCAACCCCATGGCCGGCGTGCCCCATCACGCGGTCGAGGGCTACATCGCCAAATTGATCGAAAAAGGTTACCGGGTGGCCATTTGTGAGCAAGTGGGGGAGCCTGTCGGAGGCCTGATGCCCCGCGAGGTGGTGCGCGTCGTGACGCCTGGCACAGTGGTAGAGCCCGGGTTGCTGGAAGACAAGCGAAACAACTACCTGGCGGCTCTGGTGTTGGACCGAGACCATGCCGGCATCGCCTATGTCGACATAACAACTGGTGAATTTCGAGCGACACAACTGAGCGGGGAAGCGTCGGAGATGCTGGCACGCCAGGAGCTCGAGCGCATCGGGCCGGCTGAGTGCCTGATCCCGGAAACCAACGGCGGACCGGCCATCGATCTATCGCCTGACGATATCTCAACGAGCCACGAGTTCTTCGTCACGCCGTATGCTGCCTGGCACTTCGACCTGGACACGGCCAGGCGGGCGCTGCTACAGCACTTCGGCGCAGCCTCGCTGGAGGGCTATGGCTGCGAGGACAAGCCATCAGCAGTGCGGGCGGCCGGCGCTGTAGTCCAGTACCTTGGCGAGACAAATCCTTCGACTGGGCTCAGGGCAGGAATCAGCGGGCTAGCCCAAATCACCAGCCTCAACACGTACGCACAGGGTCGCTTCATGACGCTGGACGCCGCCACGCGGCGCAATCTTGAGCTGACGGAAACCATCCGCGGCCGATCGACGCGTGGATCACTGCTGCACGTGCTGGATGCCACAGTGACCGCCATGGGGGGCCGGCTGCTCCGATCCTGGCTCAATCAACCGCTGCTATCTGTCGATGCGTTGAACCGCCGGCTGGATGCTGTCGAGGCGTTCACCCAGAATACACCGGTGCGGACCGAGATCATCGGCCATCTGAGGAAACTGGGCGACCTTGAGCGGCTGACCAATCGGGTGTTGGGGGGCATCGCCGGCCCGCGCGACCTGGCTGGCCTCCGGACCAGTCTTGATGGCGTGCCGGGGATCATGGCAGCCTTGAACAAGCTTGCCCTGAGCCCAGTCGAAGGGCTTGAGCACGTACCCGACGCCTTGGCAGAGCTGGCCCTGGATCCGTGCGAAGCGGTAAGCGACCTCATCCGACGCGCCATCGTTGAGGATCCGCCGGCCACCCTTGTCAAGCCAGGCGTGATGGCTCCCGGTTACTCCCAGGAACTGGACAGCATCGCAGAGGCGGCCCGGGATGCCAAGGACTGGATCGCCAGCCTGGAGCGCCGCGAGCGGGAGCGAACCGGCATCAAGTCCCTCAAGGTCGGCTTCAACAAGGTCTTCGGCTACTACATCGAGGTCACCAAGGCCAACCTGGATGCTGTGCCCGAAACGTACCACCGCAAGCAGACGCTGGTCAATGCCGAGCGGTTTATCACGCCGGAGCTGAAGGAGTACGAAGCCAGGGTGCTCAACGCCGAGGAACGTATCCTGGAGATTGAAGCCCGCCTGTTCCGGGAAGTGTGCCAGGAAATTGGCCGACATAGTGAACGACTGCTGGGCACCGGGCGAGCCCTGGCGCTGCTGGATGTCTACACCGCACTGGCCGAGGTGGCCCTGCGGCGGCGGTACGTGCGACCGATCCTGACGGACGATGGCCGGCTGGACGTCTACGCCGGCCGGCACCCGGTAGTTGAGGCGCTGGCCGATCGCCGGCCCGGTGCCCTGGTCGAGCCGTTCGTGCCAAACGACACGCGCATGGCACCCGACGAGATCATCATCCTCACCGGCCCCAACATGAGCGGGAAGTGTCTTTCGGGCGACACGTTGGTTTTCACCGATCAGGGACTGATGCCCATTGAGGATTTGATGCCGGACGGGGCTGACGAGGGTGAGTTCACTGCCATCAACTGCCAGGTGCGTGGCCTGAATGGCAGAAGAGAGGCGACCCACTTCTACAGAGGGGGTAGGGAGGCGACCGTCAAACTTGTTACCCGCCTCGGCTTTCAGCTAGAAGGCACGCCGGAACATCGCGTTTGGGTGCGACACCCGGATGGCAGCGAGGGATGGAAACGATTGGGAGACATCAGTCTGGGAAATGTGGTTGCCATTGAACGCCGAATTGATCTGTGGGGTCAGGCGACCGCTATCGACTGCTCGACAGCCAAGGCGCTCAAAAACGTGAAACGGTATCGGCTACCCGAGGATTTGGACGAGAGCCTGGCCTACGTGATGGGCCTATTAGTTGGTGACGGTACTTTAACCTATTCGAACGCTGTTATGCTGTCCACAGCAGACTCCTTCATTGCTGACGAGTACAGCCGGATTATCCACAAGCTTTTCGGCTACCATGTGCGTCGCAAGTCGAATGACAGGGATTACTCTATCACTAGCAAGCAGATTCGTGTGTTTCTAGCGGGCCTTGGCTTGGGGTATTATCGCGCGCATGAGAAACGTGTGCCACAATCTATTCTAAGAGCTCCTAGGCCCATCGTAGTCGCCTTTTTGCAGGGACTGTTTGATTCGGATGGCTTCGTTGAAAACCGCTACGGCAACGTGCGGTTATCAACAGCCTCTATCCGCCTGGCACGAGAAGTGCAATTACTTCTATTGAACTTGGGGATCATCGCCTCGCTGCGCGTAAGAAAGACAGCAGCCAGGCCCAGCTACCGCCTCTCCATCGATGGCGCTGATGCCATCAGTTTTCACCAACAGGTTGGTTTTCGTCTGCCTCGCAAGAAAGCACGGAAAGCATTGGCGTCCGATTTGCGGATGCCCAACATTGGTGGTATTCCGTACTTGGAAATTGCGCTCAAGCAGGTTCAGGCGCGGATCGTGGCCGCTGCGGACAAGCCTGTTGCGCTAAAACGAAACAAGAGCATCAACTCGATTTTCTACACTTACATTCCGAGTGGTCGAAATATCTCATACGACAAGCTGGATGAGCTGATCGCCTATTGTCGTCAAAGCGGCGTGGAATGTAGTGAGCTGGAAGCTTTGCAGGCCAAACGATATTTCTACGACCTCGTTGAGACCCTCGAGGTGGGTGAGGCGGAGGTATCCGATCTCTCCGTGGTAGATGATCATGCTTATGTGGCCAATGGCTTTGTCAGCCATAACTCAACGTTTCTGCGTCAGGTCGCTATCATTGTGTTAATGGCCCAGATTGGCTCCTTCGTGCCGGCTGACCAGGCCACCATTGGCATCGTGGATCGGATTTTCACGCGCATCGGTGCCCAGGACGAGATCGCAGCCGGCCAGTCCACCTTCATGGTGGAGATGATCGAGACCGCCAACATTCTCAACAACGCCAGCCGGCGCAGCCTCATCATCCTGGACGAGATTGGGCGGGGGACCAGCACCTACGACGGGGTTTCCATCGCGTGGGCGGTGGTCGAGCACATCCACAATCATCCGCAGCTCCGTGCCAAGACGCTGTTCGCCACCCACTATCACGAGCTGACCGAGCTGGCGGAGCGGCTCCCCAGGGTCCGCAACCTCAACGTGGCCGTGGCCGAAGAGGGCGACGACGTCGTTTTCCTGCACCGCATCGTGCCCGGCGGCGCCGACCGGAGCTATGGCATCCACGTGGCTGAGCTGGCCGGCCTGCCCCGCACCGTCGTCCGCCGCGCCCGCCAAATCCTGGCCGATCTCGAGTCCGAGGCCCGCGCCCCAGACGCTCTGGTGGGCAAAGTCGAGCCAGACCTGAGCATGCAGTTACCCCTCTTCGGCACGCAAGCGCCGGCCGATGGCCGGCTCGCCGAGCTTGCCAGGGCTCTGCGTGAGCTGGACGTGGCTCAGCTGACCCCCCTGGAAGCTATCAACAAGCTGTACGAACTGCAGCAGGAAGCCGCAGAGCTGGACAGATCCAGTAACCAGTAACCAGTAACTAGTAACCAGTTATCAGTAATCGGGCTCTAGCCACTGATAACTGGTTACTGGTTACTGATCAGGCCGACGTGATGGCCTCAGAGACACTGGCGACGGCCTGCCGGCCGGCTACCCACATCCTCCTGTGTTGTGCCAACGACGGACGATCTACCGGAACGGGATAGGCGATGCGCGTGTGGTAGATGCTCTCAAGCGACTCCAGGAAGGTAGCCCGAATTTCGTGCAGATCAGTCCGGCCAAGGCCACTTTCCGCCAATTGCCCCTCAGCCCACGGCTTGTCCGTCAGCCAGCGGATCATGGCCGCCAGCGCCCCACCGCCGGCCGGGTGCGACGCCCGCACCGCCGCCTCGACGATATCAGCCAGCATCAGGATGCCGGCTTCCGGGGTTCGCGGCCGGGGCCCAGGGTAGCGAAATAGCGTGTCAGAGACGGACTGGCCGGCGGCCATTGCCTTGTGGTAGAAGAAGCTCACACGGGACGTGCCGTGGTGCTGTGCGATGAGATCCTGCACAACATGCGGTAGGCCATGAGCCTGGGCCATCGCGACACCATCCGCCACATGGTCTATGATGTATCGGGCACTCGTTGTGGGGTCCAGACGGTCGTGTGGAGTGGGGAGACCATTCTCACCGAAGAATGCCGGCCGCCTGGTCTTCCCGATATCGTGATAGAGAGCCCCCACTCGCACCAGGCGGGCATCGGCTCCGATGCGGAGCGTTGCGGCTTCGGACAGCGAGCCCACGGCCAGACTGTGGTGGTAGGTGCCGAGTGTCTTGGCTCGTAAGATGCGGAGCAGGGGATGGCAGGGGTCCAACAGCCAGACCAGGGATGTTCTTCGCAAGGCATCCCAAAGTCGGTAGGCTTGCGAAGCTGTGTTCCAGATTGATCCAAGCATGGGGCTCCTCCTGACGTAGTGACAAGCCGGCGCGGTGACAGTATCGCACCAGTTGCTCATTATAACGGTTCAGAGATGTTTGTCACATGACCGACAACCTACTTATCGCCGTCATCCTACGTCCGTTTGGCCTATGTGAAGGAGCAAGCACGCCGTTGGTAGAGTAACCAGTGGGCAGCACTAAGTTTGACACCGACCACCACGCCGTCTACAATAAAAACTGGTTCCAGCGACGTTGAGGGGGATTCCTCGTCGCGGAGCCCGTCCTGAGCAAAGTTGAAGGGCTCCTCGGAGTGACATAGCTCAGCGATTTCGTCGACTAACACGAAAGCGGGGGACCACCTGTGAGTGAAAGGCAGGCGAATATGGCACACCGTAAACTTCCTATTCCACCGCACTTTGACCCCGACACCGTTGGTGAGGTTTGGAGGGTCCCTTACCAGGCACGGGCTGAGGAAGCCCGGCAATGGGCAAAGCAACATAACATTGCGCCTGCTGCCAACGACAGGTTCAAGATCTGTCTGATCGCAGTAGATGTGCAAAACACGTTCTGTATTCCAGAATTCGAACTGTTCGTGGGGGGACGTTCTGGGACCGGAGCGGTTGACGACAACCGAAGGCTGTGCGAGTTCATCTATCGAAACCTTAACGCCATCACCCAGATTGCCCCGACTATGGACACGCACGATGGCCTGCAAATATTTCACCCCATGTTCCTGATCAACGATGAGGGGAAACACCCCGGGCCGAACACGCTCGTGTCCAAAGAAGACGTAGAGCGAGGTCGGTGGAAGTTCAATCCCGACATCGCTGCCGGCCTGGGGATCGACGAAACGTACGGGCAGCGGTACCTCGAACACTACGTGGGCGAGTTGGCAGACCGGGAGAAATACGATCTAACCGTATGGCCCTATCATGCCATGTTGGGTGGCATCGGCCATGCACTCGTTCCGGCATTTGAGGACGCCGTGTTCTTCCACAGTATCGCCAGGTATAGCCGGCCCGATTTTGAAATCAAAGGGCACAATCCGCTAACTGAGCATTACTCCGCTCTTGGACCAGAGGTACTGGAGGGTCCTGACGGGGAACCGGTTGGTCAGAGGAGCGAGAAGTTCCTCCAGAAGCTCATTGATTTTGATGCGGTCGTCATCGCAGGGGAGGCCAAGAGCCACTGTGTCGCCTGGACCATCGACGACCTCTTGACGGATGTACGGGCCCACGATGAGAGCCTGGTCGAGAAGGTATTTCTCTTGGAAGATTGTACATCTCCGGTCGTCGTGCCCGGGCTCATTGACTTCACTGAAGAAGCAAACGCGGCATTCCGGCGATTCGCTGATGCCGGCATGCACGTCGTCCGCTCAACCGATCCCCTTGACCGTTGGCCCGGCGTCAGGCTTTGATCGGAAAGGGCCCCTTGTTTCCCCATCTCCTCTGCACCAGCGCACCGCTGCTCACCGCCGGCGGCGCAGGGCCTGGTCGATACGGCGCTGCGCGTCGCGCTCGGAGATGGACTCTCGTTTGTCGTACTGGCGTTTGCCCTTGGCGAGGACTAGCTCCACCCCGAGTCCGTCATTAGCTTGACAGATTCCACAGACGGACTCCCTGATTACTCAGCTTGTGGATCGAATGTGTTCCTCAGTGTAGGGCAACAGCGCCACTTGGCGCGCCCGCTTAATGGCTCGAGCCAGCCGGCGCTGGTGACGCGCGCATACCCCGGTCTTGCGCCGAGGCAGAATCTTGCCCCGGTCCGACGTATAGCGCTGCAGCAAATCTACGTTCTTGTAGTCGAATAGGTCAACGCCGTCAGTGCAAAATGGGCAGTGCCGAGGACGTCGACGATCACGTCGGTAAGCCAAATGTCCTCCTCTTGCGATTAAATAGGGTCTGTTTCACCAGACCGCTGCTCTTTGGAAACCTCGTCATCAGGTTACCGCCCGCCCTCAATCTTCCTGATCTCGAGCTCAAAATCCCCGCCGGGAGCCTTCACCACAACTTTATCTCCAACTTGCTTCCTCAAAAGAGCTCGTGCCATAGGGGAATCTTTAGAGATGCGCTTGTTAGGCGGGTCAACCTCATAAGGCTCTACGATCTGGTATGTAAACTCTGCCCCAAGCTCAAACACGGTCACCTGAGAACCGACCTCCACAACTTCGTCTTCACCAGGCAAGATGTTGTTTTGAAGCCCATGCGCATTAGACATATCTTTCAGGATGGTCCCCCTCCCCTCAGTCACCCTCACCCTCACGATAGGGCGAAGTTCTATAATCATACTCTTAAAACGCCGCTTTTGCAAATTGCTGCAGGGCCTGGCGCTGCAATTATAGCCCTTTTCGCCATTTGGGCTTGCGCAGCGAATCCAATTCTGCCGCTCGAAGGCCCGTCCTCGGGCCGGCTCTGCAAGGCTGTGACAGGTCATGCCGGCCCGAAGACGGGCCTCGGAGCATTCGCTGCGCAAGCCCATTTCAGGCACATTAGGCAAAGATGAGGATACCAGGTATAATTAGTGTGGATCATCAAAACCATCAACTCTCCTCGGGATTCTTGTGGGCCTTGATGATCGAGAATGATTATCCTTCAGATTTCGTATGCAACCGGGCCGGAGCCCGGTGCCCCGTTTTACTTACCTGCATGTCTCCAGCGCGATATGCTTGCGGAGGGTGGGGAAGCATTCGTTTATCCCCCCTACGTTCGTGACTTCTACCGGATAACCTAGTTGAACAGGAGGTATGGGATGACCTGGCAGAGAAAGACTGCCAACGGATTGGGTGGCACCATCGTCGGCGTCGTGCTGGCGGCCGGGGATGGCAGTCGTATGAGGCCCCTCGCTCGCCGTCTGATCAAACCTCTCGTGCCAATAGGGGGTCGTCCCCTTATTACCTACACCCTGGAGGCCTTCGTCGCCAATGGTATCCGGGATATTATCCTGGTGGTCGGATACCGTCCCCGGGAGGTGATGCGCACGCTGGGCGACGGCTCCAGGCTGGGCGCCCGACTCACCTACGTTAAGAGTGCCCACACTGGCCGGAGCAACGGCCTGTCGTTGTACGCTGCTCGAGAGGCCGTCGGGGGCCGGCGCTTTGTGCTGGCCATGGCGGACCACATGGTGTCGCCCCTGCTTATGCGGCGCCTCCTGATGTCCCGGCCCAGGGCTGACACGCTATGTGTGGATCGTGCACCGCCGACCTACGTGACTATGGACGACGCTACCCGGGCGTGGGTTGATCCGGCCGGGAGAGTGCTGTCCATCGGCAAACGCATCCCCCGCTGGAACGTCATCGACACCGGCGTGTTCTGGTTGACCGAGGCCATCTTCCATGCCGTCGGGGCGGTCCGCGCCGCCGGCGAACATCGTCCCCGGGTTATCGATGCCGTCCGGTGGCTCATCGACCATGGGAGTGGTCTGGCGACCTGTGACGTGACCGGTGCTTTCTGGATCGATGTGGATACCCCCGACGACCTGCGCCAGGCCGAACTTGCTTTAGGTCGGCGTAAGGATTTCCAATAGTCTTCAGTAGGAACTCCATGGACACTCTGAATGTTCGAAGTGAAGTCACCCCGCCAGGCGCAATGCCAGGGCTGGCCGAGGCGCGGTGTCCTGAGCCTGTCGAAGGGTTGATCTGCATCTGGGCAGCACCCGAGGCAGGTCAGGCTGCCCGGACGAAGGTCTGCCATGTTCCCGTGGCCGAGCGACTCCTGCGGGTTCTCCAGCACGCTGGCATGAGGCGCGTTGCCATCGTCGCGACCAGTGCCGACGAGATGCCTTTGCGGCAAACTCTACATAACATTCATGGCGTTGGTCTTGACATCCACTGGATCACTGTCCAACCCCCAGATCTGTCTGCCCTCCGCAGCTATCTGCCGCCAGCACCCGAGGCACCCATTATTCTGGTGGTCGAGGGCACGTATCTCCTGGACCCTCGCATCGTCCAGGCCGTCGTCGGTCAAGGCGGGTGCGCGGTGGCCTATGACAGCCGGCCCTCCGCGGAGGCACCCGTCGGGGTTTACGTGGATGGCGGCCGGCTGCGGCGTATCGGTGTCCGGCTGGCCGACGCGGACGGCGCCTACGTGGGGTTGGTCCTGTGTCCCCGTGCCCGGCTGGCCGAATTTCAGGGCCCCTGGGAGGAGGAGGCCTGGCTGAGCTGGCTCGATGGCCTGGCCCGGGCACTCCCCATCGTTGCGGTGGACGTTCAGGAAATCGAGCCCTATGTGGCCGAGTCACGGCGGGCTTTGTCGCCCTTCTGGTTCCGGATCCAGGAGCCGGCCGATGCGGCGCGCTGCAAAGATCTGCTGGTGGAGCGGGCGCAGAAGGGCACGCTGGACCTAGTGGCGTGGTACGTGCACCGCCCCATCGAGAACTGGATCATCCGCCACATCGCCGATCTCCGTATCACGCCCAACCAGATGAGTCTCTTGACGTACCTGGTGGCCTTTGGCGTAACGGGGTTGTTCCTCACTGGCCACCTGTTGCTCGGCGTCCTGCTGGCCCTGGTGGTGAACGTAATGGACGGGCTGGATGGGAAGCTGGCCCGCGTCAAGGGGCTCACCAGCCGGCTGGGTTCTCTGGAGCACTCCCTCGACTGCCTGTATGAACAATCGTGGTATGTCGCCTTCGCTTGGGCAATGTACCAGCGGACGGGAACGCCCCTCCCGCTGCTGCTGGGCTTCGTCATGCTGCTATTTGACACCTTTGCCCGCCACGTGTCCATGCAGTTCAAGCAGGTGATGGGCGTCTCCCTGGCCGACTCCGCACCCGTCGATCGGCTATTCCGGCGCGTCGACGGCCGGCGCAACATCTATTCGCTGCACTTGCTGGTCACCATCCTGTTGGGGATTCCCCTGGTGGCGTCGTTTACTATGCCACTGCATGCGGCCGTGACGGCGGTCGTGTATGTGATCCGAGCCGGCTGGCACCTGTGGCGGGCGGACCGGGGTGTGGGTCGGGCATGAGTTTCTTCACCTGAGCCTAAGGTGACTGCTATTTATTCATCGTCAACCTGCCCCAGGATGATGCTGGCGTTGTGACCACCAAACCCAGCAGAGTTGGACAGAGCGACTCTTACATCTGCCCGGCGTGGCTCGTTGGGCACGTAATACAGATCACATTCCGGGTCAGGGTATTCGTAGTTGATGGTGGGATGAATTATTCCCTCCTGCAGTGTCCTCACGCACACGATAGCCTCCACGGCACCGGCAGCACCCAGCAGGTGCCCAATCATGGACTTCGTAGCGCTTACAGGAATGTTGTACGCATGGTCGTCGAACACCGCTTTGAGGCCCCGAGTCTCAGCCAAATCGCCGAGTAGAGTTGATGTGGCGTGTGCGTTGATGTAATCGACATCTTCAGGGCGAATATCAGCCCTTCCCAGTGCCTTTCGCATGGCCAATGCGAGCCCAGCCCCATCTTCCGGCGGAGCTGTGATTTCGTTTGCATCGGCTGATTCACCGTAACCTATGACCTCAGCCAACGGACGTGCTCCACGAGCACGAGCATGCTCAAGACTTTCCATCACAACAATCCCTGCCCCCTCACCCATAACAAATCCGTCGCGTTTCGCGTCGAATGGGCGGCTGGCGCGCTTGGGATCATCGTTACGTTGAGACAGTGCACCCAGGCGATGATGTGTGTAAAGCATGAATCTTGTAATACACGCGTCAACCCCTCCGGCGATCATAACTTCAGCGTCACCGAGATAAAGATCTTTGTAAGCGCTTATTAAAGCCGTAGTCCCAGAGGAGCAAGCTGACACGAGACAGCGATTGGGACCGCGGAGCCCAAGAGTCATAGCAATTTGCCCGGCTGCCATGTTTGGCAACATCGTTGCCCCTGCCAGTGGGGGGGACACGCGCATAGGCCCTTTCGAATTCAGTGTCTCAAGCGCTAGCTCTATTGTTCCCAGCCCACCGTAACCCGACCCGACGATGACACCAATGGTGTCAGTATCGACTGGCCCAGAAGACAAACAGGCCTGATCAACGGCTTGATTAGTAGCTGCAACTGCAAACTGAGTGAAGCGATCAAAGCGCCGAGCATCACGTCGGTCCATGTAGTCCAAAGGGTCGAAAGCACGGACCTCGCAAAAAATACGGGTCAGAAAACCCGAGGTGTCAAAAAGTTCAGATACATCAGCTGCTGACTCTCCAGCCAGCAGACTCTGCCACATTGTCTCCACATCCAACCCGAGGGGGGTGATCACCCCCATTCCGGTGATGACCACTCGCCGATTACTTACCATCGTGTTCCCTCCTGCTTCGATCCTTGCTCTCTTCGCCTTGTGTACGTGGGTCTAAGTTGTGAAAACACTTTACCGGCTCAGAGGTTACGATCGAGCCCCTGTGAGCAGCAGACGGCCCTTCCCCCCTAACTCCCCCCAGAGGGGGGAGAACAGGCTTCCCCCCCTCTGGGGGGGATTGAGGGGGGCCAGCGGTGTGCGACTTTTTCCGTCTGGCGAAAAAACACCCATACGTATGGCCGAGGTTCCAGATATCGGGTCAGGGGACCCGAGCTCACCACAACATATGGACAGCACGGGTCCCCCGACCCGTTTTTTCAGTGGAGTCATACTTGGGTCATCATACGCCCCGGTAAAGACAGAGACCCTTCCCTTGTGGAAGGGGAGGGTCTCAGATAGGTGGAGATGGCGGGAGTCGAACCCGCGTCCGAAGAGTTCGACCACAAACATCTACAAGCTTAGTCGGCTCTCGTTTTTCTCGCCCGGGCCGTTCTCAGGCGACAGAGCCCGTACCCGGGCCAGCCGATGGGTCTTTGGTCTTCCGTATCGGCGTCAGGATGACCGCACGCCGGCTAAGTCGTCGCCCTCACAGGTCCACCGGCGGGAGACCTGATCGGACGTCACTGCGCTTTACGCAGCGAGAGCGAGTTGTGTCTCGCCAGTTACTTGTTTTGCCCCTGTTTTACGAGGTTGGAGCACCTCGGCTTGCAGTCTGTGACCAGCCCTCCCCGTCGAAGCCATTTCATCCCCAAGTTCTGCCTACATTATAACATGGATGATCGAGAATTTCAAACCAACCGCCGCCGGGACCGCCTCTGTGACAAGGAGACCTGCAACTTGCAAGCCTCGTCGGTCATGCCAAAGTCTCCTTGTCCCCTTGTCTCCCCCTCTCCCGTGCTCCCTTGCTCAACGCCGGCGGCGCAGGGCCTGGTCGATGCGGCGCTGCGCGTCGCGCTCGGAGATGGACTCTCGTTTGTCGTACTGGCGTTTGCCCTTGGCAAGGGCCAGCTCCACCTTCGCCAGGCCATCTCGCAGGTATAGTCGCAGGGGGACCAGAGTGTAGCCCTTCGCCTGCACTTTGTCGGCCAGGCGGTCAATCTGGTACTTGTGGAGCAGGAGCTTGCGGTTGCGCCGGGGTTCATGACCCAGCCGGCCGGCCTGTTCCCAGGGGCCGATGTGCATGTTGATCAACCACACCTCGCGATCGCGGATCACGCCGTACGCATCGCGCAGGTTGACCCGGCCGGCACGGATCGCCTTGATCTCGGACCCGCTTAGCACCAGGCCGGCCTCGTAGGTATCTTCGATATGGTAGTCATGCCGCGCCTTGCGGTTTACGGCGATTGTTTTCTCGTACTCAGATCCAGGCAATTGACAGCACCTCATCAGTGGCCAGTTAAACAGTTATCAGTGATCAGTTAACAGTGATCAGTGACCAGTCATACTGATTACTGTTAACTGATCACTGATAACTGACTACCGAAGCTCCTCGACCAGAGACTGGACAGCACGATCTAGCTGGGGATCGAGCCCGGCCTCAATCTGTTCATCAGTTCGTGGGACCGCGATGTCGGGCTCCAGGC
>JBHIAO010000063.1:0-18506 GCA_046758565.1 Anaerolineae bacterium
TTGGGGTTGGAAAGTAAGTGCCGGTCACCTGATAGGCTACATTATACCATGAGGGCGGGGTTCCGCCTAACGGCTGCCGGTTCGGAAGAATCCGTACTCCTCCAACCACGCCCAGCCGGCCAGGCCGCGCACGTGCACCGTGGTGTGCGGACATCCCACCCGACGCCGTAGTTTCGCCCTGGCCCTACCATGTCTAATGCAAATCCAGGGCGAAATCTTGCGCCTCCTCAGGCGATCCACCCTTAAAAATGCTCGCTCCCCGTCTACAGGCCGGCGATACAAGTCGATTCTTTCCATCGCGCCTTGCCCTTTGCCGCAATTCACGTAGCCATGGTATAATTTGGCCGGCAAACTTACCATCTACATATTACCACACCGAATGCCGAGTTTTCAACCGACAAACCCGTCACTTTTCACCCGCTCTTTGACACGCCGATCTCCCCGGCGAAAATGGCCACCGGCAACTTTACCTGGACCGTATTGGGGGGTTAAGGGCATGGCCAGATTCGACTCGCAAAAACTGGCCGTTTTGGCAGACCTGCGGCGGGCCGCCGGCCTGAGCCAGAGCCAGGTGGCCGAATTCTTCGGCATGCAGCATCGGGATTCGGTAAGCGCCTGGGAACTGGGGAAGAGACGCCCCCACCCCACGCGACGTTCGCGCTTCATCGTTTACCTGTTGGACAAACTGGGGCTGCGCCGTGATGGGCAGCGGTTTCTGGAAGTCTGGGACGCTGTATTGATCGGCGAGTGTGGGTGGCAGCCACTCAGCGATGAGGAGTTACAGACGTGCTTTCCCAGCACATGGCAGCAGCTCGCCGCGCGCCAATTCGAGATGGCCTGGCGTGCTTTTGCCGGCGACCAGGCGCGAGTCCCAGCCCTGCATCAGCTTCCTCCGCCCCCCCGGGACTTCACCGGGCGGGCGGCCGAACTCGCCGCACTCAGGGCGGCCATCGAAGAGGGTGCCACCATCGCCGGCCTGTGGGGCATGGGCGGGATCGGCAAGACGGCGTTGGCGCTGAAACTGGCCGCGGAGTTCACACCGCGCTATCCCGACGCCCAGTTCTACCTCGACCTGAGAGGCACCAGTCCTCAGCCCCTCTCCCCCACCGATGCCATGGCTCACGTCATCCGCGCCTACCATCCGACCGCCAGACTCCCCGAAAGCGAATCTGAACTGAGCAGCCTCTACCAATCGGTGTTGCACGACCAGCGGGCACTCTTGCCCATGGATAACGCTGCCAGCGCCAGGAAGATCGCCCCGCTCATCCCACCTGCCAGTTGCTTGTTGCTGGTCACCTCGCGTCAGCACTTCACGCTGCCCGGGCTGTTCGCCATGAACCTGGACACCCTACCGCCCCAGGACGCCCGTGACCTGTTGCTCACCATCGCTCCCCGCATCGGTGATCAGGCCGACGCGCTGGCGAGGCTGTGCGGGTATCTCCCGCTGGCCCTGCGCCTGACGGCCAGCGCCCTGGCTGCGCGCATCGATCTGAGGCCGGCCGACCACGTGCGGCGGCTGGGGGATACTACACACCGGCTCCAGGCGATTGTCGCCGCCCTCAGCCTGAGCCATGAGGCGCTGGGCGTGGAAGCGTCGCTCAACCTGAGCTACGAGTTGCTCAGCACGGAGCTGCAGGCGTTGTGGTCCATGCTGGCCGTCTTCTCGGATACCTTCGACGTGCCGGCGACCGCGGCCGTGTGGGAAGTGGAACCCGAACCGGCGCACGACGCGCTCAGCACGTTAGTAACCCGCAGCCTGGTGGAGTGGAACCCGGCCATCGCCCGCTATCGCCTGCACGACCTGGCACGCCTATTTGCCGATGCCCACCTGAGCGAGAGTGTGCGGGCCGCTGCCCGGAGGCGCCATGCGGCATACTACGAGACAGTCATCCGCACGGCCGGCCAACTCTACCACCAGGGCGGCGAGGCCCTCAAGCGGGGGTTGGACCTGTTTGACCTGGACAAGCACTTGCACAGCCTGGGAAGCGCCTGCCTGGACCTGGGCCAACCCCGCCGCGTCATCCGGTTCTGCCAACAGGCACTGACCATCTTGCGCCAGGTCGGCGACCGGCGAGGCGAGGGGAACGTGCTGGGCGACCTGGGCCTGGCCTACGCGGAGCTGGGTGAGACCCGCCGCGCTATCTGGTTCTACGAGCAGCAATTGGCGATCGCCCACCAGATCGGCGACCGTCGCGGCGAAGGGAACGCGCTGGGTAACCTGGGTCTCGCGTTCAAGAACTTGGGTGACCTCCATCGGGCCATTGAGTTCTACCACAAAGCAGTGGCCATCGCGCGCGAGATCGGCGACCGTCACGGTGAAGGGGTTGACCTGATCAACCTGGGTGTAGCCCACTATTACCTGGGCGAGCCCCGCCGCGCCATCAGATTCTACGAACAAGCGCTGGTCATCTTCCGCGACATTGGTGACCGGCGTGGGGAAGGGGATGCGCTGCGCCATCTGGGCGTGGCTCACGATTTGCTGGGCGAGCCCCATCGCGCTATCCGGTTCTACGAACAGGCTTTGGCCATCTTCCGCGAGGTGGATGACCGCCGGCGCGAAGGCAACGCGCTCTGGAACCTCAGTCAGACGTTGGACAACCTGGGTGACCGGGCTCAGGCCGTCGCCCACGCCGAAGTTGCGCTCAAGATTTTCGAGGACATCGAAAACCCCAACGCGGCTGAGGTGCGTGAGCAACTGGTCAGGTGGTGTGGGCAGGAATAACCAAAGGATCGTCTTCGGTTAGACTTGTCCTGAGCCTGTCGAAGGAATGACAGAATCCCGAGGGGCGGCTTGAGCACCTGGGCTGAACGCGAAGCGCGGCGCATCAGGAAGGCTCGCACGCTGCTCCGACCCGGCGTGGAGGACGCCGGCGGCACCTGGGCCGACCTGGGTTGTGGGAACGGCATCTTCACGTCGGCGCTGCACAGCCTGCTCCGACCGGGCAGCGAAATCTACGCCATTGACAAACGCCGGCCCGCCCTGCAGTCCCTGACCCGTAACTTCGCTGAGAGCTATCCCGAGGCCTCGGTTTATCCGATCCTGGCGGATTTTACGCGCCCGCTGTCGCTGTCCCCGCTGGATGGGCTGATCATGGCTAACTCGCTCCACTTTGTCAGGCAGAAAAAGCCCGTCCTGGCCCAGATCGCCGGCCTGCTCAAACCCGGCGGCCGGCTGATTGTGGTGGAGTACAACACAGCGCGAGGAAACTTCGCCGTCCCGTACCCGCTGGACGAGGCGGGGTTTTTAGCTCTGGCTGCGGAGGTTGGGCTGCGGGAGGCGCGGATAATCGCGAAGATTCCGTCGGCGTTTCTGGGCGAAATGTACGCCGGCATGGGGTTGGCCGGCTGAGGCGGGTTGTAGGTGCCGGTGAGGGGTTGCCCCTTCGGCGGGCTCAGGGCAGGCTCTGCTGTCCGCCAGCCGGCCCTGGTACGCAATGGTGCCGGTGGAAGAGGATACTGCGTATTGCGTACTGCGAAAGGGTAGGGCGCCGGCGTTGGTGGCCCAGAGAAGGCCGGCGACCACCAACAGCGTGAAAAGAACGTTGCCCCGACTTGGCATCCAGGCGTGCCAGTTGGCCGGCAGGTCCGGCCACCAGACGGGAATCGCCGGAATCCGCAAATACTTCTTGGCCTTCATCGTGTTTCCTCCTTGTCTGGTTGAGAACTCATGGTCCTTCGTCGTTCGTCCTTTGTCCTCAGAGTCAATTCATCCGTTGTGCTGACAGCCGCAGCCGTCATGCGCTGCTACGATATCTATTGCAGAAACATGGGCGGATCTTTCACGGCGGAGGTGGAGATTGTCAGGTTTGTTTGAACCGAACAGGAGCAACAGCCAGGTGGAAGCAGGGTGGTCTTGCTGAAACCACGGCGAAGGAGGCGATTGGTTGTCCATAACTACCCCCTGTACCTTCGAGGTAAATACGTAAAGTGACGGGCGGATGCGGGGTCGGCCGGCACGGAGCGAGGGCGAGGATAAGGCCGGCGCTCATCTCAGGATCTCAGCTTTAGATTGCCGTTCAAACGCAGGTCGGATAAGTGCGATTTTATCGCACTTTGCGTATCAGCCGAGAAATGAATTGCTCGGCTACTACTACCCCAAATTGCTACGGTATCTTTCAACGAGGGCCGAAATCCAACGTCTCTTGTCGGGATGGGGAGGGGATATTCAAGTCAACAGACCCATCGAGCCGATGACTGCCCACAGTGTACCACATTTTGGGCGGACCGTCAATCTGCGGTACAGTCTTCCTTCTGATTGCCGGTTCTGCAAGTCTGTGCTAAAATTAGCTATAGACGAAGGCGGTTTGAATGGCCTGGCTGTGTCAGGAAAGCCAGGTCATCTTGGCCGCGAGCTGGAAAGAGGGCGGTTATGACTATGCAAAGCATTACGCTTCATCTTCCGGAGGCCGTCATGCAACGAGCCAGACAGGCAGCCAATGCGTTGCAGCGTCCTGTGGAAGAGGTGCTCACTGCCACGCTGGCTGCCACGCTCCCTGATGTGGATGATGCTCCACCGGATATGCAGACGGAGCTGGCGCGTATGACCTGGCTCAGTGATCAGGAACTATGGGCTATTGCCCACAGCACGATGCCTGAAGAGCAACAGATGAAGCTCCATTATTTGACCGAACTTCAGACTCAACACTCGTTAACTCAAGAGGAACAGGAAACCCTGGAGGCTTTGCGTCGGGAGTACGGTCGTGTCACACTGCGCAAAGCCCGAGCCTACGCGCTGCTCAGCCTGCGGGGTGGACGTCCCCTTCTGGCTGATAGCTAGATCTCCGCATCATAGGTCACGACATTCCTGAGGCCCTGCGGCGTAAAGTGGTGGCCACAGCTGGTAATCGCTGTGGCTATTGTCTGACTTCTCAGCGAATCAGTGGCGCTCAGATGCACATCGAGCACATTATTCCCCGCTCGCAAGGAGGCACCTCAGACGAGACGAACCTATGGTTGGCCTGTGCCTGGTGCAACAGCTACAAGTGGGCCAAGACCCACGCCGTAGACCCGGAGACGGGAAACGAGGTGCCTCTGTTCAACTTCTTCAACAGCGGTGTGCCACCCCTGGTCACGTCGTAGAGCAGGGTCTTGTATCTTCCGCAGCGACGTGCTATACTCAAGTCAGAAGTTAGCCTGTACCTGTGATGGAGACACCTATGCCAATCCGCATTCTACGCGACAAGACGACTGTATTGGGTGTGACAGGTAGCATAGCCGCGTACAAGGCAGTGGAAATCGCCAGCCGGCTGGTACAGGCCGGCGCACAGGTGGATGTGGTGATGACCGAGGCGGCAACGCGCCTGGTATCACCGCTCACCTTCCAGGCCATCGCCCATCGCCCTGTGACGACGAACCTGTTTGATCCACGCGGCGAACTGGGGATCGACCATGTGGCCCTGGCCAAACGTGCCGACTTGCTGGTCATCGCGCCGCTCACCGCCAACACGCTGGCAAAGTTGGCTCAAGGCCTGGCGGATGACGTGGTCAGTACGACATTTCTGGCTGCCCATTCGCCCATTGTAGTCGCGCCGGCGATGGAACCCCACATGTGGCTGCATCCGGCGACCGAACGCAACCTTGACACCCTGCGGAGCTGGGGTGTGACTGTCGTAGAGCCGGAGACTGGTTACCTTGCGTCAGGGGCAGAGGGCGTCGGCCGGCTGGCAGAGCCGGCGACAATCTTCGAGACCATCCGACAGATCATGGGACGCAGCGGTCCGTTGGCCGGCCGGCACGTGATCATCACTGCCGGCCCGACGCGTGAAGCCATTGATCCGGTGCGATACATCTCCAACCACTCGTCCGGCCGGATGGGATACGCCGTAGCTGAAGCTGCCCGGGACCTGGGTGCGCGGGTGACCCTCGTCAGTGGTCCAACGGCGCTGCCGGCCCCCATCGGTGTCGGTGTGATAGCGGTCACCTCGACCCGTGAGATGCGAGATGCCGTGTTTGACGTGCTCGCGGACGCCGATGCGATTGTTAGCGCCGCCGCGGTGGCTGACTACCAGCCAGCCACATCCAGCATGAAGAAGATCAAGAAAGACGAGGTCGGGCTCTCACTAGAGCTGGTGCGAAACCCAGACATCCTGATGGACGTGAAAGAGTGGAAAGAAAGTCAAGGGCACGAGCATCCGATCGTCATCGGCTTCGCCGCAGAAACGGATAACCTCGTCGACAATGCTCGGAGCAAATTGGTTCAGAAAGGGATGGAGCTCATCGCTGCAAACCCGGTGCCGGCCACCTTTGGGGCTGACACAGTTCAGGCCACGCTCCTCCAGCCCGATCAGCCCCCCGAGGAATTGCCAGCTCTCACCAAGATGGAACTTGCCGACATGATTGCCGATTGGTTGGCTGACCGGCTAAAAAGCAGGGAGGCAGGGGTGACAAGGTGAGGGGGAGACAAGGAGAGAGTCCCCGCCGCTCCTTGTCCCCCTGTCTCCAGGTCTCCTTGTCTCCCCTGCTCCCTAGCTCCCCTGCTCCTCCGCTCCTCCGCTCAAATTGCCCGTGAGTCGCCGCAGTAGACGAATCCCAATGCGCTCAATCAGCACGCGACGCAGGCCCAACCACGCTTCGCGCAGGGCAGAAGCTTCTTGTTCATCAGGAGGTATCTCAGCGAATAGCTCAAGCACGTACGAATTAGCGATTCTCCCGATGGCTGGCCGGCCTTCGGGCACAGCCCTGGTTAGCTCATCGGCGTATTCGTGAGGCGTTTGGGACGGTTCGGGCGGCAGCCCCAGCCAACTAGCGACGCGTATCATCCGAGCGTACGTCCCCATGGCCAGACTCAAGCCTTGAAAGGCACGTTGCCACAGCACCCCCCCCGCCAGCGCAGCCCCCGCGAACGCGGCCAGGAGCCCCAGGATACCCCACGCCCACACGCCGACACCGCGCTTTCCCAGACCTGCCAGCGGTGTACCGCCGATCTCCGGATCCAGTGGATCTTCCTCAGCGAGGAGGTCGCGTGCTCGCTCAACATCGTCGTTTGACGAATCGGCTGTTGAGTCAGACGATGGCGGGGCGGAGGGTCGAACGATGCGCGGATCCGCCGCTGTGGGCTCAAACTCCACCCAGCCATAGTTCGGGAAGTAAACCTCAGGCCAACTGTGGGCATCGTACTCGTACTGGCGATAAGCGCCGATCTCCGGGTCGAACTCGCCTCGCGAATAGCCGGCTACGATACGGGCCGGGATCCCCAACGAGCGTGACATCACGACCAGGGCAGACGCGTAGTAGTCGCAATAGCCGGCCTGTTGCTCAAACAAGAACCACGCGACGCTGTCGACACCTGGTCGCGGTGCCGGAATCTTCTCGTCGTACTTGATCCTCCTCAGGAATGTCTCGAGGGCCGAGACCTTATCGTAAGCGCGGTCCTTGCCCGCCGCAATCTCAGCCGCCATGTCTCGAACCTGCTGTGGAAAGTTTTCAGGCAACTGCAAATACCTCTCCTTGACCCAGTCGGGATAGTCCGTACCGGCCTCTCGGAGACTCTGCACATCCGCCACCGACAAGGACGAGACTGCAGTGTAAGTTTCGCTAGTTCTCAGGGGACGCCGGCTCTCGATCACGGAGACGTCTAGTGCCAGTAGACCAGTCGTGGTCGACTCCGGAATCGGGCTATACTGAACCCGTGCCGGCAGGTCTACATCGATGGGCTGCGGGACCACATGGAGCTGCGTCATCCCAGACTGCAACACCCGGATGGTTTGCGTTACCGGCTCACGAAGCTTAAAGTCGAGGGCGCCCAGGCGCTGATCATCATCAGCCAGGGCGGTCGTCGATGTTGCTGTATTCACCCAACCGCGTCCGGTATACTGGTCGTAGACCACGCCGCGCCAGTACCGACCCTTGTCCGTCACCGCATCGAAGACGGGCATGTCGCCCAGAGTAACGGCTCCGGTCAGAGTCATGGTGTCAGCGAAATAAGCGGGCCCAGGTCGCGGTCTGTAGTTCAACGAAGAATACAATCGGTTGAATTCTCTCTGGAATCGATAGACCGGATCATTAAAGCGATCAACGATCGAATAAAGACGCGGCGCCACAGCGGCTATCGGGGCGATCCAGGCCAGCACAACGACGACGACTGCGAAGACAGCGCCGTGGAACAGAAAATCATAGCCGATGTCCGGAGAATAGGTCACGTCTGCCTGCCGCCATTCCGATTCCTGGAGAAACACGTTGGAACGAACAACCAACAAGAGAGCGCAGAGAAGGTACAGCGCCATCCACACGTACAGATCAGGCGGTGCGTAGTACAGATTGAGCAGCATCGCGAAGCCACAGGGAACAATGGCACCCCAGACACTGCGAGCCCGGAAGAGAAACCATGTCGCCGCATAGCTCACCAGCCAGATAAGGATCGCCATCTGCAGGACGAAAACCAGGTTATCCTCACCTACGCCCTCAGTCCGCCATACCTCAATAAAAGCTCGAATCCGATAGACAAGCTCCGCGAGCCGTACCTCCCAGGTCAACGCTGCTTCATCGCGCACGAACCGGTGGGTGATAGAGGCGGGGTCAAGAAGCCTACCTACCAGGACAATAGACCACCCTAAGCCGACAACAGTACTGATCACATGAGCAATGATGCCCGGGATGGCCAGCTCCGAGAAGGCAAAACCAATCGCAATCGCACCGAGAACGATACCTTGCAGGAGCGCCAACCCTTGAGCCCAGCCGGCCGCCTCAATTGACCATGCCAGCGTCAATAGCATAAGCGTCAGCAAGATGAGTGACGTCCAACCTTCTGCTGGCTTCAAACGCGACATCTCGTACTTTGCCTCCTGACAAAGGTATCAGCAACTACTTCCATCAACAACCGCCTTGCACTATAATTACAAGCGTCCGGCCCTGGCTACAATTCTACCGAACGGATGTTGTAAGTCAAGTGACTCGCATTACAGGTTTACTTAGCAGGCAACTGGCCACCTCGCTAGCGTGGCGAGCGGCGGATTCATTCGTCGGCTGGCTGGCAATCGCGGCGGGACTGCTTGTCCTGGTTTTAGGGATAGCATGTAGGCCGCGCCCGGCGGCCGGCAGCCCGACACCACCGATTACCACGGTCCAGCTCGAACCGACGGCCACGACGGCGTCGGCCGGCGATCCCTTTGCGAACCAACGGCGGCAAATGGTCTATCGACAGATCGCTGCCCGTGGCATCAGGGATCCTCGCGTCCTGCAGGCCATGCGAACAGTACCGCGGCACAAGTTCATCCCGCAGGACCTGATCGATCAGGCCTACGAGGACCACCCAGTGCCTATCGGGTACGGTCAGACGATTTCGCAACCTTATATCGTGGCGCTGATGACCGAAAAGCTGGACATTGAGCCGGGCGACAAGGTCCTGGAAATCGGCACTGGCTCCGGATATCAGGCCGGGGTGCTGGCGGAGCTTACCGATCAGGTTTTTAGCGTAGAGATCATCCCTCAATTAGCTGCACGGGCATTTACAACGTTGCAGGAAACGGGTTACACGGCGGTCAAGGTATTGAACGCCGATGGCTACCACGGTTGGGCGGAACACGCCCCGTACGAGGCCATCATCGTCACCGCCGCCCCTGACCACGTGCCACATCCCCTGATTCAACAACTGAAGGACGGTGGCCGGCTGGTAATCCCCATCGGTCCGCCGGGGGGCTATCAGACACTCTGGCAGATCACCAGGCATGGAGACAAACTTCAGACAGAAAACCTTGGGGGCGTTCGTTTCGTTCCCTTTACGGGCGCTGGCGTCAGCGGCGCCGGGAGTGAGCAGTAACTTATGCGGTACACCCAGCACCTTTCGTAACTCAACTTTGGATCTAGCGTCACAGTAAGTGATGACCTTCACAGAATTTTCACAAACCGAGGAGACAGGTGGGGGGTGCCATGGCAACGATACTCGTAGTCGAAGATGACCTGGATGCGGCTGCCACTATCGCCCGTATCCTCCGGCGTGACGACCATGAGGTGAAAGTTGTACACACGGCCGCTCAGGCCCTGGCCGAGATTGACCGCCAGCGACCGGATCTGATCACCTTGGACATCATGATGCCCCATATGGATGGGATAGAGCTGTGTCGCCGGCTGCGAACACGGTCTGACACGGCAGATATCCCGATCTTGATGATCACCGCCAAGGGCACCGTCCCGGATCTGGTTGACGGCCTCGATGCCGGCGCTGACGGCTACATCGCCAAGCCTTTTGATATTCGCGAACTCAGCGCCCGCGTGCGCGCGCTTCTGCGACCACGCCGGCCCCGGGGAGCCCCTCCGCCGACATCAACCGTCGGCGATATCACTCTGGATTCGCGAACCGCTGAGGTGTTCATAGCTCCAAGTGATGAGGGCATCCTCCTTACGCCAACGGAGTATGATCTGTTGAAATACCTCATGGAACATGCCGGCGAGATCATATCGCCAGATCGACTCCTGAACGAAGTCTGGGGCTATCCGGAGGGTGCCGGCTCACCGGATCTGGTCCGAGCACACATTCGAAATCTGCGGCTCAAGATCGAGCCAGACCCTTCAGCTCCCGTTCATATCCGGACGGTGCGGCGGCACGGCTACACGATCTCGGTTCCGGATTCGCAAGAAGAATCAGGTAACTAGAACAGCTTCAACCTCCTGGCTGACCACTTCACATGTGTGAGGGCCACAGCCGCAAGAACACTGCTTGTAGCGGCTATGGTGCACCACTGCGTTGCTCATCACCTCTCTCCGTGATATTCACATGAACTTCATGCTCGGCGTCTGCTAGTCAGCACCGGTTTGTGTTATACTAATGAACGATCACGTTGAGAAGAAGCGAACCAGGCCAGTTGATGCGCTGTTTTCCCGAAGCAGCTCTATCATGTATAATCGGTCATCAAAGCAACGAGGTTTCAGCACTTCACAAGTCTTGCACGTTTGAGGACAAACTTGTATGCTAACAGACCCTGCCCACCGTCGCAGCCGTGCTGGGAGAGCAACCGATAACTCAGAATGAACCAAGTTGCTATGGATGCATCACCCGGCAGAGATGATAGGCCTCCCGACCATGCTGCGGCTATCACTGACATCGCTCCGGCTATCCTCGACAGCACACTGGACACCATCTTGACCGTAGATCAAGATGGGACAATCACCTACGCAAACACTCGGCTGGGTGAACTGACGGGCCTCGATCCTGCGGCGGTCGTGGGCCAAACGGTATTCCAGTTGATACCTGAGGCGGAGCACACAAACGTGCAGCAGCACTGGCAGGCCGTTCAGTCAGGCGAAGCTCAGGAATTCGAAACCCAGTTCCGAAGAGCCGACGATAGCTACACCGCCTGCCTTATCGCCGCCTCACCCATTCTCGGTACAGAGTTATACCTGTTCATTGTGCGTGATCTAACGGAAGCAAAGACCATGCAGGCTCAGTTGATTCAAGCCGAGAAGTCAGTCGCCCTTGGCCGTCTCGTGGCAGGTGCTGCCCACGAGCTCAATAATCCACTCACTGCGGTTCTCGGCTTCGCACAGATTCTCCGTGAAGAGACGGAAGACGAGGCGGTGCAGGCGGACCTTGACCGCATTATTCGGGGGGCACTGCGAGCGCGTCGCATCGTGCAAGCTCTGCTGGCCTTCGCGCGCCAGCAGAGCCCCGTTCGCTCCGATACCGACGTCAATGCAACCCTGGAGGAGGCATTGAAGGATGTGTCGAGCCGCGCCCAGCAAAGCCAAGTAACGCTGCGAGTTGAGCTTGCGGAGTCGCTGCCGACAATCTGGGCTAATGCTCACCAACTGAAGCTGGTGTGGGATAACATTCTGACCAACGCTTGCCAGGCCATGACACCGAATGGGGGCGGTCAGTTGCACGTGAGCTCCGAACGCCTCGGTGACTTTGTACGTGTCACCATCAGTGACACCGGCCCTGGCATTCCCATGCCCAGCATCTCGAAAATCTTCGACCCATTCTTCACTACGAAAGGTGTAGGCGAGGGTGCCGGGCTGGGGCTTAGCCTTTGCCAGGGCATTGTCGAATCCCACGGTGGCCAGATCTGGGTCGAGAGTTCTGAAGGGGAAGGAGCGACCTTCATTGTTGAACTACCCGTCCCAGCCGATCAGTGACCAGTTACCAGTAACCAGTAATCAGTGACTGGTAACTGATGACTGATTACTGTTCACTGGTCTGCACGCTGACGCCGAAAAACGACTCCGGGCCGGCCGGGTTCGGGATGAAACCAACCACCCGCGGTGACAACAACATTGGCTCCTGCGGATGGGCCAGAAACAGCCGTGGCACGTCGTCGCGGATGACGGCTGCAGCCGCCCGGTATAATTCCTCACGCATCTCTGGATCGACAAGGATCTGCCCCTGGCGGAGCAATTTCCGGAGTTCCTCGTTGACGTAGTTCCCCTCGCGCGGTGTCGGCAGGCCGAAGTGATAGAAGAAGAAGCTGTCGGGATCACCATTGTAGCCGGTCCAGCCGAGCAGCCACATGGAGAATGCACCCTGGCTCCGATCAACCAGATAAGCTGACCAGTGCTCTGTCTCCAGGGTCACAGCAATACCGACGGCCCCCAGATCCCGGGCGATTGCCTCGGCCGCCACCCGCGGGTCTGGCAGATAAGGCCGCGGTCGATCTGGATACCACAGATCGACCTCAAAAGGCTCGGGTAGACCGGCCGCAGCCAGGAGCTCGCGCGCACGATCAGGGTCGAACGGGTAGTCCTCAACGGTTTCGTCGTAGCCCCAGAGACTCGGCGGCAACATCTGCGTCGCCACTTGCCAGGTCGGGCCGAAAGCCTCGCGAGCCAAAGCCGGCTTGTTGATGGCATGTGCAATGGCCTGGCGAACCTCGCGCTTGCTTAGATACTCGTCATCCAGATTGAAATTCAGGAACGCGGTTGTCGGCTGTGGATCCATGATAATCTGGATCCCGCGATCCCGGCCCGCCTGCGCCAGGTCGTCTGCCGTCGGTGAGTCCATGCCGTCGATCTCGCCATTTTCCAGCGCTGTGTACCGCGCACGGTCGTCTGGGATGGTTCGGAAGATGAGCCGGCTGAGGGCCGGTGGGCCAGCCCAATACTCCTGGTTGCCGGCCAGAACCACTTCACCCTTTCGCCAATCGTCCAGCCGAAATGGACCGGTGCCGATTGGCCGCGGACCGTCAGGGAGACCGTAGGCAGCAGCTCCCCCAGACAGAACCGCTTCCGGGCTCAAAATGGCAAATGCATCCATCGCCAGATTGTGCAGCAAAGGAGCGAACGGCTTGTTCAATACAAGTCGGAATGTCCGGGCGTCAGGCGCTTCCACCGATGCAATCAGACTCCGTGACATGTCTTCTAGATCTTGCTCACCCACGAAGCCCCCAAACATCCCTTCCCAGTAGCGGAACTCACCTTGGTGGGCCGGGTGGTCTGGATCCATCCAGCGCTGAAAGTTCCAGACAACGGTCTCGGCCGTCAGCGGCACGCCGTCGTGGAAAGTGACCCCATCCCGCAGCGCAAAGTCCCAGGTGAGTCCATCTGGCGAGACAGACCAGTCGGTCGCAAGTGCCGGCTCGATCCGGGTCGTACCCGGCACGAAACGCACCAGCGTGTCATAGATCTGTGCCGATACGAGGGCCGAAGTGGGATCTAGAGACAGCGCAGGGTCCAGTCTTACGGGATCAGCCGGCAGCCCGAATGTCAAGACCTGGGGTTCAGGCGTCGCCGTGGGTGGGCTAGGCGTAGATGTGGGAAACGGTGTGGACGTGGCGAGGGGCGGCGTTGCTGTCAGAGGGGCCGGCGTGGGTGTAGGCGTAGCGATGGCGATACAGGTGGTGCCGATGGTCGCCAAGGCAAACAGCGTGATCACAATGGAAAAGAGCTTACTGATGAAGATTGACAGGTTAAACTGGTAACGGGTTCTCATGCCTGATTGATTTCTCAAAGTTCATCAGTGCAATAACTTCACAGACTGGTACACGTTATTCCAGGAACTGCTCGGCGTAGTGGCAGGCCACGAAATGGCCGGGTTGCAGTTCGCGCAGCTCCGGCTCGACCTCGGAGCAGTCCTTGCGGGCGATCGGGCAGCGCGGATGGAAACGGCAGCCGGGGGGCGGATTGATTGGGTTAGGGATCTCTCCCTCAGGCATGGGTTCAGTGCGGCGCTCGAGTGGGTTAGGAACCGGCACGGCTGCCAACAGTGCCTGGGTATAAGGGTGCAGCGGATGAGCGTACACCTCACGTAGCTCACCCACCTCCGCAAGCTTCCCCAGATACAGGATCCCGATCCGGTCGCAGATATACTTGGCAGTCGCCAGGTCATGGGTAATAAAGAGATAGGTCAGGTTGAGCTCTCTCTTCAACTGGATCATCAAGTCAAGGAGCAGGGCGCGGACGGAGACGTCGGCCATAGCAATGGGCTCATCGGCCACCACAAAGTCGGGCGTCGTTACCAGTGCCCGCGCGATGACCGCGCGCTGCCGCTGTCCCCCGCTCAACTGGTGTGGATACTTGTCGTAGAGGAGGCGGGCCGGTGTCAGGCCGACGCGCGCCATGATCTCCTCAACCATCTGACGTCGCTGTGCGGCCGTCGCAGAGATGTGAATCCGCACGCTATGCCCGATGGCATCGCCGATGCTCATCCGGGGGTTCAGCGAAGCGAACGGGTCTTGAAAGATGATCTGCATGCGGCGGCGCATCTTGCGCATACTCTCACTGTCCAGCGATGCCAAATCCGTTCCGTCGAAGATGACGTGCCCTTCGGTAGGCTCAAGCAGGCGCAACGCCAGACGGCCGATGGTGGTCTTCCCCGAACCGCTCTCGCCAGCCAGGCCGAATACTTCACCTGTGTAGATCTTAAGGCTGACGCCATCGACGGCGCGCACGCTGTCGATCTTCCCACCTGCTAGCAGGCTGGCGATAAACCCCTGCTGGACCGGGAACCACTTCTTGACGTCACGCAGCTCAAGCTGAATGGTATTGCGAACGATCATGATCCATCATTAACCATTAATTATTCACTGTTCTGCATTAATTATTGGATACCTCAATATTCTATTTCAACTGATATGAAACACACCCGATCCATCATTTCTAAAAGGCCAATGTATCGACTTCTTTTTCAGGATGATCTTCATACAGCCAGCAGGCCGCGAATTGCCCGTCGGCGTGGTCGGTAAAACCAGGGGCGATGCGGGAGCAGATGTTCATGACCTCGGGACAGCGTGGGTGAAAGCGACAGCCGGCGGGAGGACGCGTCAAGTCCGGCGGCTCGCCGGCCATCTTGTACAGATCCTCTCTCTCGTTCAGCTTGATGTTGGGCACCGACTGCAGCAGCCCATGGGTATAGGGGTGCAGCGGTTTGCCGAACACATCGTATACCGAGCCCAGCTCCGCTAAGCGGCCAGCGTACATCACCGCTACACGGTCGGCCAGTTCTGCTACGACTCCGATGTTGTGCGTGATCAATAGAATGGTTAAGTTGAACTCGCTACGCAATTCGCGCAACAGATCGAGAAACTGGGCCTCCACGATCACGTCCAGCGAGGTGGTGGCCTCGTCGGCGATGACCAGATCGGCGCGCAACGCTAGGGCCAGCGAGATCATCACCCGTTGGCGCATGCCGCCGCTCAGTTGATGCGGGTAGTCTTCGATGCGCTCGTGACGAATGCCGAGGCGGTCTACCAGATCCTCGGCGCGGGCCCGCGCGGCCCTTGTACTCACCAACGGCTCGTGGGTGAGCACGGTTTCGGTAAGATGATCCGCGATGCGCTGCACCGGGTTGAGCGAGGTCATAGGGTCCTGGAAGATCATGCCGATGCGCTTGCCCCGAAGACGGCGCATTTCGCGTTCGCTTAAGGGCATCAGGTCGACGCCGTCGAACCAGAGTTCGCCGTTGGTGATGCGCCCCGGCGTTCGGATCATACGCATCAGGGCTTTGCCCAGGGTGGACTTACCGCAGCCCGACTCGCCCACTAACCCCAACACCTCACCGCGTTCGATCTCAAACGAGACGTCGTTGACAGCGTCGACGATTCCTTGCCGAGTGGCATACTCGACGGACAGATTGCGGATGTGGTAAAGAACGTCATCCATGGCTCATTGCTCCGCCAAGCGTGGGTTGAAGATTTCAGCCAGGCTCTCACCCATCATTGTGAATGCCAGCGTGACGAGCATAATCATCACCCCTGGCGCTGTGATCAGCCACCAGGCTTCGCGCAAATACGGTTGGCCGCGGGCGACGTCAATGCCCCACTCGACTTTATCCGGAGGTAGGCCCAGCCCCAGGAAGCTGAGACCAGCGCCGGTAAGAATGGCATCCGCCACGTTGACGGAGAGGATAATGCCCACCGAGGGAATGACGTTGGGAAAGATGTAGCGCCGTAGGATGGACCAACGCGTGGCCCCCAGGCTGCGCGCTGCTTCGACGTACACTTGCTCCTTGATGGACAGGGTCTGGCTGCGGACGATGCGGAAATAGGTCGGCACGTACAGAACCCCGATCACCACGATAATGTTGAGAAGGCTGGGGCCGAGCACAGCGGCAATGGCAATCGCCAGAATCAGGGAGGGAAAGGAATAGATACTATCCATCACGACGGTCAACGCGCGATCGATCCGACCCCCGAGGAAGCCTGAGAACAGACCGATAGGAACGCCAAGCGATATGGCTAGCAGAGCCGCCGACAGGCCAATCATCAGAGCGATTCGTGTGCCCCAGATCACGCGGCTGAATACGTCCTGTCCGATCGCGTTGGTACCAAGCACGAAACTCCGTGGTGCTTCTCCTGTGACCGAGTTACCCAGTTCAAGAATGGGATATTGGTCCTTAATGGCTTCCCATTGCTTCGACGCAACGACGGCCGCCATCACGTCGCCCGCCACCACCGCGTCGAGCGTCTCGTTCAACGTCTCGTAGCGCTCGGGTTTGGGGCGCATCACAAGATCGATCCCCTGCGCCTTGAACTCGTCGGCAATCTCTTTGGCGCGATCGCGCATTGCCTGGCTGGAGGGCACACCCTGGACGACGGCGATCTTAACACCTTTGCCGGTAAAGTCGCGGACGTCGAGGATGCCCTCTCCGGCACGGCCGATGACGACCTCGACATCAGGCGCCTCGCCAGGGGCAAGTAAGCGTGGCCCGACTTCCTCCGTGGGGTCAAATGGCGCAAACCATTGGGGCACGATGGCCAGCGTGATAATAGCCAGAAGCAACGAAGCGCCGATGACCACAAACCACCAGTCGCCGCCGTACCACCTGCGAGCCCGCAAGACCCGCCGCAGTAGCCCGACTCGGTCGAGTTCTTCCTGCCATTCGGGGCGCGATGGGATTGGAATATCGGTGGTTGCCATTTTACAGGCTACTCCGAAGATAGTTGGCTAGATGGCTAGATGGCTAGTTGGTACTACTCCAGCCATCCAACCATCTAGCCATCCAGCCATCTAGCCATCCAGCCATCTAGCCATCCAGCCAACTAGCGTTTTCATGCTCCATAGTGCCCCTTGGGGTACGTTGACTAATACCGAATACGTGGATCGAGGAAAGCGTAGACAATATCAACGGCCAGACTGACCAGGGACACGAAAAGGGCAAATACCACGATCACGCCTTGCACGATCGGATAATCGCGATCTCGAATGCCATCCACCAGGTATTGGGCCATACCGGGCCATGAAAAGACGGTTTCGGTCAGGATGGCACCAGCCAGGAGAATGGCAAAGTACAGTCCAATCAGGGTGACGATCGGGATGAACGCGTTCTTAAGCCCGTGTTTGTAGACCACAATCCGCTCAAGCAGGCCCCGGGCGTGGGCGGCGAAGATAAAGTCCTCCTGCAAGACTTCGATCAGGTTGATGCGCGTCAATCGAACAAATACCCCGGAAAGGGCGAGTCCCAACGTCGTCACCGGCAGAATCAGGTGATGAAGCGCGCTGCGAAATGCGGGCCAATTCCCCGTGAGGAGGGCGTCGATCGTCCTGATGTTGGTGAGGTTTTGGGTCATTGTCAGCCTGATTTCCGGATCTATGCGACCAGCGATAGGAGTCAGGTCGAGCTTGACACTGAAGACCAGTTGCAGCAGAAGGCCCAGCCAGAAGATGGGGATCGAGTAAATCACAATGCTGTACAGGCGCAGGCCATAGTCGAGCGGTGACTTGCGACGATGGCCGGCCACAGCGCCGGGCAATATGCCGACCAGCAGAGCCACGGCCATGGCGGGCACGATCAATTCCAGGGTGGCCGGCAGGCGTTCACTGATTTCATCAACAACGGGACGTTTGCCGCCGACCAGCGACCTCCCAAGGTCCAGCGTAAACACATCAACCAGGAATCTCCCGTACTGCACGAGGATGGGATCCTTCAATCCCAACTCTTCACGCAGTCGCTCCCTGAGCTCCTCCGTACCCCTGGGTCCAAGCGAGGAGGTGACCGGATCGCCCGGCAAGACGCGCATGACAAAAAAGACCGCAGAGGCCAGGATCAGAACCATGGGAATGGTCAGCAGAAGCCGGGTGATGATGTACCGGCGTAGTGATTGGCTGCCTCTTGCGAAGGCGATGACAAGCAAGATGATGCCAAT
>JBHIAO010000064.1:0-18489 GCA_046758565.1 Anaerolineae bacterium
TACGAGGCGATAATTCACGCACATGACGCAAATGTTGCGGGGTAACGCAGTAATGATGGCTGCACGCACCACGAATCACGCATCACAGGCTGGACTTTCTCGCAGAGCGGAGGTTGCCTTCCACCATACCTGACTGCCAAAACTCAGGTCCGTTGTAGCATCGTATCCAGTATTGCTTCGACCCGTTCCAGTCGCGGGCCGGCACCTGATTCGCGAAAGATTTCGGCCGCCTCTTCTAACTGAGTGCGAGCGTCGTCTGCCTCGCCCCACTCCACAAGCACGTCGCCATAGGCGGCTGCCGTCTTTGCGAGTTCGTGGGCCTCGCCGGACGTCTCAAAGATGCGCCGGCTTTCCTCGAAGTGGTCCCGAGCCGTCGCCCGCTCACCCCTGACTGACGTGACCTGTCCCAGCACTCGATGAGCCACACCAATGAAAGTGTCGCTTCCCAGCTCTTTTGCGGCTTCGAGAGCTTTGTCTGCATACACGCTGGCGCTGCCGGCGTCTCCGATGTCGAGCTGCAATTGAGCCAGGATTCGGTAAAGCTCCGGCAGCAGGCCCTCAGCTTCAATGTCGCGGCACAGCGCCAGAGCCTGCATCAGGTGACGATAGCCCGCCTCAGGATCGCCGAGCCGAAGGCTGGTTAGGCCCAGGTTCATATGCGACATGGCCAGCCCGTACATATCGCCGATATCCTCTTTGATGGAAAGACTCTGCTCGTAACACTCATGGGCAGCCTGATAGTCGCCACGGTAGTAGTGCACAACGCCGATGTTGTTGTGCAGTTGTGCAGTACCTTGAAGATCCTCGAGCTCCGACCGGAGATCCAGGCTGCGATGGAAATGATCCAGGGCAGCGGCATATTGGCCCTGATGGAGGTATGCGGACCCGAGGGTGTTCGTCAGCCAGGCGATCTCCTGGCGAGTGTCCAGGTCGCCGAGCCGGTTTAGACCGTCGAGTGCACGCTGGCATAGCTCAATCGCCTCTGGGTGCCGGCCCTCCCGGATGTGGATTAGCGCGATGCCGTCGTCTAACCGCGCCGTCATGAGTGATGGACTGGTGTCGGCAAGAGCCGCCTTGCCGGCCCGGAAATGGGAAAGGGCGGCCTCATAGTCACCACCCCGCTCATAGACTCGACCGATACGTCGATGCACATCCGCGATTTCCTGCGGGTCGTCAGTCAACTCGAGGGCTCGCTGGTAGCTGGCAATCGCTTCACCATGCTGACCCTGGAGTGTGTACACATCTCCGAGCCCGGTATTAATCTCCACCTCACACGCAGCATCCGGTCTCAAGGACAGGGCACGCCCATAGTGCTCGATGGCCGCCTCGGCGGCGTATAGAGCGCGTGCCCGATGGCCGGCTGCAATCGCGTACTTCAGCGCCTTGTCGCGGGCTCCACCTTGGCCGAAATGATAGGCCAGCCGATCCACCACGCCGTTGGGGGACGGCAAGTGCGTGGCTTCTAGAGCTTGACCCACGCGGCAGTGCAGATGCTGCCGCCGCGCACCACTGAGATTGTGGTATGCCACTTCGCGGATGAGTGGATGAGAGAAATCGTAGGTACTACCCTCGAGGTCAACGGCTATCTCATGGATCAAGCCGGCACGCAGTAACGCATCGAAGGCATCCAGCGCTTCGATCTCGGATAGCCCGCTGGCGATTTGGACTGTAGAGAACGCATAGGGCTGACGAATAACTGCAGCCGTTTCGAGAATCATTCGAGTGTTCTCGTCCAGACACTCGAGCCGTGCCTCGACAACGTCGCGGACGCTCAACGGCAATGGCAATGTCCGGTAGTCGCTGGCAAAGTCTTCCCACTTTGTGGCCCAGCCACCGGGCTCCTGACGTAGCAGCCTTTGCTCAAATAGCGACTTTATCACTTCAATCACGAAGAAGGGATTGCCCGCCGTGCGTTCGTAGATTCGCTGGCTGAAGCGTTCTGCACCCTCCTCCATGCCGGCCATCTTGCGGATCATGGCCGTCACTCCGTCAACAGTCAGACGATCTATACCGATCTCGGTGACCAGGCCAGCGCGACGCAGATCACGACTCAGGCGCCGAAGCGTTGGGCCGGCCTCTTCTGCGCGATACGTGGCGACGATCAAGACCCGCTGGTACGCCACAGCTCTGGTCAAATAGCCCAGCACTTCGAGGGTGGCCTCATCCGCCCAGTGGAGATCGTCCAGAGCCAGGATGACTGGGCGTTCCTCGGCCAGCCGGCCAATCAATCGCGCAATGCTCTCAAACAGCCGACTGCGTTCTTCGTCCAGGTGGACCGGCCTGCCGACGCCGGCAAACTCCGCCACCTGCCCCCCGAGTTCGGGCACCAATCGCGATACCTCTCGCAACCAGAGTGGCGGGACTGGAGGGTCCAATGACTCAAAGGTCAGGTGGGCACCTCGGATGGACTCGATCAGCGGCTGGTACGGTGGCGTACCGTTGGCCTCGTAGGCATGGCCGACCAACAGATACACATCCTCAGCCGACTCAATCACCTCCTGGACAAGGCGGGTCTTGCCGACGCCCACCTCGCCGTGTACCAGGACCAACTGCCCTCGGCCTTGTCGAGCGGCTTGCAGGGCAGTCTGTAACCTCTCGATCTCCGCTTCCCGACCGATGAGCGGGGAACGCAGATACTCTGGGACAGGTCGTGCCTCAAAGCGGGGGCGGGGAAGTGGTGGGACTGTAGGAATACTTGCCGGCGCCGGTGGCGGCTCCGGATGCCAATCTACCGACGTAGATTGTTGATGCAAGATCTGATGGTGTAGTTCCTGTGTTTCTGGGAGTGGTTCGGCGCCTAGTTCCCGTTCCAGGAGATCACACAGCGTCTCGTACTGACGCAATGCCGCCGCTCGATCGCCGGCAGCGTGATACAGACGCATCAGCCGGCGATGGACGTTCTCCTGAAGTGGATCGTAGCTCAGCATCGCCTGTACCCGCTGGATGGCCCGCCTGTAATCGCCTTGGGCCTCGTAGCCATCACCCAGGCTGCGCAGGGCTGACAAGTACAGCCGGCCAAGACGATCTCGTTTGAAAAAGATCCAGTCTTCAAACTCGTATGTCTCTGGGACGCCAAAGCCTTCCAGAAACTCACCACGATACAATGAGACGGCCCGTTCCAAGTCGGCTAGATGCTCCGGGGACGCGGCGACTTCATCTTCGGACAAGCCGCTTACGCTTTCTTCGAAAACCTCAACATCCAAACAATAGTCGATCTCAGTATTGAATCGGATAGTTTGATTCCCGGCGATCAGAGGATCCAGGTCGCCGAGGACTTGTCGAAGGGTATAGAGGGTGTTTCGCAGGCTGCCACGCGCCTGCCGGGCCGGCGTTTCAGGCCAGAGCAAGTTAGCCAGTTTATCTCGCGTTTGGGGTTGTCGAGTGGCGATCAGGAAGTAGAGAAGGGCCTGTGCCTTTGCCGATGAAATGCTCACAGGCTCGCTGTCAATATAGATTTCTGGTGCACCCAGAAGAGAGATCTGGAGTGTTGGCACGAAGAATTCTCCCCCTGACAGAACTGGCGCGCAACACACGTGACCATCTCATACTCTGGTCACGGAGAACCTTGAGAGGGCCAAATGTTGAAACGCTATCCGCTCTAGTTTAGATACGGGCACCAGACGAAATATCCACGTTTCTCAAGTGATTTGTTGAAAGGGAAACTTAGAGGAACCGAGGAACTAAGGGGAACTAAGAGGAACTAAAGGGAACTGCAAGCGTCGCGTAGTTAGATCTCGCTCCAGTTCCTCATTAGTTCCCCTCTAATTCCCCTTGATCAGTAGATTCAGCAACATCTCCTCATCTGGGCCTTCCTGGGGCTGAGGCGGGATGTATAATGGACTACTACTGCCGCAAACCTCCACAAACACGTCGTCCACGTACCACCAAGTCTGACGATTGTCTCTATAGTTGATGGCGTTGAAGTATAGCACAATGGTCTGACCGGTAAACTCGGTCAGGTCGTACTCCTGTCGCCGCCAATCCTGGTCATCAGACCGGGTTTTCAGGACCACTGCCCGCAGCGCGCTGAACGTAGCATCAAAAACGAGGGCCTGCTGCTGCTCGACCGCAATACCGGGCTCTGTCGTAGAGCTTTCCTCCGTACCCGGCCAGTACCGGAATGACAACCCCGCACTATCAGCATCGGACGGAATGTGAACCGCCTGCCACACCGAGGAGTAGGCGGAATCATTCTCAGGGGGTAATAGTTCGAAGGGGAGGAGACCCATCAGGATTGACCGTTGCCCGGTAAACCTGTTCATGGTCGTATAGCGCGCTTGGCGCGGCGTGCGGCTGATGGTCCAATTCCCGTTCTGCTCGAAGCCGGGATTGAGCACGATTTGTTGGCATGCACCGGGCGTCGGCTTCGTCGTCGGGGTAGGCGTCGGCGTCGGAGCGTGTGGCGTGGCCGTGCTAGTTGGCGTCGGTTCACCCGGCGTGCTGGTTGGCGTCGGTCCACCTGGCGTGACCGTTGGCGTCCGGGTTGGCGTGACGGTCGGGGTTGCCGTCGGAGCTGGTCCGACGTGAATGACGCCCCCGTTGACCGCAGCAGGGATCGGAGAGGCCTCCTGGTCGGACAGCACGGCACGCTGAAACGTTATCGGGCTGTCACCCAGTGCCTTGCCACGGAAGGTGATGTACGCCAGGGGACCGCTCCCGCTGACTGGAGGGTTAGGTCGAAATACCGTGACTACGTACTCCGCGATGCCGGCTGTGTTGTCGGCCCGATTGATGACGGCAGAGCCATTATTCGGGTCCGGAAATGTCCCTGTTTCAATCTGAATACCACTCTCACCTGCATTGGCGTCCACAACCTCCAGGAGTGCCGGGTCAAAACTGAGCCGGACCTCGGCCGCGAAGAGATCCGTCACGGCACTGATACGCAGCTCGATTCTCGTTGTGCCACCTACGTCAATTCGCTCGTCAGCCGGCAGGACCTCTATCTTGGGCACCACGTTTTCCAGATTTCGCGCTACCAAGGGCAGATAGACATGCGATTCTCTTGGAGGCGTGCGCGTTGCGCTGGGCGTGAGAGTGGGAGTCGGTGTTGCTGTGGCAACCGACGTCCCAGTTGGAGTGGGTGTCTGGGTCGACGTCGCTGTGGGCGTTGGCGTCGGTGTGGCCGTGGGAGTTGAGGTGGGAGTGGACGTGGACGTCGGCGTCGGTGTGGGTGTTGCCTGGGAGATGGTGACCGCGATGGTGTCCGTAATGTTGCCAGACTCACTGACGGCAACAGCTAGCACTTCTGCGATGCCCTCGGTAGACCCGGCTGTGAACGTTCCAGTTACTAAGCCCTGTTCGTCAGTCGTCAGGCCGGACCGGAAAGCATCGACGTATAGGTACGTATTGGAAGAGCTGGTATTCTTGTTTCCGGAGACCTCAACCGTCAGCGTGTGGGAACCATCCGTCAACCCAGTCGCAATGATTCGTTCGTTGAATTCCGCCATTTCAGAATCGGAATACATATCGAGGGTATCGCTAAACACGGCCCCGCCATCGATGGCCAGGTTGGCAATGCCGGCGTCGCTGCGCATTGCGTATACCAGCGAGGCCGCTGTGCCAGTGAAGTCAAAGGCAACCGTGCTGCCTGCGGAGTTTGAGCGCATTAAAGCGCCTTCGCTTGCGTTATCATTGGACTGCTGTGACCACGAGCCCGTCTTGGCCACCCCACCGCTCTCTGCCTCATCGAAGGCGTAGGGTATCGTGCCCGGCCCTTGGAGCACCTCAAATCCGACCATGAGGCCGGGGGCCACTGTCACGGTCACGGTCTCTGTCCCTTGTTGCTCAAAGAAGACCTGGGCCCGGATGACCGAGGTGTCAGTACCATTTGGCCGGAGTGTATCAGGATCAGCGGTCAGCTCCATCAAAGCCGGCACCCCAGTGATGGGCTCGAATAAAACCCGGCCCAAACTCGGGTCGTCATTCTTGTGCCAGATGACTTCCTCGACCCGATCGGCACTCGTCACGCCCCAGTTGTTGTAGGCCGCCCTGATATTGTGGTTGGTGTTTTCAAGCTCCAGAGCAAATGTCTTATACTGGGCGATGGTATTAATGTTCCTCACCGAGTTGGCATCGTTGAGGACAGCGTTGAAGATTATCGCCGATAGGTTCCCCTCGGGCTCGTGAAACACAATGCCCCGTTCGTGGTTGACGATCAGGTTGCCGGACAGGGAAGCCACCGTAATATTCTCAACGTCACCCGGCCCGACCTCGGTACTGAACCGAATGCCGATCGAGTCAACTGTGTCCTTGCCAGGCCCTCGAATCTTGTTGTCCTGCAAGAGTTGACTGCCGGCTCTCACATCGATGCCACGGGTGAACCCCTCAACAACGTTGCGAGTCAGTATCGTGCTGCTACCGCCACCGCCGGCCCGAATCAGCTTGATGCCAACATCTTCGTCAACGCCGTTGCCATCGAATGTATTGTCCAGGGCCGCAAGGCCAGTGAAATTAGCCAGGAGCCCTGTTTTCACCCTCATGATGCGATTCCGCTGGAAGAATCCCTGTCCCCCGTTAGCAACCACGACGCCGATGGCTTCCGGGCTGTCGCGCACAACGTTGTCCTCAACCCTCCGCTCGCTGTCTGTGAAATACATCCCGGCCCCGATGCCGGCAATGCCAGCATTAACAATAGTGTTGGCCGTTATCCGTACCGCGGAGGAATCTTGGATGAAGACTCCGTAGACAGCACTAACAACGGTGGTATTCCTCAGCTCGAAACCGACTTGGGATCTGACCTTGACCCCGTACGCCGTCCGGGGCACTTCGAAGGCGCCGCACGCTGCGGGGATTCTGCCGTCAATGTATAGCCCCTCAAGAATAACACTCCCAGATTGAACGTCAATGACCGTCGCGCCGGCCTCCGTATTCGTGTCGAAGCAGGTTCCACTGTCTGACTGCACAACGGTGTCAGTGCCAGCTCCGGTCACGGTCAATATCTTGGTAATGGCGATGGTCTCGGTGTACAAGCCAGCGGCGACGTTGACGTTACCACCCGCAGCGACAGCGTTGACTCCATCCTGGATTCTGTCGAAGTGGGTGGTCTGCCAGCCTGACGTCGCGCTGTTGAAATCATCGTCGATGAAGACTTCACTGGGTGGTTGGAGGAGTGCCTCGTCCGCTGCAGCGTAGCGGGCGAGCGTAGCCGGCACGAAGGTAAGGCCCACAAATGCCATCAGAAGTGTCATCAGGGCAGCACCCGCTACGCGGAGTGCCGCGGAACGGACAATTAGGAGGTGCGACGCTGGGTGTAACATTCTGGGGGAAGTCGTCGCATGATCTTGCATCGGGAACTCTCTTTCCGGTCAGATGTTCTTTACACGGGCCATAAGTTTACGACGTCCGAAGGTCCCGAAAGATTCGTCACCGGCTTTGACAACCAGAGGCCAGCCGGCTACAATTCTGGGTGGTTGACAATCAATCGTAGGACTCGTCGGCAAGTGGAGTCTGGATGTGAGTAAGTTTAACTATGGTGGTCAGGCCGTCATCGAAGGTGTCATGATGCGAGGGTCGAAGGCCATGGCTGTTGCGGTCCGGCGCCCAGACGGCGGCATCGAAATCTATAGCGAACCGCTAACCAGCCGTATATACACCAGCCAGGTGGGCAAACTGCCCTTTGTTCGCGGGCTAGCGCTGCTATGGGACGCCTTGGGTCTGGGTATCCGATCGCTGCTGTATTCGGCAGACGTGGTCCTCGCGGACGAGGAAGATGTCGAGTTCAGCGGAGCAGCGGCCTGGGGAACGGTGGCGGTTGCTTTGCTGTTGGGCATCGGCTTCTTTTTCGTCCTGCCCCTGCTGATCGTGGGTTTTTTGGATCGCTGGATCGTATCCGACCTGGCTAGCAACGTGATCGAAGGTGTGATCAGGCTGGTCATCTTCGTGGCGTATATTATCATCGTCGGGCAGATGGAAGATATCCGGCGGGTCTTTTCCTATCATGGAGCTGAGCACAAGGCGATCAATGCCTACGAGGATGACGCTGAGTTGACGAAGGAGTCCGTCGACCGCTACTCGACGCTACACCCCCGCTGCGGTACCGGCTTTCTGCTAGTCGTGATGGTGGTCTCCATCCTGGTCTTCAGCCTACTCGGCCGGCCGTCACTGATCCCACGCATCATGTCCCGAATCGTGCTGATACCCGTGATTGCCGGCATCAGCTACGAGATCATCCGCTTCGGTGCAAAGCACTACGGCAATCGCCTGGTGCGGACCGTCCTGTTCCCCAGCCTCGCTTTGCAGCGGCTCACAACCAACGAGCCAACACCCGATATGCTCGAGGTCGCCATCGTTGCACTGAAACGCGTGCTGGCTGCTGAAGGGCTCATTGAGGAGCCGGCCACCGAAGAGCCGGTCATCGACGAGGCGCCGGCCATCGCATAACATCTCCAGCATTCAATTCAGAACGCTTTTGGACGTTCTCCTGACCCTATTTTGACCTCTATCACCTATAATGAATTATATGCAGTTCCGCGCGACGATGTAAAGCCAACACATCAACGCAGTGACTCTTCCAGTATGGCACAGGCTCCGCTGGCACGCGGTTGTGAGAACGGTGATTGTGTGGTAAGATACGGCGGCGCGAGTGCCGCAGGAACGATCGGGGACCAACGGTCTTTGACTCGGTGAACGGGATGCGACACTCTCAACAGGCGACCTTTGTTACATCACGCTTTATGCTCACAACCTGAGGAGGTCAAGGAATGGCTGATCATGGATCTGCCGGCAGTCATTACGCACTGGAGAACTACGGCATCATGAACATCAACGACGTTTACTGGAACTTGCCGACATCAAGATTGTACGAAGAGGTCGTACGACGTCGGGAGGGGTTGATTGCCCATCTTGGACCGCTTGTCGTTCGGACAGGCCACCACACAGGGCGCTCTCCCAAAGACAAGTTCATCGTTCGCGACCCTTCTACAGAGCAGCACATCTGGTGGGGAGATGTGAACCGTCCTTTCGATCCACACAGGTTCGATAGGCTTTACGACCGCCTGTTGGCGTACCTTCAAGGCAAGGACGTTTACGTTCAAGACTGTTGGGCCAGCGCGGACCCAGAGTACCGAATCACAATACGCGTCATCACGGAATACGCGTGGCACAGTCTGTTTGCTCGTAACATGTTCCTCAACGCCTACGAGGTCTTTCAGAAACCCGTGGCGGACGAGTTAGAAGGGGTCGTCCCCGATTTCACAGTGATTGACACACCGCGCTTCCACGCCGTGCCCTCGCTGGACGGCACAAACTCGGAAGTGTACATCATCGTCAACTTTGCCAAGCGGGTAGTTATCATTGGCGGCACCAGCTACGGCGGTGAAATCAAGAAATCGGTTTTCACCATTTTAAACTATCTCCTGCCCATGAAGAACGTGGTCTCGATGCACTGTTCAGCCAACCAGGGTCCGGATGGCGACGTTGCACTGTTCTTTGGTTTGTCTGGAACGGGCAAAACAACGCTCTCGTCGGACCCTGGGCGATACTTGATCGGCGATGATGAGCATGGCTGGAGCGAGCGCGGAATCTTCAACTTCGAGGGTGGCTGCTATGCCAAAGTAATCCGGCTCTCAAAGGAGAACGAACCAGAGATCTATCAGACGACACGCCGCTTTGGAACGATTATGGAGAACGTGATGGTAGACACTCAGACGCGGCGCCTGAACCTGGATGACGACACGTTGACGGAGAACACGCGGGCTGTCTATCCCATCACTCACCTGGACAAGATCGTTCGAGAAGGTACGGCAGAGCACCCACAGAATATCTTTTTCTTGACTGCCGATGCTTTCGGCGTGATGCCACCTGTTTCGATACTTACGCCTGAGCAAGCGATATACCACTTCCTGAGTGGTTACACCGCTAAGGTGGCCGGCACAGAGAAGGGTCTAGGCGACGAGCCGCAAGCCACCTTCAGCGCATGTTTCGGCGCGCCGTTTCTGCCCTTACATCCGTCGATCTATGCCGAACTGCTGGCAAAGAAGATGAAACAACACAAAACCAATGTCTGGTTGGTGAATACTGGCTGGACCGGCGGGCCGTACGGTGTAGGCCACCGGATGGAGTTGCCCTACACCCGTGCAATGATCCGAGCAGCTCTCAGCGGCACACTGGCAGATATCCCGACTGAGCCGGATCCGATCTTCGGGGTGCATGTCCCAGTTCGTTGTCCAGGCGTTCCGGATGAGGTGCTCCAGCCTCGTAACACCTGGGCAGACGGCGAGGCTTACAATCGGCAGGCCAGACGTCTCGCCGGCATGTTCCACGAGTACTTTGCACAATTCGCTGACCGCGTCGACCAAAAGGTCATAGACGCCGGCCCCCGAGCCGACTAGGGCTCGATGGACACGTTCATCAAGAATAAGGAGGAAAAATATATATGGCGTATAAGTACTACACACTCCCCACCGAAGGTGAAAAAATCCGTGTGGAAAATGGCAAACTCGTCGTGCCGGACGAGCCCATTGTCCCGTACATCCTGGGGGACGGCATCGGCACCGATGTGACGCCGGCTACCCTCAGAGTGTTGGACGCAGCCGTAGAGAAAGCATACGGCGGCCAACGGCGCATCGTCTGGTGGGAGGTGTTTGCCGGCGAGCGATCCATGGATAGGTTCAACGAGTGGCTGCCCGATGACACCCTGGAGGCTTTCCGCGACTACAAGGTGGGGCTAAAAGGACCACTAACCACGCCCGTAGGTGGCGGCATCCGGAGTCTGAACGTGGCAATTCGCCAGCGTCTCGACCTCTATGCCAATGTGCGCCCCGTGTACTACATTTCCGGTCTTCCCAGCCCGGTACGCCGTCCGGAGAATATGGATATGGTGATCTTCCGGGAAGCGACGGAGGACGTCTATGCCGGCGTCGAGTGGCAGGCCGGCACGCCCGAGGCAAAGAAGTTCCTGAAATTCCTGAGCGAGGGAATGGGCGTCAACTTGGAGAACCAGGAAGCGACCGGTGTCGGCGTCAAGCCCATCAGCGAGTTCAAGTCCAAGCGACTGGTTAGAAAGGCCATTCAGTACGCGCTGGATCGCGGGCGGGAGAGTGTGACTCTCATCCACAAGGGCAACATCATGAAGTACACCGAGGGCGCCTTCCGCGACTGGGGGTACGAGCTGTCCCGTGAGGAATTTGCCGACCGAACAATTACGGAAGCTGAGCTTTGGGATGAGTACGGAGGTAGGCGGCCTGCGGGCAAGGTGGTCATCCTGGATCGAATTGCTGATAACATGCTCCAGCAACTTCTGACCCGCACCTCTGAGTATGACATCCTGGCAACCTCCAACCTCAACGGCGATTACGTCTCCGACGCCGCAGCCGCCCAGGTAGGCGGGCTGGGGATTGCCCATGGCGCCAACATCGGCGACGAAGTGGCAGTGTTCGAGGCCGTCCACGGAACAGCGCCCAAGTATGCCGGCCAGGACAAAGTGAACCCGTCTGCGGTCCTGCTGTCTGGTGTGATGATGTTGGAGCATCTGGGTTGGCAGGAAGCAGTGGACCTCACCAGGGAGGCCATCGCCAGGACAATTCAAAACAAGACTGTCACCTATGACCTGCATCGCCAGATGGAAGGTGCAACCAAGGTCACGACATCCGGGTTTGCAAACCACATCATCGAGAATATGGGGTAGCGAACTCGTGGAACCAGAGTTTGACAGCCAGACGTCGCGCAAAAGGCGCGCGTGAAACGTGAAACGTAAAACGTGATGCGTAAGATTTGTGACCCACTCCTTAATCCCTCACGTTTCACGTTTCACGTTTCACGAGGGTTGCCCAATCGGAAGGGACTGTTTGTGACCACTCTGGTTTAGTTCAGGAGGAGTGTGATGTAGCATGGCACGCAACAAGCTTTCATTCATTGGCGCCGGCCATGTCGGTGCCACGGCAGCTCACTGGGCCGCCACCAAGCAACTCGGTGATATTGTCCTCGTGGACATCATCGAGGGACTGCCTCAGGGCAAGGCTCTGGACCTACTCCAGTCAACGCCCGTGGAGAATCTGAGTGGCGTGCGCGTCGTCGGCAGCAACAGCTATGAGGAAACAGCCGACTCCGACGTCGTGATCATCACCGCCGGCGTGGCGCGAAAACCAGGCATGACCCGCGAAGACCTGGTCGGCACCAACCAGAGAATCATCACGGACGTCGTGACCCAGGTCGCCAGGTACTCGCCCAACGCGGTCATCATCATGGTTACGAACCCGCTCGATGTGATGACCTACCTGGCCTACAGGGTCAGTGGGTTCCCCAAGAACCGCGTCATCGGCCAGGCCGGCATTCTCGACAGCGCCCGGTTCCGCGCGTTCGTTTCCATGGAGCTGGATGTGGCCGTGGAGAATGTCAGTGCCTTCGTGTTGGGTGGACATGGCGATGAGATGGTTCCACTGCCGCGCTACTCGACGGTGGCCGGCGTACCCATCACAGAATTGATGGATCAGCAGACAATCGACCGGCTGGTGGAGCGCACACGCAAGGGCGGCGGCGAGATCGTCTCGCTCCTCAAAATAGGGAGCGCCTACTACGCTCCTGGTGCCGCCGCCATCCAGATGGCCGAGGCCATCCTGAAAGATACCAAGCTGATCGTACCCTGCTCGGCGTACCTGGAAGGGGAGTATGGCATCGAGGGTATATACTTCGGGGTACCGTGCAAGCTTGGCGCCAACGGCGTTGAGGAGATCATTGAGATCGATCTCACCAACGACGAGCGCGCCGCGCTACGGAAGTCTGTGGAGCTGGTCAGAGACACGATGGGCGTCCTCGATCTCAGCTAGTTGGAGATTAGATGATTAGAGATTGGAGATTTGTTCTACTTAGCTCCAATCTCTAATCTCCAATCTCTAATCTCTATTCAACGAACTTGTATCCCCTCCCCCAGACGGTCAGGATGTAGCGAGGCCGGCCGGGGATTGGCTCAATCTTGTTGCGCAGCCGGCTGACGAGCTTTTGGATGGGATAGTCCTCCATACCTTCTTCGTACTCAGGCCACACAACTCTCCAGATTTCTTCCTTCAGGCAGACCCGGCCGGCGTTGTCATGCAGCAAGCGAAGTAAGTTAAACTCCTTGTTGGACAATCCATCCACACGCTGGCCATCCACCCAGACCACGCCGGTCGAGTGATCTAATTCCACGCCCGTCGCTGTTGAAAAGCTACCCGATCCATTCGCTCGACTGTCAGCTACAGCACGCCGAACGGCATCCTGCACTTCCTTGCGCCCCGCGCCGCGTTGCTTGGCGTCAAAAAGAGCAGCAGCCGCTGCTTGGAGTAGCGCCGGATGGCCACCAGTTTGCTCATAGATGAGCTGCCGTTCGACGTCGCTAAAAGTCACCCCGGAGCCGGCCAGAGCCCGATCGAGTAATGTCTCTGCTTGGCTCGTCGAGAAGTCCCTCAACTCCTGACTGATGAAGATCGTCGGAAACGGAGAACCCCGCCAGGCGTCCAAATCCTCGCCCAGTGCTATCAACGGCTTTTCGGTCGCGATCACCATCGCGAAGACTCGAGGGGTACGCCGGCCGAGGGAGCTTAGCATCCCTAGCAAGTGTCGTGTCATCCGCTCTGCCAACTCGGTGTGTGTGCGAATAACACACTCGAACTCGTCGAGCAGTGCAACCAAGACCCGATCGCGCGCCCCGAGCTCTTCCAGCAAGTCCTGAATATCTTCGAAGCCGATGGCATCCTGGGCAGCCAGCCGGTCAATCGACTCTCGCAGCGCCCCCTCGACCATACGGGCTATACTTCGCAGCACGCGCCGCCAAAAGTGATCCAGGGTGAAGTCACCCAGCGACTGGCAATCGAGCTTAATCAGGAGATACTTATCCGGGTCCAGTCCTTGCTGTGCAGCCATCTCAGGATCAGAGATGTAGTTTAGCAGCGACGTTTTCCCCACGCCCAGCGGCCCATACACCGCGATATTCGCTCGACTGGAGCTCCGCAACTGGTTGAAAATCAGTGAAAGGACACGTTCGCGCCCGACAAGGTTCGCCGGCGCAACTGGAACGTGATAGACAAAAGGATTATTCGCTCGCATGGTGAATCTCCCCCTTGGTAGCTTACTGGGCCTGCCAGCGATATACGACAACAAGTGCAGCAACCATCACGCCAGCCAGAATCGCACGTACGGCGGTTGGCAGGCCACTGACCAGGCTGATGATCGCCGCGGCGCCGGCTAGCCCCAGCGCCACCTGAACGACTCGCCGTGCTCGCAGCTCGACGCGCTCCCGCGCTTCGCGTTCTTCCGCGAGTTGTCGCGCCAAGACGCTCTGACGGATCAAGGCCCGCTGCAGACGTGCGTCCTCGGATTGTCGAAGCCGCTGGCGTAGGTTGGAGATTTGTTCGCTGAGCGCCTGGTTACCTGGGTCAAGCCGCACCGCCTCCTGGAGAGAGGTCAGTGCGCTCTCCATCTGGTTGTTTGCCAGGTAAGCCTCACCCTGCTTGCGTAAAAGGTCGTGCAGCTCAGCTTTGACGTCAGAATCATCGGGAACGCTTTTCAAGATTCGCTCGTACTGCTCGATAGCCCCGGCCAGATCCCCCTGTGCCTTCAACTTGGCAGCGTGGTCTTGTCGTGCAGCCAACAACCCATCCCATACACTGGCCTGGTCCAACTCATACGCTCGTTCGTAGGCCTCGATAGCCTCAGGCAAGCAACCCTGTTCATACAGAGCCTGAGCCAATCCCAACTGTGCCCGCGTGTGGTTCGGGTTAGCCGCCAAGGCCCGCCGATAGTCGTCGACAGCCGTTGTCAGGTCACCCTCGACGTGCGCGCTTCGAGCGGCTTCGTAGAGGGATATGGCTCGCGGGCTAACACTCTCCAGTTCTCGCTTCGCCTCTGCCAGTGAATGTCTGGTGCGAACCCAACGCCGGAGAAACTCAACCACAAACCGATAGGCATCCCGTTCCGGCTGATGTACGATTTCCCACTCGGTCAGAATAGTCGGTGCACTGGATAGCTCAATGCCCTGAAGACGCACACCATGCTCGCGGAGTACCTGGCGTACGCGCGATAGATGGGCGAGGCCGCCGTCATCCGTCACGTGCGCGATGGCCGACAGGACAAATCGCTCGGCCGGCGGGAACTCATCCCAGAACCAGGCCAGGCCACCCATACCTAGCTCCATGGCGCGTTCCACCGCATCCTCGACGTCTGCCGGCGTCACCAGCTCACGGCCATCGTGGGATAATGCATCGTATATCGCGTAGCCGATGAGCTGCGTAAAGTATGGATGGCCGGCTGTCAGATCCAGAATCGCCTCGACGGCATCGGGCATGTACTTCACTTGATCCCTGGCCGCCTCGACGATCACACGTCGGGCGTCGGCGCGGTCCAGAACAGAGATCCGTTTAAACTGCGCCGACTTGAAAGTCGCCTTGATGCGACTCGGTAGCTCATCCAGACGCCGGCCAACCACGAAGATGAAGGACAATCGCCCTTCATCGTGAATCAACTCCTGCAGGTAAGGGAAGAATGTGTCGATGGCCGCTCTACGCGTGGCCGGCACCTCCCCCAACACATCGAACTCATCGATCAGAAACAGGAGTTGGCGCCTGCCAAGCGCCTCGTACGCCTGTGGAAGGAATTGGTCCTGGAAGTACACCTCATCCTGGAAATCGGCCTGTTTGGGTCGCGGTAGATCAACCTTCTTCGCGATTTCGCGGGCGAGACCGTACAAGACTTCGCCTAGAGTCTGCTGGGCCCGCCCCTGAAGATCGAAGTAGATGGGCTGAAAGCCAGGCGGAATGTATTGACGCCGGCTCAGTTGATGCAGCAGTGAGGTCTTGCCAATTCGCCGCTGGCCATACAGTACGATTACCCTCTGATAGGGTGAGGCGAGCGTATTATGGACAAACCGCAAGATATCGGTTCGTCCATAGAAACCATTTTCTCCCACCAAGGGGGTTATGATATACGGGTTCTCTGTACGCAATGTCTTATCTCACCAGCGGGCTATGGTGCTATTCTACCGAGTTCGCAGCCTCAAGGCCGGCAACTCTGAATTACGTTCACGTTTCCACGTTTCATGTTAGACGTTACAACGCGTGGTCAACATGTATAACGTTCAACACTCAACGCATCTGTTGAGTACTGAATTTGAGGATTAAAGATGATTGGGCAGTCTACAATTTATACTATCACAACTGACATTCAAAGGCAAACCGATGTCAGACTTGTCAAGTTGCTGAGAGCTGTGCGCAAGTCAAACGTTGGGTGAGCGTAGATCACTCGTCAAGTCCTTTGCACGCAATTGTCAGAAATGTCAAGAATGACAGACAATGGTCAGGGTTTTGGCAAACTATGGACAAGAATTTGGCCCTGATGTGTGCTATAATGGCCGCTAGTGACAGCTTGGTGACAGATAGCACCTAGAATACAGGTAACTGAACATCGGTTTTTCACCGCGATGTCCTGCTTGCAGCATACGTGCCGGATAGCACGGCATCACAGCATAACGTTCTAGGACACGCTTCGTAATCACTAATCGAACTATCTGCTCTTGCTGAGAGGAGCGCCCTCTTGCTGAGAGGAGCACCAGCTCTCGGCCCTGCCTAGCTTCTACCGGAGGTGCGCTGGCATATCTCTTCTTTTTCTTTGTATTCGTGGTAGTTGAGTGTCAAATGTTACGCCATGCTGCATAATGGCATCGCTATCTTTTTTCTAGGCAAGCGGGAGGCACTGTGAAAGTATTAGTTGCGACCCCAGATCTGGCTGTCTTCGACGCGTTCCAGGGTGTGGATGGCGTCGAATACAAAGAGGCCCTGTTTACCGGTGGTCTGTACGATGAGCTGCCCGGGGCTCAACTTGTGATTGTCGATTTCGACAAACTCGTGCCTCACCCCTACAGCGTCGAGATGGTGCGGGACCTGCTGGATAATGCTGAGGTGCCGTACGTCTCCAGCGAAGATTTCCTCGCCGAGCCGGACCGCTGGATCATGGAAGCCCGTCGTGTTCGAGGTGAAATCACGGGTCTGCCCTCAAAGCGGACAATCGCCTTCACCTCGTATTCTGGAGGCACCGGTAAGACCGTTCTGTCAATCGACACCGCTCTTCACTTCGCCCGGCGTACCAGGTTGCCAGTCCTGCTAACGGAGTTCACCTATGGTGACTCGGCGATAGCGGCGCTAATCGGAAAAGATATACCACATCTCTTCGACCTCGCGACCCAGCCCGACATCCAACCTGCAACGTGGAAGGGCGTCACAGTTGTGCCCATGGACTACGAGAATTGCCGCGACCTGTCGGTCCAACTGATTGGCAAGTACCTCAAGGAGCAGCTTGCCCGGCACGTGCTGACCGTGGCCGACGTTCAATTTCCCCACGCCCTGCTCAGCGCAATTCGCGAAGAAATCGATGAGTGGTACGTCGTGACCACACCGCGGCCTGACGCCGTGGAGAACGCGCGGAAGTTGAAGGATGAGCTTGGGCGGCGCGCCGGCATCGTCCTGAATCAAAAAGGTGCCCTGGACAGCATTGCCCTGAGCGGGATCGAGCGGACGCTTGATTTGCCCAACGTAGGCCAGGCTGATCGCTTCGAGGGCAAGCTGGGCAAGCCAATTCTCGCCGAAACCTACGGCGAGAAGAACTGGAGGCAATATGAACCGAACCTTGTTACTCGGATTAGCCGTGCTATTGGGTTTAGCCGGAATAGCCATCAGTCTAGTTGACATCCTGCGGCCCCCACCGCCCGAACCTGAAGTAACAGTCGCGATCGCCAAGGAATATATTCCAACCTACACCCTCATCGAGCCCGGCATGCTCGATGAGCGGATGGTGAAGGAGAGCGAGGCGCGAAGGTTGGCCGCTTATCGCCTGGAAGAGGCCATTGGTATGATGACCACCACGCCGGTGGAACCGGACACCATCATCGGCCGCGGCGAGGCCAGACCCGTTGAGGAAGCGCGGCTTGTCAAGGACCTGGACCTGGAGATCACCAGCTTCGCTGGCCGCTATGACGAGATGGTCGGTGGACAGTTGAAGCCCGGTGTACGTGTAAACATCTACGGCTATCACGAGGGGCAGGATCAGGACAATCCAGGGGATGTCAAAGTAGTTGCCCGCAATGTCTGGGTGGTTGACGTGCGCGCCTCGACGGGTGAGGCCGCCGGCCAGCCCGCTCCAACGCCGAGCGGCGCTGGAGGTGGCGGTCTACTTGGCGGCCCCCGCATAACGGATCGAGGCGAAGTGCCGGCCAGCATCATCACCGTGGCGGCGGAACCTGAGGTTGTCTGGCACATCATCGAAGCGATGGGGGCCGGCGGCTATGAGGCGTGGGTCACCTTGGCGGGCAATCAGACGTTCTCACCAACGCCAACACCCGGGCCTGTGGCACTGATCCAACCGACGTATACACCATTGCCAACCTACACACCCTTCCCAACCCCAACGCCGATCCAGGTCAGTGAGAAACCCGCGTCACAGGCGACCCCTGAGGTTGCCGGCACGCCGACACCGGGCGAGTTGCCCACGACCGGGGGCGAGCAGTCAGGGAACTAACCCATGAGACCGGAA
>JBHIAO010000065.1:0-18264 GCA_046758565.1 Anaerolineae bacterium
CATCGGCTCCGGGCCTCAACCTCGTGCGAGGCCTGGCGACCTTCGGCAGCCGCTACGCACGCAGCCAGGCCGCAGTGCTGGGCTTGGCGCTCACCCTGCTCATGCTGAGCATAGCGTTCTTTGCCAACATCATCGCACCCTATTCACCGCACAAAGCAGCCGGGCCGTCATTGCAAGCGCCATCGGCGGCATATCCGATGGGGACGGATGACCTGGGACGTGACGTGTTCACCGATGTCGTATACGGCGCGCGCACGTCGCTCACCGTCGGCGCGCTTGTAGCGGGCATCGCGGCGCTGATCGGCGTTCTCGTCGGGGGTGTATCGGGTTACTTCGGGAACCGGGTAGATGACGGGCTGATGAGAATTACCGAGGTCTTTCAGGTCGTCCCGCGCTTCTTCCTGGCCGTGATCGTCATTGCCCTCTTTGGAGCCGGACTGCGCAATGTGATCTTCGTTTTGGGGCTCACGTCCTGGACGATGATTGCCCGCATCCTGCGTGCGGAGGTGTTGTCGCTGCGCGAGCGTGACTTTGTAGTCGCCGCACAGGCGACTGGGGCGCGGCACAGGACCATCATTCTGCGCCACGTCCTGCCCAATGCGCTGCCTTCACTTGTGGTGACCGTATCATTGCTGGTAGGGCATGCAATCCTTGTAGAAGCCAGCCTGAGCTTTCTGGGTCTTGGCGATCCTAACACGATCAGTTGGGGTTACATGCTCAACAATGCCCAGCCATTCATGCGTACCGCCTGGTGGGTGGCCCTGTTCCCCGGCCTGGCCATCACCCTCACAGTCTTAGGGCTCAACCTGACCGGCGATGGACTAAATAATGCCTGGAATCCGAAACTGTGATAGCCCCCCGAACCCGGGTCAAGAGGCTGCGTCGGGCTTCGACCAGGTGCGCGCGGCGTCCAGCATCGCGTCCAGGCTCTCGGGCGGCGTCCCCGGCGAGACCCCGCCGCCTACAGACAGGATCATCCCTCCGCCAGGAGCTGCCGCGTCCAGACAGGCCCTGGCCCAGTGGTCCACCACCTCTGGCGGTTCCCGTACGGCTACGTTCAGAGGTGGCACGTTGCCCATCAGCGCCACCCGATGTCCCATTTCCGCCTTCACCTGGGCGATGTCCACCTCGTGGCTGAAGTTGAACACGTCGAAGCCGGCCTCAGCCAGGGCAGCGTGGAGGTGGGGACACGGCGTGTCATTGTGATAGATCCGGATGAGCCCATCGAACTCATCGAAAATGCGCCGCAGGTGAGGGGCAACGAACTCCTCGTAGTGTTCGAGGGAAACCATACCGACGATGTCGTCCAGCAGCATGATCCCTTCGGGCTCATGCAGGGTGTCAAGTTGGGCGTGTAGCCAGTTGATGATAGTAGTGGTGACTTTGTCCAGGAACCTGCCAGTCTCCTTGGGGTGTGTGATGATTCCCGTCATTAAGTCGGTGATGCCCATGATCCAGCCGGCTGTCACCATAGGCCCCCGGGCCGCGACCATCCTAATGTTCAAACCCTCCGCTTGTAAGCGCTCTTCCATGTGATCGTAGAGGCGGAGCACGAGTGGCATGAACCCATCCTCGTGCACGTCCGGCAAGGGCGCTTCTGCCCAATGGGCAATATCTGTCGTCACCGGCTCGATGGAAGGCGGACGATCGTGATGGAAATGGATACGGACGCCGAAAGCCGAGGGCTCGGCAGCCATGCCGTACTCTACCCAGAAGCCGGGGACCCAGACCGCGTCTGGAAAGCGGTCCAGGAGTCCCCGATGGATCTCGAACCATCTGTCGGGCAGGAGAAAGAAGTCCAGGGTGTTGATCCCAGCGTAGCCGGGCAGCCAGGGACTGTCTACGATAAAAGCCACTGGTATCTGGTTTGGCTCCTCCAGATAGGCTGCCTGTTTGAATCGTTCCCAAGGTGTTCCCATCTCGATATTTCCTCACTGACTCGATTCTGGCGAATCGTCAGGTCGGAGATTTACACCCATCCTCCGCCCAAAGGGTTATGCCTCCTGGTACGCTTTTCGGATGTCGCTGTCCCGCTCCCCCCGGCAGCCGGCCACGGTGTGGAACATAGCCCGGATCGCCTCGTCGGGCGTGCCGTAGTCCATGTTAATGCAGCAGACGGCCACCTTATCCCACGGCGCGCCGTGTGCTTGGAGCAGCGATTCGACGTCGGTGGTGACTTCCTCCGGTGTGGCGGTCAGCATCTTGACCGGATTCAGGCGCAGGCTGAGCCACGCATCGGGCAGAGCCGCCCGGCAGGCGGCGACATCAGAACTCCAGCCTACGTCCAGATAGACTGCCCCAGCGCGGGCGTAGAGAGGTGCGTAAAGGTGGGCATTGTCTCCGCAATGGTGGAAGCCTAACGGTGGCAGTTGCCGGCCTACCCACGCGTCGTGCTCCAGCAGAAGCTCCTCATACATCCATCACTCTGATTCCAGGCTCGCCATCAACGCAAGCAGAGCACGCATCGGCGGGGTGCTCTCGATGTCTTCCGGTGCCCCCAACTTCCAGGCTTCGGCCTCGCTCATGTTGCGCGGCCGGACCTGCGGGTTGCCGGCCTCCTGGTATTTTACTTCACAGCCAAGGATGTCCTGTACGATGTAGCCGCTGCCCATCAGGATCGGACCGACAATTGGTCGGCGAGGGGCATTCTTCTGGCCCAGACCCAAATCACCAAAGCGATCATAGAGCAATTGCCGCATGCGCTGCTCCTGCCACACGCGGCGCTTGGGGTCGTAGAAGAAATCCCGGTCAAATGACAGGCCGTAGTTTTTATGCCACCAATTGGGGTGAAACACCACATCCACGGGAAGATAGGGCTCGGTCACACAACTCCTCCTGGTTGTGGTCGAGTGCTAGGCAGCGTACACCCACCGGCCCCCGATCATGGTGCGCCAGGCGGTGAAATCATCCTCGAAGATGGCCAGGTCGGCGTCTTTGCCGGCCTCCAGGCTGCCCTTGCGATCATCGACGCCGATGACGCGGGCCGGCGTCTGGGTAGCCATGCGAACGGCCTCCACCAACGGGACGCCAACCACATCTTGCAAGATTGGGATCATCTGGTTCACCAGGGTGGTGCTGCCGGCGAACGACGAGCGATCGAGCATCATCCCAACGCCATCATGCACCTCGTATTCCATGCCCCCCATGTGGAAGCGAGCCCCTTCGGGCAGGCCGGCGCCGCCGGTGGCGTCGGAGATGACGCACAGGCGGTCGGGGTCAATGCACTTGTACGCCAGTTTCATCAATGTGGGCGGCAGGTGCTTATTGTCGGCGATCATTTCCACAGTCAGTCCGTCAAAGACCAACGACGTCTCTAGCAGACCAGGTTTGCGCCAGGGGCCCTCATGCACAGTACTGGATTGCGCACTCCAGATGTGGATGATGTGACGTAGGCCAGCCCGGATGGCTGCGGCTACCTCTTCCTCTTTAGCTGAACTGTGGCCGGCGGCCGGCACCACCCCAAGCTCCGCCAGCCTGGCTGTGAGTTCCAGCGCGCCTGGCAGCTCCGGCGCGTAGGTCATGATCCGCAGCACATCGTGATGCTCCAGCAGGCGATCGGGTGTGCCGTCATCCGGGGTGCGGATGTTTACCGGGTCCTGCGCGCCGGCTTGCGCCAGGCTGAAGTAGGGACCCTCCAGGTGCACGCCCAATACCTGTGCCCCTGCGTGCTGGTGCTGCATCCACTGCCGGCTGAACTCCAGACATGTGACCAGGTCGGGGATGGGCGCTGTAGCTACGGTGGCCAGCAGCGAAGTGACGCCACGCCTGGCGTGCTCCTGCGTGATGGCGGCAAAGGCTTCGGCCGCCGGCTCGTTGAAGGTGTGGCCGAGGGCACCATGCACATGGATGTCGACAAGGCCCGGCGTGACGTAGCGCCCGCCCACGTTGATCTTTTCCACCTCGGTGCCCAGAGAATCGACGTCGGCGATGCCGGCGATGGTCTTCCCTTCCACAACGAGGGCTTTGCCGGTCACAATCTCGTGGGGCAGAACCAGCCGGCCATTGATCAGCGCAGACCGCCCCGATGGCTGACCCACCGCGCTGTCTGTTCCCTGCTCCCCAGAACTTCGAACCGTGATCAACCCTGCAGGCTGGCCACAAAGGCTTCATGCTCTGAGGATTCCATTCCCGCCTGTAATTCCGCCAGCATCTTCGCCAGGTCGCCGGCCCAGAAGGCGCCTACATGCAGCCAGAGGCCGGGGAAGACCCGGCTGCGCAGTACACCGTCGTCATCAGGGGCCAGTGGCTGGTAAACACTCTCCTTCAACACAAACCAGTCAATGCGCTGCTCGTACATCTGGACCGCCAGATACTCCTGCACCCCATTCCGGGCATAGACGCGCTTCTTGACGTGCAGATCGTAGGCAGCACTGCTGGCAGCTATCTCGACCACCAGCTCAGGGGCGCCTTCCAGATACTCGTCTTCGGCGATTCTTGATTTGCCCCCCTGGCTTTCCAGCAGACGTAACAGAGCATCTGGTTGGGGCTCGTTGTCAAGATCCAGGCGCAACGTGGCATTGTCGCTGAGATCGACACCGGGTGTGGCTGCCCAATAGTGTCCGAGCCATGCCATAACGCGTGCATGAGGCCGGCCATGAGGGATGTGACGAACAGGGGTTGGCATGTAGACGACTCCTTCGATGAGCTCCGCCTTCTTGATTTCGGGATGTGCCTCGTAACGTCGCTCGAACTCGGCCCGACTCAGATGGTCACCAGCATTGAGCGGGGGTACACCATCCTTGGGAACCCATCGGATGCCCGTTGATTCCTGGGGTCGGTCAATTATCTTGGTCGAGGATACACTCATCATACCGCCTCCAATTTGTAGTCGCAGCGTATCACACTGCTGTCAGGAATTGACAAACACCAGAATTATACTACAGCGATAGGCATTCGATCAATCCTCTCCGTTCGCCGTCATATCCCCACCCGCCAGCCGCCCCAACACCTGGGTGCAATAGATCAACTTTGACGGTTACCCGATTATTTTCTCAATCTTCATCAATCATCGGCTCTCGGCAACCCCACCAATGCCGGCCAGCTTCAGCTCATGAACACGAAAACAACTGACATAATGATTAGGAGAGACCTCTTCCAGAGCGGGCTGTTCAGTGGAGCAAATGTCAATTGCGTGGGGGCAGCGCGGATGGAAATAGCACCCCGACGGAGGATTGGCTGGGCTAGGCACATCGCCTTCCAGCGGCGTCATTTGTGAGCGGACGCGGGGGTCCGCCACGGGAACAGCCGACAAGAGAGCGGCCGTGTAGGGATGTTTTGGTTGATAGAAAAGCTCTTCGGTCGGAGCGGTCTCCACAATCTTGCCGACATACATCACCGCAACCCGGTCGCTGATGTGTTTGACCACACTCAGGTCGTGGGCCACAAACAGGTAGGTCAGGTGAAGCTGCTCTTGCAGCCTCAGCATCAGGTTCAGCACCTGAGCCTGCACGGAAACATCCAGCGCTGAAACCGGCTCATCGGCAACCACTAGGCGCGGATTGAGGGCCAGCGCCCGGGCGATGACGATGCGCTGACGTTGACCGCCGCTGAAGGCATGGGGAAAGCGCTGCATATATTCGGGGCGGAGGCCCACCAGACGCAGCAACTCGGCCACTCGCTCGGCGCGCTCTCTGCGACTCTTGATCCCCTCGATCACTAACAGCGGCTCGCCGACGATATCGAGCAAGTTCATGCGGGGATTCAGGGAGGCAAAGGGATCTTGAAAGATCATCTGCATCTCGCGTCGCAGCGGACGTATCTCGCTCTCAGGCAAGATAGCTACATCGACAATCTTGTCGGATTCGGTGCGGAAGAGGATTTGTCCATCGGTTGGATCTATCGCACGCAAAAGGCAGCGGGCTGTAGTGGTCTTGCCACAGCCACTCTCACCCACCAGGCCCAACGTTTCGCCTTCGTTGATGTAGAAGCTCACATCATCAACCGCCTGCACTTGCCCGACGACTTTCCTAAAGAGGCCTTTCTTGATGGGAAAGTACTTTTTCAGGTTCTGAACTTCTAGCAGTACCTGATTGTCCCTGATCGATGTGTCCAATGCAGTGATACCCCAATATCTCAGTCTTCTTTCGCTGCATCGTGATAGAGAAAACAGCTTGCCGATTGCCTGTCATCGACTGGCTGGAGGCTCGGCGTCCGCCGGTTACACACATCGGGCATGAAGTCTGAGCAGCGCGGGTGGAAGGAGCAGCCGAACGGACGATTGAAGGGATGTGGGATAGAACCCTCAATGGTCGGCAAGAACGTTCGGGACCGCGAATGAACAGAGGGGATCGATTTGAGCAGGGCTTTGGTGTAAGGGTGCTGCGGGTTGTGGAAGATGCCGTCCACCGGCCCTGTCTCCATCACCCGGCCCAGGTACATCACGACCACGTAGTCAGCCACTTGCGCGATGACCCCCAGATTGTGGGTGATAAAAATGATGGCCATGTCATGCTGCTGTTGCAGCGAACGTAGCAAGTTTAGGACTTGAGCTTGCGTCGTGACGTCGATCGCCGTCGTAGGCTCATCGGCGATCAGCAATGTGGGATTACACGAAAGAGCCATGGCGATTATAGCTCGCTGGCGCAGCCCGCCGCTCAATTCCCAGGAATAGGCAGTCATGCGCTGCTCCGGACTGGGGATCCCCACTTCGCGGAGGCGCTCAACAGCAATCTGATGGGCCTGTTGCTTGCTTACATCCTGGTGCAGCAAAATCGCCTCAATGACTTGGTTGCCGATGGTGTGAACCGGGCTGAAGGCCGCCATCGGTTCCTGGGGGATGAGCGCAATTTCCCCTCCCCGAATTGAGCGCATATGTCGGCCGTGGGGATCCAGCTTGGCCAGGTCAATGAATCCGTCACTCCCCCCTATTCCACCAGGCCCGTTGTTCTTCTGGGGACGGAAATGGATTTCTCCATCGACGATCCGACCGGGCTTTTCCACGATGCGCAAGACCGACTTGATAGTGACACTCTTGCCACAACCACTTTCGCCAACAATGCCCACAACCTGGCCGGGGTAGACATCGAAACTTACGCCATCCACAGCCTTTACTGTGCCTTCGTCCAGGTAGAAGTAGGTCTTCAGGTTTCGTACGGACAAGATTGGATTCGCTTGAGTATTCATGTGCGAACTCGTGTGGGCCTATTTCGTATTGCGTATTGCGTATCTTTTTTCATGCAGATCGATCCACCACCAGGCGTGGAATACGCAATACGCAGTACGAAATAGGCAGCACAAATCTCAGCCGGCTAACAATAACCGAACAGCACACTGCTAATGACTATACGGATCCGCTGCATCACGCAGGCCATCGCCCAGAATATTCAGGGCCAGTACAGTGATAATGACAGCCAGACCCGGCAGAAGCAGCCAGGGGGCCAGGGCAATCGATTGGAGGTTCTGTGCTTCCTGCAACAGCACGCCCCAACTGATAGCCGGCGGACGCAGGCCCAGCCCGAGGAAGCTGAGGAACGTTTCGTTGATGATCATCACCGGGATCGCCAACGTGCTGGCGGCGATAATGTGGCTGGCAAAGGTTGGGACCATGTGCCGGAAAATAATTCTCGGCTGGCTGCATCCAGACAGTTTGGCCGCGACCACAAAGTCCTCTTCCCGCAAGGTCAGGAAACGTCCGCGCACCTCGCGCCCCAGGGTGGTCCAACCGATCAAGGCGAGAATCAGGGTAATGGCAAAATACACCCGCTCCACCGACCAGGTGCGGGGCAGCGCTGCGGTCAAGGCCATCCAGATCGGAATAGGCGGCAGCGATTGCAGTACCTCGATAAGGCGTTGAATAACCAAATCGATCGTGCCGCCGAAGTATCCGGAAATCCCACCCAACAGGATGCCCAGGAAGATACTCAAGAAAACGGCGACCATTCCGATAGATAGTGAAACTCTGGTGCCATGCATCAAACGGGACCACTGATCTCGTCCTAGCCGGTCTGTCCCCAGCAAATGGATTGCATCATCCCCCTCCGAAGAAGCGATGCCCAACAAGTGGATATTCGTGGAGATAGTACCTAGTACTTCATATTCATATCCTTCGGCAAAGAACTCAACCAGTATCTTCTTGGTTTCGTCAATTTGCCATTCCATCCGCAATGTCTTAGGATTGCGGCCACCCTCAACACCGTATACGAAGGGACGGAGGCGGCCTTCATCGAAGAAATGCAGCCTCTGAACCGGAATGAAAGATCTGACGGCATTCGTTTTATGGGGGTCCTGAGTGCTGAAGAAACCAGGGAACAGGGCAACCATGGCCACCATGATGATCACCACACTGCTAACCAGAGCCAGCCGGTGCTTCTTGAAACGCCACCAAACCAATTTCCAGCTTGGAGCGACGTAGAAGGCTTCCGCATCTTCCGTCGCGACGCTGGTGGCACTTGCCTCTGCATCGTCAATTGCCAATAGCTGCTCTTCATCCGGCAAGGGGGCCGGCGCCTGAGAGTCGCGCTCGATGGACATGCTCTAGGACTCCTCCATGCGGATGCGAGGATCTAACCAAGCCAGCAGGATGTCGGAGATCAACGTACCAATAATGGCAAGGCAGCAATAAATGAGCACGATGCTGCCGGCCAGATACATATCCTGGGTGATCAACGCCCTGAGCAGCATCGGGCCAATGGTGGGTAAATTCATCACGGTGGCCACAATCACGCTGCCGGAGAAAAGGAGCGGCAGGTACCAGCCAATCGTACTCACCAGCGGGTTGATGGCCAACCGCACTGGATACTTCAACACCAGCTTCCACTCCGGCATCCCCTTCGCCCGAGCCATTTCCATGTAAGGCTTCGTGAGTTCGTCTAGCAGATTGGCACGCATCACACGGGCGAGTCTGGCTGTACCGTCGAGCCCCAAGATGACCATCGGCAGCCACATATGCTTGAGCAGGTCCGCCACCCGTCCCCAGGTCCAGGGCGCGTCCACATACTCGGGTGAGAACAGACCGGTCACGCTGACGCCAAAATGGGAAAAGGCCAGCCACATGAGCACGAGGGCGGTCATAAACGTTGGCGTGGCTACGCCGAAATAGTTGAAAACAGTAAAAAAGTAATCAAAAAATGAGTACTGGCGCGTGGCAGAGAGAATACCGATCGGGATAGCCATGGCCCACGTAAAGCCGAAGGTAAAAAGCCCCAGTGCCACCGTCAGCAAGAGACGCTCACCAATCAACTCCGTGTTGGGACGCTGCCAATCCAGCGACACACCAAGATCTCCCGTCAATATCCTCCCCATCCATTTGAGATATTGCACGTAGACCGGCTGGTTCAGGCCGTATAGCTGCCGCAGCGCGTCAATCTGTGCCCGATCCATGGACGAGCCGGAAGTTGCCAGTTCAGCGATGTAGCTGGTCACGAAATCACCGGGTGGCGCCTGGATAACAGCGAAGGCGAAAACGGAAAAGATGAACAGCAACAGCGGCAACAGGAGCAACCGTTTAATGATATACTGAAGCATACGGCTCGCCTCTTATCACTTCGAAAAACAGTCCACGCGGGCTGAGGTTGGACTGTTCAGCCCACGTGGACCAGTTCTCAGATAAGACCCTAAGGGTTTTCGGATTAGCTTATTGAACATCGCTTCCGTGCCTGCTCAAGAAGCCTTAGGAGCTAAGGTTTCTGGAGGAAACCCTTAGGGTCCAGGCGCACGAAAACAGGGCCTTACTTCGCGAAGAAGTACTGCTCCGGGCGGGTATCGCCTGGTGTGCGCAAGGGCCAGTCATTCCCTGCGGTTTCGGGCACATTTCGCAGATCCTGGTTGGCCACGACGACACCCTGGATCATGGGAGTCAACCCCACTGTCCCAATCTGCCAGGCATTGTCGGCCCACACCTTAAAGAGCTCTTGAGCCAATTCGACCTGTCGTTCCGGCCCAACGGTCTTGGCCTCGTCAGTAATCTCGACGAGTCTCTTTATCTCAGCGGGCGGCTCGATGCCTTCTGCCCCACCAGTCTCATACCATTTCCTATGGAGGGGGGCAAAGGTCGTGGCAATCGGGCTGCGGGGGTCCATTTGAGGTTCACCGCTGAAGGGAAAGCCCGTGGTGTCATTGTTCCAGACTTCTGTCATCAGGTCGTTGGTGTCGCGCATTTGGAAGTGCAGCGAGCGCTCTCGGACCTGCACGATGGTTTTGACTCCCACGGCTTGCCAGTCTTGAGCCACAAGCTGAGCCACATCCGGCCAAGGCCCAAAGGCGGGCACCACCGAGATTTCAATAGCCACAGGCTCGCCATTGGGCGCCAAGCGGAAGCCGTCGGCGCCCCGTTCGGTCATGCCAATGCTATCCAACAGCTCGTTGGCCTTGTCTGGGTCGTACTCGGTGTACTTGAAGGCCCACTCGTCGCCCGGGTAGAAAGGATGCCAGGGAGCCGGCACGGGTTGACGAGCCTGCCCTAGGCCCAGGAAAGCCGCTTCTTTGATTTCTTCCCGATTGATGGCGTAAGAGAGGGCTACACGGAAGTCCTTATTGCGCAGCAATTCACCGATGGCCGGATCTTTCTGATAGTTCTGGTTGAAAGTGATGGCCGCATCAGAACCACCAAAGGTGGGCCAGGTGATAACGCGGTAGCCACCCTTCTCCTGATTCTCGACCAGTACGGGGTAGTTGGGCATATTGATGTGCCGACCCTGAAGATCGATTTCACCGGCCACGGCCGCCAGGTTCAGAGCCTCCTTATCTGCGAAGAAGGTGAAGCGCACCTCGTCGATGTAGGGCAGTTGGTTGCCCTCTGTGTCCACGGCGAAGTAGTAGGGATTGCGCCTGATGGTGAAGACCTGGTCTGACACCGTAGAGCCGTCCGGCACCCAGGCCGCCGTGCTGGGCCGCTTACCGCTGAGGTGCGGCATTACTTCGACGGCGAACAACTCCGTCCAGGTTTCAAAACCGGCCTCCTTGACCTTGGCCTGGAGCTCCGCCTCATCGACGAATGCCGGGTGGAACTGCTCCATATAGTGAGCCGGCACGAAGGCCAGGTTGGCGATCGCTTTGTCGGCGGCGTCCTTGTTGGCGAGAGCCAACAGGAAGGCCGTGTTGGGCTGACCAAAGACCCACTGGACGCTGTAATCATCCAGCTTCTCAACCTTGGCAACCGAGCCGTCCTCGTTCAGCATCCAGACGGGGACGCTGGGGGTGAGCTCCTCGTTCAAGAGGATATGCTCATACCAGAACATGATGTCGTCGGCGGTGAAGGGCTCGCCGTCCGACCACTTCATGCCCTTACGCAGGAAGACCTTCCAGACAGTGAAGTCGTCGTTGGACTCCCAGCCCCTGGCGATGTGCGGGATGACCTCACTGCCGTCGGGCGCGTGGCGGACCAGGGCATCATAGACCACGCGGGTGTAATTGTTGTGGTCCGAGGGGCCAAGGAAGCCGCGGCGCAGCGTGCCGCCGTACTGGCCAATCTTGTCGACCACTTCCTCAACCAGCGGTTCGTCAGGCAAACGTTCGTCGACGGGCGGCAGTTCGCCCTTGGCCACCAGTTCTGCGAGCATGGGCGCTTCGTTGTACTTTGAGGGTGCAGCCTCGGGTGGAGCGGCCGGCTCCTCAGGGGGCGGTGCAGGTGGCTGGGTCGGTGCTGGCGTCGCCGCCGGAGCACAGGCGGTGAGAATCATCAACAGCACCAGCATGGAAACAATCGATGCTCCCAATAGAGAGCGTTTGACTGAGAGAAACATTTGATACTCCTCCTTTGGTATTCACATTGATCGTAGGTCAACCATCGCTGAGATACGGCTGATATTGGCTCTCCGCTGTCAGCTATGGAAAAGGGTATTTCTGGTATCCCACCTCCTTTCCGGGTGTTATGGGACGTGCTCCATCTTGGATTTGGAGAGGTGTGACTGCCAGGATGCTATCGCGAGGGGAAAGCGAAGCTGATAGCTTGCCCAACATTAATATAGTTGATGCTCGGCTCTTTGTCAACTTGCGATCTGCACGATCATCACTCATCATCCGCACTTGACTTACGGCCAAACGGATGGTATACGTGTCGAAGGAAAGGAGGCCATTCGATGATAAACCGTTCCAAGCTCCTTCTGCCGGATGACCGCTATTTTGAGCCCGATCCCCGGCAGAAAGAAATCGCGCAACACCTGTACACGACAGTTGCGGACCTGCCGCTCGTCTGCCCGCACGGGCACGTCGACCCGCGCATGTTTGCCGACCCTGACTACTCGTTCGGTACCCCTACCGACCTCCTAATAATCCCCGATCACTACATCTTCAGGATGCTGTACTCTCAAGGCATCCCACTGGAAAAACTGGGCATCCCCCGAGTAGATGGCGGCGAAGTTGTACAAGACCACCGTCAGATATGGCAGATTTTCGCCGAAAACTTCTACCTGTTCCGCGGCACGCCCACCGGCATGTGGCTGACACACGAACTCCACTCGGTCTTCGGCGTCAAGGACAAGTTGACGGGCGAATCAGCCCAGGACATCTTCGACCAGATTGCCACGAAGCTTGAATCGCCCGAGTTTCGACCACGCAAGTTGTATGAGCGATTTAATATCGAGGTGCTGTGCACCACCGACGCCGCCACAGATCCCCTGGACCATCACCGCGCCATCCGCGAATCAGGTTGGAACGGACGGGTTCTACCCACCTTCCGTCCCGATGCCGTGGTCAACATAGACACCCCAGGCTGGCGCGACGACATCGAGGCGTTGAGTGACATCACCGGGGTGGAGGTTAACAGCTACCGAGCTTTCATCCAGGCGCAGGAAAGCCGGCGAGCCTACTTCAAAAGCATGGGAGCCACGGCCACCGACCATGCTGCGACGACCGCCTACACCGGGGAACTTTCAGGCCGGGAGGCGGAGGCCATCTTTCAACGAGCGTTGAACGGCGAGGCCACCGCCGAGGACGCCATCCACTTCACCGGCCACATGCTCATGGAGAACGCCAGAATGAGTGTCGAGGATGGCTTGGTGATGCAACTCCACCCCGGTTCCTATCGCAATCACAACCGATCAATTTTCGAACGCTTCGGCCCTGACAAGGGAGGCGACATTCCCATCCAGACCGAATTCACCCGCAACCTGCATCCATTATTGACCAAGTACGGCACCGATACGCGGTTGACTCTGATCCTCTTCACCCTGGACGAAACAACGTATGCGCGGGAGCTGGCACCCCTGGCCGGCCACTACCCAGCCGTCAAGCTGGGGCCACCCTGGTGGTTCTTCGATAGCCTGAACGGCATGCAGCGCTACTTCGAACTGGTCATCGAAACAGCGGGGCTTTACAACACGGCGGGGTTTAACGACGACACGCGTGCCTTCCCCTCCATCCCTGCCCGACATGATCTGTGGCGGCGCGCAGCCAGCAACTGGATCGCCAGCCTCGTAGTGCGAGGCATCGTGGATATGGAGGACGCTGAGGAGATGATCTACGACGCCGCGTATCGGCTGGCGAAGAAGGCCTACAAACTCGACGAAGCGCCCTTTCGCTGAGGGATGTGGAAAAAACAACGCACCCCCCAATTTGACGATCTCGAACAAATATGCTATAAACTCGCTCGGACAAGCAGTGTGTGCTGTGTTGTCAGGGAGGACACCTGCCTTGAAAGCTGAAAGGGATAATGCACGATGGTTGAACTGACGATTCGGATACCGGATGAACTGGCATCACGGTTGCACCCTGTACGGGATCGACTGACCGAAGTAATTGAGTTGGGGTTACGCGAAATTGCACCAGCCCAGTACGACCTCTACAGCGAGGTCATTGAGTTTCTGGCCAGCGGCCCAACGCCGCAAGCCATAACCGCTTTTCGCCCTTCTGCAGAGGCACAGGCGCGGGTAGCCGAATTGCTCGACAAGAACCGGGCCAGCACGTTGACCCCCTCAGAAGAGGCTGAGCTCGATCAATACGAAAACCTCGACTGCTTCATGACGCTGGTGAAGGCCCGTGTCCATAAGTTTGTCGGCGAGCCAGGGGGCAATGTGGCGGCCAGTCAGCGGTTTGGGGTAAACTCTAAATCGCTCGCAAATGAGCGATCGCCTCGCGCGCGGCTGTGTCGGCGTTCGGCATTGGCATGAACTCGCCGGAGACGAAGCCGGCATAGCCGGTGTCGAACAGCGTCTCTAGCAGCATGCGGAAATCCAGGTGGCCGGCGCCGGGGTGCCAGCGGTTGGAGTCTGCCACGTGGAAGTGGAAGATGCGGTCGCCGGCCTGGCGGATGCTGCCCTCAATGGACGGCTCCTCGATGTTCATGTGGAAGGTGTCCAGCAGCAACCCGAAATTGTCAGCGCCCACGCGGTCGATCAGTTCCAGCCCATGGACCACGTTGTTGACGAGCGTGGTCTCGTAGCGGTTAATGGGCTCCAGGGCCAGGCGCACGCCGGCTGGTGCGGCCGCCACACTGCACTCTTGCAACGCTTCCACCAACCAATCCATCGCCTGTCCGTGATCTACGCCAGGTTTCACAATGCCCCGCAGCAAGCCGATGATAATGACGGCGTCGAAGCGGGCGGCCAGGGGCACGTGGCTTCTGACACGCTCGATGGCAGCGGCCCGGACGGTCGGGGCAGGATCGGTGAAGGAAAGACCTTCTTCACCCCAGGCCTGGCCGGTGCCGATGGCCGGCACTGCCAGGTTATGTCGACTCACAACCCGCTCCAGTTCGTCGCCATCGACCAACTTCGGATCGCGGATGGCGAGTTCAACCCCGTCGTAGCCGAGGCCGGCAATTTTCGCGATGTTGGTTTCAAGATCCCCCTTGAACGTGGCTGCCTCGAATTGAGCAACGTGGGTGGAGATAACGACAGAAAGCTTCAGGATCATGTGCGAATTGTACTATCGCCCAGTGGGTTGTCAAGTTGACCCTGAATCATAGGCAGTGTATAATCGACCTAACATACAGCTCTGCTCGCGCCACTGGGAAATTGGGGAATAATGACAACAAAGCGAACACCACATGGTGAGAGGCGAGCTACAGAAGGTCGTCCCGTCAGTTCAGCCTGGAATGATGCCCAACAAGCTGGTGCGAATGACGTTTTTTACGATGCAGAAACAGGCAACTATATCGTGCGAGGTCGTCGTCAGCGGATTCATGTCTTCATCGTAGCAGATGATACGCTCCAACTGCACACCTCGTTCGCCAACCCTGCCAGGAACACGCTACTTAGGCTCAGGTCTGGCAGATGGCGTGTGCTGTTGGATGATGAATATGGGAAGTGGCAAGAATGGCTCACTCATACCCTAGAAGGAGAATGACAGAAGATGGAACTCTTGAGAAGCGAGGATGTTGCCAGCGTCATCTTGTTCGATATACGCCTATCTGAAGGGGAGATTGAAGCCTTCGCCACCGCAGTAGCCTACATGCTGGACACCCTGGATGATGCCCATCTGCATGCAGTGTTCAACCATGATGGCGAGCCGGACTTGGAGACCCCCTTAGAAACACGTCAGTTTCTTGAAACGACACTTCAGGAACTAATGAATCTGATCCAAGAGCACTGCTATGTTGAGTACCTGCCGCGGCGTTTTCGGGAGCGGAGCGTCGCCATGGTGGATGCTGTCCAAGAGGGCTAAACCAACCCGTGCTGTTTCGTGGATCGTCTGTTTTATGTTACTGGCTCGAGCCGCTCCGGATGAGTTACCAGATCCACGTACTCCTCCCGCAGTAGCCCCTCTTCCTCAATGTCGAAATGTCTGAGTAAATCCCCGATAAGCTCTGCCTTACGCTCGGCGTCCTGCGCACTCCACGTGCGGCTTTTGATTTCCAGGAACGCGCCGGGAATCGCGGGGCGCACAACGCGATCGATATTGACACTGAACTCGGTGTTGCTGTAGCGCACGTGGAAACGCCGGCGCTCCTTGTGAACCTCCCGCTCCTCGTCGGGTTTGAAGAATTCGCGATAGAAGCGCAGGCTGCGGTCGGCCAGCGCGTCGAAGCGTGAGCGCGAGAGCACGACCGAATTGGCATACTCGCGCTCCTTGGTCTCGTTGGTCAACGTCAGCCGGTATATCACCTCCTCTACCCAGCCTTCGGGGACGGGTTCCATGCTGTCCCGTGCCAGAACTTCGTCCTCGCGGTAGCGAATGCGACTGGCCCATTTGTCGTGGAAGATGAAATATGTGTCAAACTGCCGGCGCTGGCTCGACTTACCGACGGCGAATTCTGGGCCGGCCAGCGCTTCCTCAATGGCACGGGCTCCCTGATCTGACAGACAAATCTTGACCTGCACCTCAAAAGTCTCTTTGCGCGCCAGTCCGCCGATGCTGACCAGCTTGCGCAACACGCTTTCCTCGCGCTCGATCAGAAAAGCATCGATCCGCTGGGCCAGCCTGCCGGCCTCGGCCATCAAGGCCGGCTCGTCAACGGTGAGCAGCTCGCGATCGCGTATCAACCAGGCGCCGTCGCACATCACGTGGATGACATCGTCAGCTTTGGCAGCGTAGACCAGTTGCGAGTAAATCAACTCCTCCTCCCGACGGAAGGGAGGCCAGTTGTGGACAGTGTCCAAGTCGACGACGATCACATCCGCCCGCTTGCCCGGCTCGAGCGAGCCGATCCACTGGTCGAGGTGCAGCGCGCGGGCGCCCATAATCGTCGCCATCTCCAACACTTGGCGGGCCGGCAAGGCGGTTGGGTCAAGGGTGACACCCTTAGCTAGCAGCGCCGCCAGGCGCAACTCCTCGAACATGTCCAGGTCGTTGTTGCTAGCCACACCATCAGTGCCGATACCGACGTTTAGTCCCATCTCCAACATGCGCGCCACCGGGGCGAACCCACTGGACAGTTTGAGATTACTGGTGGGGTTGTGCACGATGCCGGCGCCGTGCCGGCGCAGCGTCGCCAACTCGTCCTCGTTGAGATGCACGCAGTGTGCAGCAACAGCTTTGGTCTCCAGCACGTTGTGCTTCTCAATCCACGGTACGGTCGCCATGTCTACAGTGGCCCGGATCTCTTCGACCTCGTGAGCGGTCTCCGCTACGTGGATCTGCAACGGCACGTCGAATTCCAGCGCCAACGCCGCGGCTGCCTGCAGCATTTCGGGGGTTGCCGTGTAGGCTGCATGCGGTGCGACCGACGGTGTGATCAGTTTGTGACCCCTCCACCGTTGAATGAAATCGCGGGTTCGCGCCAAGCTCTCATCGTAGCTTAATGCATCGGGCGAGGGAAACTTGAGGATCGTCTGTCCGCAGACAGCGCGCATCCCAACCTGGGCGGTAGCATCGGCGACGGCCTCCTCATAGTAGTACATGTCGGCGAAGCAGGTCGTGCCGGCGCGGATCATCTCTGCGCAGGCCAGTTGCGTGCCCAGCCAACAGAAGTCGGGGCGGACGAACTCACGCTCGACTGGCATGACATAGCCCATCAGCCAAACGTCCAATCGCAGATCGTCGGCCAGGCCGCGCAACAGCGCCATCGGAACGTGCGTGTGGGCGTTGATCAAGCCAGGCATGACCGCCTTACCGCTGCAATCAACCACCTCGGCTGCTTCGTAGCCGGCTGCGATCTCGTCCGCCGGCCCAACAGCGACGATCTCGCTTCCGCGCACCGCCACCGCCCCTGGATCAAACAGGGAGAACTGGGCGTCCATCGTCAAGACAGCTCCCCCGGAGAGAATCATGCCTGCTTGTTTCATGTCTGACTGTCTCATACAAACCCGCTAACACCTTCCCCATTCCGCAGATAGCGCAGTTCGTTGCATAGATAGTTCCACCTTCTGAAGACGTCTAGTGCGTTCTCCCGCGTCAATCGCGTGGCAAGTGGACTTCCCGCCACCCGGTCGAAGAACAACTCCACCTTGTCACGGGGTACACAGGCGGCCATGATTCGCTCAAACTTCGGATGAGGATTTCGCAGACGAGCAGCGTCACACAAGACGCCCAGAACGGACAGATCGCCGCGCTTCCTGGTCTGCCTGAGCAATTCAGTCTCGTCAATCTGCTCAACATGGTGGATCAGCCAATCAAGCACGACCCAAGTTAAGCGCCCCGATTCGCGGCAATGAGCCGTACTCTCACCAATCACTTCCTCAGGGCCGCGTGCCGGCACAGAGTGATCTACCTTGACGAGCAACACTGCCCCTCCCAGCCGATGCCACTCTTGAAATAGACGATCTACTTGATCTCCCATCCCTGCTCCTCTAAGAAGTACTGCATCTTCTGTGCCCAGTCCGGTCGAAAGTCGCTGACGTGATGCATGATCGCGACGACCCACGGTTTATCCCTCCACGATCAGCTTGACTGGCTGCACACGTTATCAAGACCGACCCTATGATAACACAGAGTGCTCTATCCCGTCAATGG
>JBHIAO010000066.1:0-18197 GCA_046758565.1 Anaerolineae bacterium
CTAACGGCGCGGCGGATAAGCTGCGAGCATTCCGCATAAATGCCGGAGCGGAGGCTATTTATGCGGAAGCGCAGTCAGCTTCATCCGCTTGCTAGGCGGAGGCGAGCGTCAGCGAGCCGCAGGCTAGCAGGCGGATGGCAATCCGCCGCGCCGCTAGGCGAGACGCTTCGCGTCTCGCCTAGCAATGATTAGACGGACAATGATCGATCTAATCCGCGAATGAGCATTTTAAACGAAATTCAACTCTCAGCAAGTATCAACTTACTGATTACTGATCGCTGGCCACTGATCACTGGCCCAGTGCTATACTAGCAACGCCATCGGGTTTTCGAGCACCCGCTTCAGTTCGGCCAGAAACCGGGCAACGTCGGCGCCATCCACGACACGGTGGTCGCCGGACACGCTTGCGCGCATGATCTGGGCAACGGTGACTTCACCGTCACGGACCACAGGCGTGGGTTGAACTGCGCCAACCGCCATAATAGCCGCTTCCGGGGGATTGATGATGGCGACGAACTCGTCCACGCCATGCATCCCCAGATTCGAAATGGTGAACGTGCCATCGACTTGAAAGTCCTCGGCTCGTAGCTTGCCTTCGCGCGCGCGCGTGACCTTGTCCCGCGTCTCACGGGCAATTTGTGACAGGCTCTTCTGGTTTGTGTTGGGAATAACCACCGTCAGGAGCCCGGCATCGGTTGCCACAGCGATGCCCATGTTGACCTGCTGGTGAAGCACGAACTCCTCCCCCGCAAAGGACGCGTTCATTCGCGGAAATTGCTTGAGAACGTGGGACGCAGCTTTGACGATCAGGTCATTTACCGACACCTTGACGCCTTCGGCTTTCTCGGTGTACTCGTTGATCTGGTCGCGAAGCTCCATGGCCTTGCCCATGTCGATGGACATGATGACGTAGAAATGCGGTGCCTGGGCCTTGCTCTGGACCATCCGCCGGCCCAACGTCTTCCACAACTGGGACAACGCCACACGCTCGGCCGGCACCTCAGGCAGCCGCTCGGGAACAGGCACTGCGACACGTTCGGGCGGTGTCGGCACCTCGGGCTTCGGCGGTGCCTTCTCTACCTCTTCGATGTACGTTTCAACATCCGCGCGCGTTATACGACCACCTGGCCCCGTCCCGTTCACGCGTGTGATATCGACGCCCTGCTCCTCGGCGATGCGGCGGGCCAATGGTGATGCTCTGACGCCGGCGACCGGTGGGAAGCGATCGTCGGCGGCCGCCGGCTCAGCCTCGACTGCTGCCGGCTCACCGGCCTCAGCAGGCGCCGGCGCCTCGGCTTCAGGCGCTCCTTTGCCGTCTGTAGGCACCTCAGGGAGTTCCTCATCAGGGTCGGCAATCCACGCGATGGTCTGACCTACCGGAACCGTCTCACCTTCGCTGGCGACGATGCGACGCAGTATTCCAGAATCAAAAGCTTCAATTTCAAGGTTGACCTTGCCGGTCTCGATCTCTGCGATGACCTCGCCTTTTTCGACCTCATCGCCCTCGTGCTTGATCCACTGGACAACCTTGCCTTCTTCCATATCATAGCCCATCTTGGGCATGACGACTTCAGTAGCCAAAGCTATCCCCCTCTCACCACTGCAGAATCATATAATCCGCATCTCTCGAAGCTGGTCCAGCACCTTTTCCGCGCTGGGCATGGCTGCCTGCTCCAACCTCTTGGCGTACGGGAAAGGGACCTCTTCCGACGCCACACGGTGTACGGGTGCATCCAACCACTCAAACGCTTCTTCCTGGACCCGCGCCGCCACCTCAGCACCAACGCCGAAGGAGCGCCAGTTCTCTTCCACAACCACAGCCCGGTTGGTTTTCTTCACAGAGCGCACGACGGTCTCCGTATCCAGGGGTCGGATCGACCGAAGATCGACGACTTCGGCTTCTACGCCCCGATCCGCCAGTTGGTCCGCGACGACCAGCGCCACATGAACCATGGCCGAGTATGCAATCAAGGTCAGATCCGTGCCAGGGCGCTTGACATCCGCTCGGCCCAGAGGAATGGTGTACTTCCCTTCGGGCACCTCACCACGTAGGTTGTAGAGCTTGGCATGCTCGATGAAGAGCACCGGATCATCCACCAGAATCGCCGTTCGCAACAGGCCCTTGGCGTCGTAGGGTGTGGCCGGCATGGCCACGTACATCCCAGGGATGTGGGCGAACATGGCCTCAAAGTTCTGGGAATGGGTGGCCGCCAGTTGGGCGCCACCACCTCCCACAGTGCGGATCACCACGGGAGCTTTAGCCTGGCCGCCGAACATGGAACGAATCTTGGCAGCGTGGTTAATGATGGCATCTGAAGCAATCAGAGCGAAATTGATGGTCATCAACTCGGCGACAGGACGCAGGCCGGCCATGGCCGCTCCTGTGGCTACGCCGACAATGCCTGCCTCGGCGATCGGGGTGTCCCGCACACGCCGATCACCGAACAGGGTCGCTAGATCTCGTGTAACGCCGTAGGAACCGCCATATAGATTTACATCCTCACCCATGACGAAGACACGCTCGTCTTCTTCCATCGCCTCAATGAGGGCCTGTCGCAGCGCGTCGCGGTATGTCATTTCGGGCACATCTGCTACTCCCTATGTCCAAATAACCAAATCTTCACTGGTGTCTTCGTCATACACATCGGCGTAGATCTTTTCCACTGGCGGATCGGCGCTCTTGAGCGCGAACTCCACAGCCTCTTCGACTGTCTCCTCGGCCCGCCGGCGAATCTCATCAGCCTCGGCTTCCGTCAACAGATCGCGCGACAGCAGAAACGCCTCGAAACTCTCGATGGCGTCCTGCTGCCGCCATGACTCGGCTTCCTCTCTGTCTCGATACAGCACTGGATCGGCCATCGAGTGACCGCGATAACGATACGTCAGTGCCTCCAGCAACCAGGGACCCTCGCCGGTCCGGACCTTTTCCGCCGCGGCGTGCACCTCGCGATACACCTCGAGGACATCCATGCCATCGATGCGCTTGCTCGGAATTCCGTAGGCATCGGCCTTGCGGTGAATCTCGGTGACAGCCGACGCCCGCTCCACGGCCGTCCCCATACCGTAGAGATTGTTCTCAATGAGGAATACGACAGGTGTGTCCCAGAGGCCGGCAAAGTTCAGTGCCTCATGGAAGTACCCGATATTGGTCGCACCATCACCAAAGATGCACATCACGATCCACTCTTCGTCAAGGTACTGAGCAGCAAAGGCATGACCGACCGCCAACGGCAGATGGCCACCAATGATGGCATAGCCACCCAGCATGTTGTGCTCGGCATCATAGAAGTGCATCGACCCACCTTTGCCCTTGACGATACCGGTCTGCTTCCCAAACAGCTCGGCCATTAACAATTTCGGATCAGAGCCTTTTGCGAGAGCGTGACCGTGGTCCCGATAGTGGCTCATCAGTTTATCGTCGGGGCGCAGCGCCCTCATTGCTCCTACGGCCACTGCTTCTTCTCCGCTATAAAGGTGCAGGAAGCCGGCGATTTGCCCGCGGGCGTACCACTCTGCAGCCGCATCCTCAAACCGGCGGATCAGGCGCATCATGTACAGCATTTCGCGGAGTTGCTCCTGACTCAAATCGAGCCCCTCCAGCGTAATCTTGTCGTGGTGTACGACCTCCAAGACGCCTTCCATCCCCAGTCAAGCTCCTTCCCACACATACGTCGGCTGTCGCCACAGCCCACACTTTCCAGACTAAATAATCGTGAATTGTGAATTGGCAATTGTGAATTGTGAATTATATTGTCGTCACTCCTGGCCATTATTGTGGTGTGCGCCCAATAACCAAATTCACAATTCAGATTTCACAATTCGCCATTTACAATTCGTGATACGCTTCCGGTAAGGTCGAAACTATTCTAGTGTCAAAACCCCCCTCTGTCAAGAAAGGTTGTTTACATATCAGTGGATTACTCCCGCCCCGCGAGGCCGGCATACACCCACGGCGAATCGGCCAGCATCAGCGGGCGCGCAGCATCATCTCGGATGACGCCGGCCTCCAGCCGTCCAACAAAGATCGTGTGATCCCCACCGGTCAGTTTGCCGACGACCTGACACTCAAGACAGCCCGGCATAGCCTTCAGCACAGGCACACCGAATTCGCCGGCATCGAAATCTTCCGGATCGAGTGGGGCATACGTTTCACGCCGGATGTACTTTTCGGCCAGGTCAATCTGGTCCTCACCCACAATATTGATGGCAAACTTCTCGCTGGCATCAATCGCTTTGCACAGTGAACCCTCCGAGTGCACGGCGATCATTAACAACGGCGGCTTGAATGAAGTTTGAGAGACCCAAGATACTGTGGATGCACGCGGCATATTCGTTTCGTCGGCCGCCGATACCACGTAGCAGCCGTAGGTAAGCATCCTCAGAGCACGATCTTGCTCACTGGTGTAGCCTGGGGGAATGGCAGATGGTTGTATGTCTGGCAATTTAGGTCCTCCTCTTTTAATGATGAAGTCATGTTACCTCAGTTGTGAACCGTCCTCCGGTCGCGTGTTGCGTAAGACGGTCTTCCCACACCAAGCAATACGGAACACGCAACACGAAATTCGTAACCTCAGCTCCGCCTCACGGTGACCCGCACCTCATGCATGTTGTTCGTCCCGTTCGGGAACGTACCACCAAGCAGTAGCCGGCGTCGGCTACGCTGCTGCGTAGCACCTGCTCCATCGGTTACCCGCGCGATTAATGTATGACTGCCCGGTTCGGGCTGCTCCCAGCGTATCGACCACTCGGTCCAGACGTACGGCGTAAACGGAGCCGGCGCCTGCTTCCTCTCCGCCTCATGCCAGGTCTTGCCATCGTCGGCGCTCACCTCAACCCTGGCCACGCCCGACCCACCAGCAAACGCCAACCCTGTGATGAAATGTGATTCTGGTGCCAGGGCACCGGCGGCAGCCGGCTCGCGGATTTGCGAGTTCGGTTGGATCACGGCTTCATTCGACCAACCCTGGCTCTCCCAGTGCCCCAGGTGGTGACCCGCGATGAGTTCCATCTGCGTCAGCCACTTGGGCTGCTTCTGGCCGTAGCGCCCGGGCCACAGACAGCGCAGGGGAAAGCCATGCCTGACCGGCAGCGGCTCGCCGTTCATCTCGTACGCCAGCAGTGAGCGGGGATGCATCGCGAGCTCCAGCGGAATGGCGGTGTGATAGTCATCCGCGGCCTTCATCTTGACCTCCCTGGCTCTGGGCTGGACGCCGGCCATATCCAAAATCTCGGCACACGCGACACCCTTCCACACCGCATTGCCGATCAAGCTCCCACCGACGGGGTTGCTGATGCACTCAAGTGTGCGCATCTCGATGACCGGCGGCATGGCCTTGATGTCCGCCAGACTCAACTCCAGCGGATTGTCTACCAGCCCGCTGACTCGCAGGAGCCAGGTTGAAGGATCGACAGCCGGATCGCCCGGCTGGTACGAGACGTGGTAGAACTCCTCGTTGGATGTCAGGGTGATGTCTGAGTCGATCCCGAAGTCTTGCGGTTTCGGTGCGTCTACCGACGCCGTGGATTCGACCGGCTGGGTGGGCGAAGTCGATGTCGTCGACGTGACGTGAGGCTCGGAGTTTGCAGGCACACAAGCTAGAATGATCACGCCTGCCGATCCCGTCGTCAAAAGACGCAGCGCCTCCCGCCGGCTCAAGTTGACAGCACTGGTACGCCTACGTACATCCATGACACATTCCAAGAGGTCGTTGAACCGAAAGCCAAGTCGTGAAACGTGAAGTCGCCTTGTCGCACCCCGCTTTACGTTTCACGTTTCACGTTTTACGCCGTCCGTTGCGCAGTCAATCTGCCCCGGCGCAATCTGCCTCTTCCAAACCTGCAACCACTTACTGCACGATCCTCAACTCGTCAGCCGGCTGGAAGGTCTCGCGGGTGAGGTGCAGAACGCTGATCTTCGCCGCCAGGCTCTGGCCGATGTCGCGCAGGGCCTGGCCGGCCGGCGATTCAGGTGCCTCAAGCACGATCGGCCTCCCGGTATCGCCGCCCTCGCGAACTTTGGGATCCATCGGAACCTCGCCCAGGAACGGCACACCCATGCGATCGGCCACTTTCTGACCACCACCGTGACCAAAGATCTCATACCGATTGCCGGTATCGGGCGCGACGAAGTAGCTCATGTTCTCGATCACGCCGAGAACTGGCACCTTCAGTTGCTTGAACATGGCAATCCCCTTGACCACGTCGGCCAGGGCCACATCCTGCGGCGTTGTGACCACCACGCCGCCTGTGAGCGGCAGCGACTGGGTCAGCGACAACTGAGCGTCGCCGGTGCCTGGCGGCAAATCCACGATCAAATAGTCCAATTCACCCCAGTCGACATCGGTCAGAAACTGTCGGATGGCGCCATGAAGCATTGGTCCACGCCAGATAATCGGCTGATCCTCTTGCACCAGGAAGGCCATGGACATGATCTTGACGCCGTAAGCTTCTACGGGCTGGATCTTCGCGTCCATCACCCGCGGCTGCTGGCCGGCCACCCCTAGCATCAGCGGAATGTTGGGGCCATAGATGTCGGCGTCCAGCAAGCCGACCGAGGCACCGTCCCGCGCGATAGACACAGCCAGATTGGTGGCGACAGTGGATTTGCCTACGCCACCCTTGCCGCTGGCAACCGCCACGGCATTGCCTACCCTGAGTTGGATTTGATCGAAGAGCCGCCTGTCCCTCGGCACGCTTGCATCGAAGCGGACGTTTACCGCCTCAACCCCCGGAATCCTCATCACCGCTTCTCGCGCCTCTCGCTCGATCAGGTCCCGCAACGGACAGGCCGGCGTGGTCAGCGTAATCTTGAAATCGACAGTCTCGCCGTCAATCTGAACGTCGCTGACCATGTTGAGCGTCACCAGGTCCCTATGCAGCTCTGGCTCGATCACTGTACCCAGGGCCTGCAGAACCTGAGATTCGCCAACGGTACTTCCATCGTTCTTTCCAAAGATTGCCATTTACGTCTCCTCGTTATGTTTACGGGAACGAACTAGTTCGCCTTAGTTCCTCTTCTCCCCCAACGCCTCTGCTACCAGCTCCGCAACGTCCTGCACCACCACCCGCCCCTCAACGCCCTCGCTCTTGACCGCCGAATCCATCATCGTGAGACAGAACGGACAGGTGGTACCGATGATGTCAGAGTCGGTTTGCATCGCCTCTTCGAGACGGATCATGTTCACGGGTCTCTCGGCGTCAACCTCCATCCACATGTGACCCCCGCCGGCCCCGCAGCACAGCCCGTTGTCGCGAATGCGCTCCATCTCCACAAGCTCAAGATCCCGTCGAGCGTTGATCAACGACCGCGGTGCGTCAAAAATGCCGTTATACCGACCAAGATAGCAGGAGTCGTGGAATGTGATACGTCGTCGTTGAGCCTCAGTCAGCCTCAGCCGTCCAGACTCGATCAAATCCTCGATTACCTGCGAGTGATGGACCACCTGATAATCACCGCCGAACTGCAGGTATTCGTTCTTGAGGGTGTTGAAGCAGTGTGGGCAGTGGGTGATGATCTTGTCAAAGGAATACCGATTCAGATTGCCCACATTCTCTTCAACGAGCTGCTGATACAGGTACTCGTCCCCCAGCCGGCGCGCCGACTCACCGTTGCACTTCTCTTCCTCCATGACCGCGAAACTGACACCGGCTGCGTTCAACACCCGCGCCACGGCTTGCGCGATCTTCTGATTCCGGTTGTCATACGCTCCCGAACATCCGACCCAATACAGGTATTGGATGTGCTTACCCTCTTTGATCCGAGGCACGTTCAGCCCTTCCGCCCACTTGTGCCGATCGCCGGCGGAGTAGCCCCACGGATTGCCGGCTGACAACATCTGCCGCATGCTCTGGCCGGCCGTCGTCGGCACGTCGCCTTCGGTCAGCGTCAGATAGCGGCGCAGATCGACGATGTCGTCAACGATTTCGATAAACACCGGACAGGCCTGTACGCAGGCCATACAGGTCGTGCAGGCCCATAACTCGTCGGCGCTGATGACACCGCCGTGCAAGGCCGACGGTTCTCCGTGGCCGTTCCCAATCAACAATGCCTTCATGTGCTTGTCCAGCTTGACGATCACCTGCTTCGGGTCCAGTGCGGTGCCGGCCATGTTGGCCGGACACACGGTGCTACAGCGACCGCAACGGGTGCAGGCGTCAAAGCCAAGGCGCTGCTTCCAGGTGAATTCGTCGATCTGCCCAACTCCGAAGAACTCAGCCTCTTCGATGTTGATCGGTATGAGTGCGGCGCCGGCCGGCAACTGGCGCTTCAGTGGGCTGTAGAAAACGTTGATCGACGCCGTGACAAGATGAACAATGTTGTTGTACGGAATCAACGCCAGGAACGCCAGTGCGGCAAACATGTGTAACAGCCAAGTGGCCAGATGGACCTGTTCTCCAACAGCACCCACCAGTCCCATGGAAGTAAGCATCCGGCCCGTGGCATAGCCCACGGGGGACCACCTGGCCCAGGCCGGCTGCTGCAAGACCAGCCGGTAGCCCTCAAGAATGAAACCACTCACGTTAATGAACAACAACGACCAGAGGCCAAACCCCCACCGGCCGGCGATGTGGTCTGGACGCTCGACATACCGGCGGTACATGGCCACCAGCAAGGCAATGATGAACAAGAGTCCGAAGACATCCAAGACGAGCTCATAGCCCAGGTAGAAAGCGCCCCGCAGGATCTTGACATCAAATAGCAAGACGCCGATGTCATAGTCGATGGTGGCGAGGGCAGTGCCGATGAAAAGGATGATGAATCCCCACAGGATGCCGGCGTGGAACGAACCGGGGTACAGTCGCTCCCCGACACGTCTCTGACCTGGCGGGCCGAACATGAGCAGCCGCTGTAGCCGCTCAGCCCCGTCCTTCGGGAGGTTGGCCGGCTGGCCTTGGTGCCACATCGCAATGCGACGCCAGATACCGTAAGCGAGCATCACCAACATCACCACGGTGGTAACGTACATGGTGACCTCTGCCCAACGCGGCACGTTGAAGTACGTAGGACGAAAAGGCGTCATTGCATCTCCTTGCCATACTGTTGGCAATTGTAGCATACTGGCACAAGTTGGTCAACCAACTAGTTTATAAACCGTCTGCTGTAGTGCGTACCTTGTTGTTGGCATAGGCCGAGCAGATTTCGAACGTCATCCTTATGGCGATTGTAGCATACCGGTGTGAGATGGTCAATCATGTGTTGAAGGTTGGCGTTGACAAACCGATCAATTCATGATATTCTGGCAGCCTGGCGACTGAATTCGCGTCAACCTTTGCGAAACCCGCCCTTCGGGCTGAGCCTCAGGCTGAAGCCTTCGCGAGGTAGTCGGCGAAGGCCGACTTTGCAGATGTAGGCGCGATTTCAACCGCCGGCAGAAAAGGCGAACTCTCAAGTTAGGAGGGGAAACAATGCACACCTATCGATTAGCGTTGATCGGCTTCGGGACCGTGGGCCAGGGATTGGCCCAGATTCTGCGAGACCGAGGCGACGTTCTGGCGCAGCGTTTCGGTGCCGAGTTCCAGATCGTCGCCATCAGCGACCTACTTAAGGGCAGCGTCTTCAATCCCGCCGGCCTCGAACCGGCTGAGCTGCTCGACGCGATTCAGGCTGACGACAACCTGGATCGCGTAGCCGGCCCCCATCGAGGCTGGGATGCCATGCGCACCATTGCCGAAAGCAATGCCGACGTTGTCGTAGAACTGAGCTACACCGACCTGGAGACCGGCGAGCCGGCCCACAGCCATGTGCGCGTGGCGTTGGAACAGGGCAAGCACGTCGTCACCACCAACAAAGGCCCCATTGCCCTGCACTACCCCGAACTGGCTGAACTGGCGCGAACCCACAACGTGGAAATGGGGGTGGAGGGCACGGTGATGAGTGGCACGCCGGCCCTGCGCCTGGGTCAGGACCTGCTGTCGGCCGGCGTCCACCGCATCCAGGGCATCCTCAACGGCACAACCAACTACATCCTGACCCAGATGGAAGCCGGCGCAACTTATGGTGAGGCGCTGGCCGAGGCCCAGGCACGCGGTTACGCCGAGGCGGATCCTACAGGCGATGTCGAGGGGTTCGATGCCGCCGGCAAGGTCGTGATTCTGGCGAATCTTGTCCTGGGTCTCCCCCTGACGATGAAGGACGTGGATCGACACGGCATCACCCGGTTGACGCCTGACGACATCGCCGCCGCCCAGGCGGATGGCGAACGCTGGAAACTGATCGGCAGCGTGGAGAAGAGCGCCGGCGGCTTCAGCGCCAGTGTGCGGCCAATGCGCCTGCCCGTGGAACACCCCCTGGCCAACGTCAGCGGCGCCACCAACGCCATCACCTACAGCACCGACCTGCTGGGCGATGTGACGCTGGTGGGGCCGGGGGCCGGCCGGCTGGAGACAGGTTACGCGCTGATCGGGGATTTGCTGGCGATACACCGAAAGCTGGAGGGGAGCTGAGCTCAGGACAGTATCGCGCCGGGGTTAATCAGGAACACAGCCGCTGTGCTACCGGCGCCTCCGCAGATGGTCCGTGCTGATTCTTCAGTGCAATCTTTTAGCCGCTCCGTCATCTTGACCTCCTGAATTGCTGCAAATAGATGACAACGTTGTGAAGTTCGTCGGCTGTCACACTGTCAAGAAGCCGCAAGGTCCAACGCAGCAATGTCCCCACTTGCCGGCGGCTGAATTCAGGAGTGATGATGATACCGACGTGTTCCCGTTCATTGGCATACCAACGTCTCGCCATAGGGATAAAATCCGAGGCGTCGGAAGTCATGAGAGCCATACCACGTTCAGCGGCATAAACGAGGTGCTCCTCATCGTCCCATCCCAATGCGTTGGCCTCAACACAGCTTTGCGCCACGTACCCACGGCGTCGCAGAGCCGGCGCGAGCAAAACAGTGATGTGCTCGTCGGTATAGATGCCAATGAAGAGCCGTTCTGCCTCATTGTTCATCTGGACCGGCCTGCTCTGAGAAGTGAACGAAGCCACGCTCGTCAATGGTCAGATCGTGCTGCTCGGCCAGGCATTCCATGCGGTTCTCGCGTATCTCGCGCTCGATTTCGTCCTGGTGATCTAAGTAGTAACCGATGGCATCGTGCACCCAGGAAGGACGCAGATGAGGGTAGCTTTCCAGGATTTCGTCAACGGTATCGCCGGCTTTGTACAGACCAGCGATCAGAGACACGGTGATCCCTGTGCCACGAATTATGGGCCGCTCCCCTCGTTTTCCCGGAACGCGAGTGACATAGGGATGTTCGGAGACAAATTCAGACACCTGATGAACTTGCTGCAAGCCAGCCTCGATCACCTTGATAATGAATTCTGGATCCACTCCGGCCAGATCCTCAGCCAGATGTTCTGGCAGATCCAGGGTTAATGTCTTCATAATCACTCCTCCAGTGGACAGATGCCACAACGATGTCCCGCTGTCACCCTCATTATACGGGAACCCTCCGTCACGGTCAATGCCGCCTGGCACACTCTCCAATTCTCCTGCCATTCCGTTCATCCGCTGTCCTATCCGCTAATCCGCTATGCCAAAGGCAATCCGCCTGTCCTGAGCCCGTCGAAGGGTTGACAGCCAAAGGGGATCAGGGCAACAGCGCAACCTGCGCCAGGCTGGTGACGCCAGCCGGCCACACCCCCAGGACCAGCAAACCCACCGCTGTCACCGTCATCGACAGGCCGAGCAGCCAGCCGACGGGGGCCGGCGCCGGCTCATCGACCGGCTCCGACATGTACATCAGCACCACGATGCGCAGATAGTAGTAAACGGACACAACGCTGTTGAGCACGCCGAACACCGCCAGCCAGACGAGATTCGCGTTAACGGCAGCGCGGAAGATGTAGAACTTGCCCACGAAGCCACCAGTGGGCGGGAAACCGGCCAGCGCGAGCATAAACAGTGCCATCGCCAGGGCCAGCGCCGGCTGCTTGGCTGACAGACCACCGAAGTCAGAGATGCTCACGTACTCCCGCTCGCGCCGGCCCAGGGCCACGATGACGGTGAACGCACCCAGGTTCATGAACGCGTAGACGAGCAGATAGTACAGCGCCGCAGACATGGCCTCGTTGGTCGCAGCGGCAACGGCGATGAGGATGTAGCCGGCGTGCGCGATGCTAGAATAGGCCAACATGCGTTTGATGTTATCCTGCCAGATCGCTACCACGTTGCCCAACGTCATCGTGATCACGGAGAGCACAGCCAGGATCGGCACCCAATCGGGCTGCAGGCTGGGGAAGGCCTGTGTGAGGATGCGCAGGAGGGCGGCGAAACCGGCGGTTTTGGTGCCGGCTGCCATGAAGGCCGTGACCGGGGTCGGCGCTCCCTCGTAGACGTCGGGCGTCCACATGTGGAAGGGCGCCATGGCAATCTTGAATCCGAAGCCCACCACGATGAGCCCCAGGCCCATCAGGAGCATCGGCGTACGCAGGCCGGCCGCTGCCACGAAGCCCGCGATCTCCCCCAGATTCGTCGCTCCTGTCGCACCGAATGTCAGCGCGATACCATACAGCAAGAAGCCCGAGGCGAACGCTCCCAGCAAGAAGTACTTCAGGGCCGACTCCTCAGACGCCTCCTGGGGTTGCAGGAAGCCACACAGGACGTACAGCGAGATGGAGAACATCTCCAGCCCCAAGAACAGGACGATCAAGTCGGTGCCGGCCGCCATGAGCATCATGCCGGCCGTCGCAAACAGCACAAGAGAATAGTATTCACCCCGCTCAGCGACCCGGATCGGTCGGTATGCCACTGACATCAGCACTGTCAGCGCGGCGATGGCGACGAACACGCTGGCAAGAAACAGTGCAAGCTGATCGGACGTGGCCATCCCGCCCAGACCCACGACCCCCCGCATACCCCACAGGCCGTAAATAGCGACGCTGGCCGCCGCGAGGCCGCCCAGACTCAGGACCGCCAACCACTCATTCTGACCCTCGTCAATGAACAGGCCAGCGATGAGCACCAGCATACCGGTGGCAACGATTGCGATTTCAGGTGCAATGACGAAAAGGTTGAGATTGGGCATAGAAGTTCTCTTACTATTGCGTACTGCGTACTGCGTATTCCGTATTGAAAGGCTTGTCTCACCACACGCAATACGCAGTACGCAGTACGCAATACGCAATCCCTTATTCCCCTCAGTTCCTCCGTAATACCGCTCGTGCCACAAACATCACATTCGCCGGCCTCTCCGCCATGCGGCGCATGAAGTACGGATACCACTCAGTCCCGTAAGGCACGTACACTCGCATCTGGTGACCTTCGTCGGCCAGGCGTTGCTGTAGCTCGCTCCGGATGCCGTAGAGCATCTGGAACTCAAACGCTTCCGGAGCCACACCGTTCCGTCGAGCAGCATCTTTCGCCGCATCGATCATCTTCTCATCGTGGGTGGCGATGGCCGGCACCACTCCTCGCTCGCGCGCCGTAGGACTAAACAACATGCGTGTCAGCCGCACATAGTTGCGATCGACATCGGCCTTGTCGGGGAAAGCGATCTCGGGCGGTTCGTCGTAGGCGCCTTTGCACAGTCGAATCTTACTGCCATCACTTCGACTAGGCTCAGTGCAAGACTGGATCAGTCGCTCGACGTCGGCCTCGGTGCGATACAGATACGCCTGGACCACGGCACCGACGTTGTCGAAGCCGGCCTCTCGAAGCCGACAGTGGATGTCCAACGTGCGCTGCGTGTAAGCCGAGCCCTCCATGTCAACTTCCACGGAGCTCCTGCACTCGCGGGCGTGTTCCAGGATCCGCCGAAGGTTCTCGTAGGCGACATCGTCGCCCAGGTCAAGCCCGAGCTGCGTGAGCTTGAGCGACACATTGGCATCGACGCCCGTCCGGTCGATCTGGTCGAAGATGTGAAGGTACGTCGCCGTCGCGCGCTCGGCATCCTGCCGGCTCAGGACATGTTCCCCCACATGGTCCAGCGTGACGAGCAGCCCGTCCCCGTTCAGCTCACGTACGACCTGGATCGCCTCATCCAGCGTCTCACCAGCCACAAATCGCCGTGCCATGTCCTCAGCGAACTGGAACCGCAGCACCAGGTCCTTTAGCGCCGGTCGCTCCGAAAGGTACAGGAAGGTATGTCGTAACATCGGTTTTACGCGGCTCGAAGTCCCAGATTAGTGTGGTTGCGTTGACTGCATAAAACGTACTGCGCAGAACGTAAACGCCCCCCCGTGGGAAAGCCTTACGTTTCACGTTTTGCGTTTTACGCTGGCCCCATTCCAATCAAAAGCGCCTGCACCGACGGCTCGATGACCCGCAGGAACGGTTGAGGGTACACACCGATCACGACGATCATGATCACCAGTGGAATCAGTGTTAGCACTTCTCGGGCAGACAGGTCAACCAGCTTCTCGTTTTCAGGGTTCGTCAGCGGGCCGAAAAACGCTTGCTGGAACATCCACAGCAGATAGATCGCCACCAGAATCACGCCGATGGTCGCAAAGAAGGCATAGGTCATGTTTGAGCGAAACGCACCCACCAGAATCAAGAACTCACCGACGAACCCGTTCAGGCCCGGCAGCCCAGCCGACGCGAAAACGATTATGAGAGCCAGGGCCGCGTAAATCGGCATGACCTTCCACAGACCGCCAAAGTCACGCATCATCAACGTGTGCCGGCGCTCGTAGATCATCCCCACCACGAGGAACAGCGCCCCAGTGCTCAGCCCATGATTGACCATCTGCAACACGCCGCCGGCCAGCCCCTGGGTATTCAGCGCAAAGATGCCAAGCATGACGAACCCCAGGTGGCTCACGCTGGAGTAGGCCACCAGGCTCTTCACGTTGTCCTGGGCGAAAGCAACCATGGCGGCATAGATGATACCGATGATGGACAGTATGACGATCAGCGGGATGAAAGTCTGGCTCGCCTGTGGGAAAAAGGGCAGGCAGAACCTCAGAAAGCCATAGGTGCCCATTTTCAGGAGCACGCCGGCCAGCAACACCGAGCCGGCTGTCGGAGCCTCGACGTGGGCGTCCGGCAGCCAGGTGTGGAACGGGAACAGTGGCACCTTGATGGCGAAGGCGAGGGCGAAAGCCAGGAACAGCCACGTCTGGGTGGCCGGCGACAGCGACAACTCTTGGAGCGCCCGCCAGTCGAAGGTAAACTGACCGGTTGCCCCGTGGTTCAGGAAGGACAACACCACGATGGCAATCAGCATGAGTACGCTGCCAGCCATGGTGTACAGGATGAACTTGACGGTGGCGTAGATCCGATTCTCATGCCCCCACACCCCGATGAGAAAATACATCGGGATGAGCGCAGCTTCCCAGAACACGTAGAAAAGGAACAGGTCGAGCGCCGCGAACACCCCCAGCATGCCGGCCTCCATGACCAACATGAAAGCCATAAACTCCTTCAATCGGTCGGTGATGTCCCATGAGAAGAGAACGGAAACTAGTGTCAGCAGTGTGGACAGCGGGATGAGCAGCACGCTGATCCCATCGACGGCCAGGAAGTAGTTGATGCCGAGCTGCGGGATCCACGTCGCGCGCTCCACGAATTGGAGGCCGGCCTGCGGCTGAAACTCGAAGAACAGCACGCCACTCAGGATGAAATCGACGACGGCCACGAACAGCGCCACGTACCGGATTAGATCACGACTCTCCCGGGGAAGCAGAGCGATGATGATCGCACCCAGAAGCGGTGTGAAAATGATGAGTGAAAGCAACGGGAATCCGAATTCTTCCATCAAGATACCTCAGTTGGCCCACGAATGAAGTCGAATAGAATAGCTCAGAACAGACGCGAAGGTTTCACATTGACCATTGCTGTACTCTTGACAGTGATCGCTTTTGTGATTATAATTGTTCATGGATGGTTGGGTGACCTGCCGACTTCATGGTACTCACTCCATGATGTAAGTAGGTAAAAGCCGGCCTGGGTGCCGCCCCCGACCTTCTTATTTTCGAGGAGCGCAAAAGCGACAGGAGGCCCAGTTGATTCATCGGGTCACCTCACTACCGAAGCGCGAACCACGCCATGATGATCACCACACCCAACAAGAACGAGAGAGCATAATTCCGCACATAGCCCGTCTGCACACGCCGCAGGCCGGCGCCGGCCCAGTGCACCAGCCGGCCCACGCCGTTGACCGCCGCGTCGATTACGCCATCGTCGAAGGTATACCAGAGCCAACCCGACAGCCGCACAAACGGCGTGACGATGATCCTGTTGTACAGATCTTCAACGTAGAACTTGTTCACGGACAGGAGATACAGCGTCTCTAATTGTTCTGCTGCCTCCTCGGCATTGATCACTTTGATGACATAGGTCAGGTATGCCAGGCCGATACCGATCAACACGACGATGCTCGAAATCACGGCAAGCAGCAATACCGATGGCCCGCCACCTGCCTCTGTCGTGGCAGCGGCCGTTTCGAACACAGGCGCGAGGAAACTATCAACCCAGCCACGTTCCATTGGCAAACCAAAGATCAGGCCGGCCAGCAAGGCCAAGACTGCCAACACGATCAGCGGTCCTGTCATCACCGGTAGGCTCTCCTGCGCCCCCTTCGCTCCCGCAGACCGGGGTTCGCCAGAGAACACCAGGAACACCTGGCGGAAGGTGTAGAATGCCGTCAACAACGCGGTAAACAGCCCCACCATCCACAGTAACACATACCCACGCCCCAGCGCCTCGGCCAGGATTTCGTCCTTGCTGAAGAACCCACTGGTCAGCGGAAAGCCAGATAGGGCCAGCGCGCCGGCAATAAACGTCAGCGCCGTCGTCCGAATCTTCGGGTAGAGACCACCCATGTTGCGCATGTCCTGCGCGGGCGGAATGCCGTCCCGCGCTTCGGGATCCGCCCCCGTCTCGTGGAAGCCGTGCTCCATGGCATGCATCACACTGCCGGCACCCAGGAACAGCAGCGCCTTGAAGAAAGCGTGGGTGAACAGGTGGAAGATGCCGGCAGCATAGGCCGCCACCCCCACTCCCATGAACATGTAGCCCAACTGGGAAATCGTCGAATACGCCAGCACACGTTTTATGTCAAAATGCGTGACGGCGATGCTGGCAGCAAACAGCGCCGTCAACCCGCCGACCCAGGCCACGAGCGATTGCGTGAAGGGCGCCAGCTCGAATAGCACATGGGTGCGGGCCACCATGTAGACGCCGGCCGTCACCATCGTCGCCGCATGGATCAGGGCTGAGACCGGCGTCGGGCCTTCCATGGCATCGGGCAGCCAGACGTAGAGCGGGAGCTGGGCGCTCTTGCCAGTAGCCCCCAGGAACAGCAGTAGCGTGATGGCCGTCGCTGCGCTGATGGTGATCCCCAGAGGGCTCACCGTCAGTCCTGCCAACGCCTCCGGCGCGCGCTCAAACACCTGGGCGTAGTCCAGGGTGCCAAACACCGTGAAGATGAACATGACGCCCAGTGCGAAGCCAAAGTCGCCGATCCGGTTCACGATGAAGGCTTTCTTGCCGGCATTGGCTGCCGACGGCCTGGCGTACCAAAACCCAATCAGCAGGTACGAGCACAGCCCCACCAGCTCCCAGCCCACGTAGAGCAGCAGGAAGTTCGATGCCAGGACCAGGGTCAGCATCGAGAAGACGAACAGGTTGAGATAGGCAAAGTAGCGCGGCACACTCTCGTCATGCTCCATGTAGCCGATTGAATACACATGGATGACAAAGCCGACGCCGGAGACCACCAGGATCATCAGGGTGGACAGCGGGTCCACCAGCAGCGAGGCATCCACGACGAAATCGCCGGCTGCGATCCAGGTGTAGAGATGCTGGATGAAAACCTGCTCGCCAGGTGGCAGTGCTCTGAGGCCGGCAAACACCGCCAGCGACACCAGGAACGACAGCCCCACCATCACCGACGCAATCCACCCGACGACCTTGTTCGGGAACCGGTACCCCCAGCCGAACAGCAGGCTCAGCAACACGCCCAGCAGGGGTAGTGTGGGAATGAGCCAGACGAGTTCTACCATGTCTCCCTCAAGTCTCAGTTACCAGTCATCAGTTATCGGTCATCAGTCAATGTCATTAAGTTAAGATTCCGGAAGTCTCCAAGCACTGCTTGTGTAAGCCAGACTGACCTGAAACTGGCTCACAGTCGCATCGAGTAGGCCGTTTCTGAGACTTCCGGAGTCTGGCCCATCGCTTAACTTAATGACATTGAGTCATCAGTCGCCAGGAGTCAGCATCTGATCACTGATCACCGGTCACTGATTACTGTTCACTGAATAC
>JBHIAO010000067.1:0-18072 GCA_046758565.1 Anaerolineae bacterium
GACCAGGCGCGCTCCATTGCCCAGGTAAAAGGCAGCTTTCTCACGCATGGCCTTAGGGGAAAAGGGAAGGGGGAAGGGGGAAGAGCTGGTTGCGAGGGCCGGCGTGATTGCCAGGAGTAGGAGGATCAGGCAAAAGGCCTATATGCGGCGTGTGAGATCTGACATGAATCAGCGATATAGGCGCCGTTCAGGCACCGGTAGGCTCCTAGCTGGCCCTGGTTGGCGTCGCTAGCAGGCTCTCCTTGGCCAGCTAGGACAGACCGCACGGCTAAACGCCGTGGTTTTCGGTTCGTGTCAGATCTCTGGCGTTGCTGGGCTAAAAAACTGAACATAAGTGGCAACATGTAGCGTTACAACATTTTAAGGTTACACCCGATGATGGGCAGTTAGTTACGGGCTGGCAAGTGTGTTATAATTAGGTACCGATCAAGGAATGCCAGCATGGGCGAAACGAGCTACATCATCGATCTCACACCCGACGGACGGAATCGTTATCGTCACCGTCACGTCTCCGAGAAGGGGAAATCCTGTTTTTCCCTCTGCTTTCCTTTCTCCATCTGTCGTCCTGCGCGTGTCTTTGTCGGGGGCGGAGATAGGGAGATCATCGATGGTTAATGCTAAGCTCAAACTTACTTCTCGGGCCGCGGTGACCAGGGCGATGGCGCCGTAAGGCTTCACGAAATCGACCATCCGCATGTCGAACGCGTATTGGCCAGCCGGCGGTACTCCTTCGACAAGGGCATAAAACCTCTCGACGTCCTCGACGCCGGCCTTCAAGATGTTAGGAAAACGACTCAGCCCCGTTGCGGGTGATCACCAACAGGTTGCCCACCTGCAAGCCGGCACCACTTGCCGGATCGTACACGTTTGGCTGTACGACAACGGCCATGTTTTCCTCCCCTGACTGCAATCGACGCCCCGTCTGCGTCTGAGCGGGGACGTAGGACTGAGGGGCATCCATCGAAGTCGTGCTGAGGAAGTGAATGCCGTGCTCACCGCCGGCCCGGGTGTAAGCAGCCTCGATGGCAGCTACCAATTCATATTCGCTCACTCCGGGGGCAGCGGTCTCGGCCAGGGCGGTCATGGCAGCATCCGTGTGAGCAGCTCCCCGGCGCAGCCATTCAAGTTCCTCCTGGCTTTTCACTCATGAGTCATGCCCCGCTTTTGCAACGCCTCTGCGACCGAGACTCCCGAATCAAGGCCTCCTCAGCGAACGTCCGGGATGACAGAGGCGCGCCGATTTCGCTTTTTGACGCTCCGAGCGGGTCCGTGACCCGCGTCTGGTTCCAGCATCAGCGTCATGCCGGGCTTGAAGGTTCGATCAAAATCGTCAGCGACGATGCGCTCCACACCGATGCGTGGGCGCGACGTGATGATGTCAATGCCGTGCAGCAACAGGGGCCGGCCCTGGCAACCGTGCTCACGGTAGAAACGCCCCGCCTGCTGCAGTTCTTCAGCCGTCGCCCCAGGGCGCATGTATTCCGCCAGCAAGTTGAAACCTGACTTGACCAAATCTTCCCAAAAGCGGCGCACCGCCGGAACCGGCTCGCCCACGCAAAATCGTTCGTCTTGCGTCTTACGTCGACCGTTCGCCACTCCCGTTTGCCGTTGACTAATCGACCAAACGACCAAACGACTAATCGACCAAACGACTAATCGACCAAACGACCAAACGACTAATCGACTAATCGAGTTGCATGCGCGCCCTGGCGGACTGAGACTCGGTGAATTTCGGCATGGCAGCTTCGCTCGCTGCCGTTCGAACATCCACCACCGCCGGCCCTTCGGTGACCAACGCCTGGGTCAGCGCATCGCGCAATTCATCCGGCTCGCTCACTCGTATGCCCAGACACCCCAACCCACGCGCAACCATTGCGAAATCCACATCACTCAGATCGGTTGACTGGAATCTGCCTTCCCAGAACATGGCCTGCTCCCACTTGATCCAGGCCATCGTGCTGTTGTTCAGCACCACAACTTTAACGTTGAGACCTTCTTGTGCGAGCGTGGCGAGCTCGCCGAGGCAGAAAGTCATCGCGCCATCGCCGGCCAGGACGATGACCTTTGACCCGGGCCGGGCGATCTGCGCCCCGATAGCGGCCGGCAGTCCCCATCCCAGCCCGGCCATTCCGCGCGGAAAGATCGTCCGGCGGTTGTCGCGGGCTTCAAAGTACATCCCGCCCCAGCCGCTGGCGAAACTCGCATCACATACCAGCACGTCGTCTGGACCGGCCAGTGCGTTTAGCAGCGCGGCAACCTGCTGAGGCTTGATCGGTTGAGCCTCGACTGCCTGCGCTTCGAGATGGACCCGCCATTCTGCATTGAGTGCAGCGATTTGTTCGGCGACAGGTTCGATGGGCCGTGTCGTGCTACACGCTGCCAGCATCGCCGCGAGGCCCACCCGCGCATCCGCGACCATTCCCACTTCGACCGGAAACATCTTGCCGATTTCTGCACCATCGATATCGAGGTGGATGATCCTCTGAGTAGGTTTCGGCAGCGTCCACTTGAAGGTGGGATTCTGGCCGAACTTGAAGCCGACTGCGAAGATCACATCTGCGGCCTGGACGAATTCTCGGGCCAGCATTGTGCCACCAAGTGCGCCGAGCACGCCGAGGGCGAGGGGGTGCGTCTCCGGGATCACGCCCTTGCCGGAGAGGGTCGTCGCCACCGGCAAAGCCAGGCGCTCGGCCAGCCCAACCAACTGCGGACCGGCGCCCGAGAGCCACACACCGCCCCCGGCAATCACCACTGGCCGGGCCGCCTCTTCGAGCAGCTCAACCGCCTCGCGAACTGAGTCCGGATCAGGTGCCGGGCGGTAGGCCGGCGCAGCACCAAAGCGTGGATCGACGACCGGAGTCTCGACGTCGCAGGTCGCTTTGAAGAGATCTTCAGGCAACTCGATTGCTACCGGACCGGGCCGGCCCGAGGTCGCCATCTGGAACGCACGTTGGACAAGTTCGGGGATTCTTCGCTCGTTGGGCAGCCGGCCAGTCCACTTGCACAGCGGCGCGAGCACCGCCATCTGGTCTACCAGTTGATTGCCTCCGCCGCGATAGCGTACCGCCAGCCAATCACTCGGCATATCACTGACCAGGGCGACCAGCGGGACAGACGAGTTGAACGCCTCCGCCAGCCCCGAGGTAAGTTTGATCGAACCGGGACCGACAGTCGCATCACATACGCCCACCCGACCGGAAACGCGCGCGTACCCGTCAGCGGCGTAAGCTGCGTTTCGCTCATCCCGCATCGGAACGTGCCGGATGCGAGGGGTGCGCGAGCGTATCGCATCGTACAGCGGCAGGGTCTGCCCGCCGGCCAGCCCGAAGACGACGGGCACGCCGTAGCCGAGCAGCATCTCAACCAGCACGTCTCCGCCATGCCGGGTCATATCTTGATTACCATTCGAATCGCGCCCCCCTCCCGGTTGCGGAAGGCCTCGAAAGCGTCGTTGATCTGTTCCAGCGGGTAGACGCGCGAGACAAGCTTCCGAACGTTGACCTTGCCGGCGGCGATCAACTTGATCAGCTCGGGATAAGCATTCGGGCTGGAGCGCACGCCGAACACATCAATCTCGTCGAGGGCGAGACGATCCGTGTTGAGCTCCACCGGTTTGTTTCCGGTCATGCCGACGAGGGCTACCCGTCCGCCACGCCGGACGCAGTTCATGGCGTTGGCGACCGCAGCCGGCGTCCCGGCGCACTCGAAGGCGCAGTCCACGCCGCGCCCGCCCGTCAGCTCCCGGATAGCCTCAACCGTATCGCCGGCCGTATAGTCAATAACATCGTCCGCGCCCAGTTCGCGCGCCAGGCTGAGACGCGGCCCGCGGCCGACGACGATCACCCGGGTGGCGCCGACAGCCTGTGCCAGTTGCAGCGTGATCATACCCACCAGACCAGGCCCGATGACCGCTACCGTGTCGCCAGGGTCAATGCGGCAACGGCGGACGGCATGCAGGCCCAGTGAACCTTGATTCACGATGGTGCCCTCTTCGAATGAGACATTCTCCGGCAGCTTATGCAGCAGCGCAACCGGACGGGCGGCGTACTCGGCGAACGCACCTTGTGCCGTATGGCCGTAGAGTTTATACGCTTTGCCTTTGGTGCGTGCCACTTCACACAAATTGTACCGACCCCAGCGGCACATCGGGCAGGCGCCACAGCCTTTGTGATTCTCGGCCGCGACGCGGTCACCCACCTGCAAGCCAGTGACGCCCTCGCCCAGCGCGACCACCGTTCCGCCCCATTCGTGGCCCTGGATGAAGGGCAACGCGGGCGGCCACGTGCCTTTGTACACCCCCGACACGATTTTCAGATCGGTGCCGCAAATGCCGCACGCACCGACGCGAACCAGCACCTCGTCGGCGTCGAGTTCTGGAACCGGAACCTCCTCGACACGAATATCGTTCCAGTCACGTGTGACGGCTGCACGCATGGTAGCCGGGACACTGGTCATGAGGATCTCCTCTCCTACTTTTTTATGGCTTGACAATCACCTTAATCGCCCCACCCACCCGGCCGGTGAAGGTGTCAAACGCTGTGTTGATCTCCTCCAGAGGAAACGTATGCGTGATGAGCGGCTTCAAGTTCAGCCGGCCATCGGCTATTAGCGGAATCGCACGCTCGAGGTTCCACATGCCCTCGGCCTTCGGGCCGGTGATGAGCAGGTTCCACTGGACGATCTTGTTGAGTTGGAGCGTCACCGGCTCGTGGTAGACGCCGTTGTACGAAATCCGCCCGTTCTTGCGCACGATCTCCAGCGCCTCGGCCGCCGGCCCCGGTTGGCCCGAGCACTCCACGACCACGTCCGCGCCGACGCCATCTGTGAGATCCATGATCGCCTCGCGAACGTTTATTTCGTTGACGTTGAGTGTGACGTCGGCACCCAACTGCCGCCCGATGGACAGCCGTTCTTCGCGCGTGCCGGTGAGGATCACCTGGCCCGCGCCGAGGATTTTGGCGACCTGCGCGGCGATCACCCCAACGGCCCCTGGCCCAGTGACAACCACAGTCTCGCCAGGTCGCACCCAGCCGATGCGCTCGTAACCATACAGGACTGTCCCAGCCGTGGTGAGCAATGTGCCCTCTTCGAACGAAATGTTTTCCGGCAATACGTGCAGCGTGTTGACGTGGCAGGCGGCGTATTCGGCGTATCCGCCGTTGCTGCTGAATCCGTAGTGGCGGTGGCCTTTTTCCGGCTTTCCATAATTCAGGCAAGTCGTATACAACCCGCGCAAACAGTTCACGCAACGACCACAACCCTTGTGCGGTTCGACGGCGACCCGATCCCCCTCCTTTAGTTCGGTCACGTCCGACGCCAGCGCGACCACCGTTCCGGTGAACTCGTGGCCGGGGATGAACTCGCCCAGTGGCGGGTGATTCTGCCAGCCGCTGGCAATGATGCCCGGGTCACTACCGCAAATGGCCACAGAATTCACTTTGACGAGAACCTCACCCTCCGACGGCGTAGGCACGGGTTTTTCCGCGACCCGCAGGTCGCCATAGTCGAACAGGACAGCGGCTTTCATGACCTTAGGTATGCCCATGTCCCACCTCTTCTTCATTTTCCAGGTTTCTTTCTATCCGTGAGAAAAACTTGCTCTGTTTGTAAAGAATTGCCTGCCTCAAGGAGTTCAGACACTTCCCAGTCCCTGAATGTCCCTTTCCCGCGCGAATTCGACGCGGGCTCGTTCGACGATGTAATCTGACACCTTCTCCCGGATTTCCTCAGCAAGCTCGGGCGTGGCTTCCTCGGGCCGGCCATACCAGCCGGTGGGGGCCACTTCGTGAAAATCGCGCATGATCGGGAAAACATCCTTTTGGCGGAAAATAGCATGGCCCTGGTCGCCTTCGGCCTCCGGCGTCGGGTTCGTCGCTTGGCTCAGATCCACCAGCGAGGGGTCGTGCATCAACACCGCCGCCGTTTCCATGTTGCCCGCATGGGTGAGTTTGGCACGTTCGCCGAAGAGTTTGTTGGTGATGATGTGCGCCTCGGCTACCACCACACGCATGTTGAACTTGCGCTGGACGCTATCGCCGGCGAGCCGGAGTGTGGGCGTGTTGCCTTCGTGCCAGTTGACGAACAGGATTCTCTCGACGCCGTGCTGCACCAGGCACTCGCAAATGTCTTCGACAATGGCAATGAAGGTCTGCGGCCTAAAGGAGAGACTGCCCGCCCACGACAGGTGGTAGGGCGACACGCCGACCAATGGCAGCGGCACGAGCACAGCCCCCATTTTGCGGGCCACCTCTTCGGCCAGCGCATCGGCGGCGAAGGCGTCCGTGCCTAAAGGTAGGTGTGGCCCATGCTGTTCGATGCTTCCCGGCGCAAGCATGGCCAGACGGGTTGCTCTCAGCCGCGCTTCCGCTTCGGGCTGCGGCAGACGTTCAAGACGAACTTCAACGCCCATTGGTTTAACCTCCATCACGATTTGAAGCTTGCTGCTGCGAACGACCTGCGTAATGCTTAGGGTGTGTTTCAAATGAGTTGGACTTGGCATCAATAATTAATAGTGAACAAACAATGATGAATAGTTAATTCTTGGTGTCACGACGCGCCGTTTGTATGCTGCTGCTCATGATGCGACACAGTTGATCGCATTCGTCCAGTAGAGCGTCTAAGCGCTCCCCTGGCAACAGTTGACTGCGGATGATCATTGTCAGCCAGACCAGTCAATCTCCGTTTCCAGGCTGCCCGTCTTGACTGCGTCGGCGATCAGTTTATCCATCGCCGCTACATCAAAGGTGCCGGTAGGGCTGTTGATCTCTACTGCCCGATCGTACTGCGCAATGAAAGCCTCCGGGAACTCGTAGCCACGCGACTCCATGATCGAAATGACCTCGTCCTTGTTGCTGAGATCGTGCCAGAAGAGGCGCGCCTGAGTCGTAGCTTTCAGGAACGCCACCACGGTGCGTTCATTGTCTTTGAGCCACGACTCATGGACGCAGTAACAATCCTGCGGCACTTCCTCAAGGCCGTCGTGTATCACTTGGCCACCAGCTTCTGCGATCAGCGCGCGGTGGCGATCAAACATCACCGCGCCGGAGATGAGCCCTTCGATAACCGCGTTCACACGCGAGTCAGAACCACCACCAATGGGCACCCATTCCACGTCGTTCTCGGGGTCCAGACCCACGCGGCGGAGCATCTCCTTGCCATTGAATTCATTGCGCCCACCCGCTGAGCCACCGCTCACCTGCTTGCCCTTGAGATCTTCCACCGTCTTGATGTCCGGCCCAACGCCGAAAATCCACGGTTCCTTGTCACGGTAAATGGCGATGAGGCGGATGGGTTCACCTGCCAGGTTGGCACCAGCCACCGCGCCCGTATCTTGCTGCGCGAACATCAGGCTGCCGCCGATCAGGCCCGGAAAAATCTGCGTCTGCTCGACGATGATGAGATCTTGCGACTCGATACCCTCCTCGGCGAACCAGCCCTTCTCATCAGCCAGCTCGTTGAGCACCGTGTTGGCCCAGTTGGGGTTGAAGGTGGCGTGGATGATGTCCTTGGTCTCGACCACGGCTACCGGGACTTCTGCGGGTGCTGCCGCCGGCGGAACTGCTGTGGGGAGCGGAGCACACGCCCCAAGGAGCCAGGCTGCCCCTGCACCAGCGCCGACGCCAGAACTGAGCTTGAGAAACTCACGTCGGGTCAATCCGCAACGTAGGCTGCGCTTACGAGACATTGTTATCCTCCTCCACTGGAATTAGATGATAGAGCGAATGATCCCCACCGCATGCGGGGTCAGTTCAGCATTGAAGGTGTCTGATACTCTGTCTCCCCATTGACCCTCCTTTCTCTCTATACGGATGACACTTCACGCCATGGAGCCACCCACGCTTCCAGGCGTCGCAAGAGTGTCACGAGCACCATAGAAACACCAACCAGGATCAGGATCATCGAAAACAGCTTGGCGGAGTTGAACTCGTCCACAGCGCGCATTACGACGTAGCCCATGCCACGGGAGCTGGCGATCATTTCTGACACCAGAGTGACCACCAGGGCGCGTGTGACTCCGAGTCGCAGGCCAACTACGATGAAGGGCAGCGTATACGGCACCACGATCTTGGTGAAGATCTGCATGCGATTGGCGCTAAACACCCGTCCAGCATGTATCAGGCTGCTCTCCACAGTTCTGACCCCGGCCCAGGTGTTGATCACGATAACAAAAAACGCGCCGATGAAGACCAGGAACACCTTGGAAGCCATCCCGAAACCCAGAGCTACTGTGATCAGGGGCAGCAGAGCCAGGCGGGGCGTCGAGAAGAACGCCCACACATACGGCCCCAGAATGCGATTCAGAATCTTGGAGGCTCCCAACGCCAACCCTAGTGGAATGCCCGTCACCGAGGCAAGAAGAAAGCCCAGTGTGAAGTTCGTGGCGCTAAAGGAGAGGTGCCGGACAAGTTGGCCGTTCTGGGCCATCTCGAACGTTTCGCTGACTACATCCGAAATTGGCACTAGCAGGAGGCGACTGACAACCCCGGCGCGGCCCACCAACTCCCAGATCGTGAAGAAAATTGTGAAGTTTATCACGGTCGTGATGACCACACCGTAGCGCGCCCAGAAGCCTTCCCAGCCAAGCGGGCGCTCGATAGGCCGGCGCCGGAGTACTTCCGGCTGCTCTATAGGGGATTCTAATGTAGTTGCCATGATGACTCCTCCGTCATTATAGCGATCTATCGCTGATCATTTGAGTCTCTTGCTCGGCCTGCAAGAGATGCCAGATCTCCTCACGCAGTTCATGATACCGGGGATAACCCCGGACGTCAGCCTTCCATCGTGGGCGAGGGATATCATTGTCTAAAATAGCCTTGATCCGTCCTGGGCCGGCCGTCATCACTACGATGCGATCCCCCATGGTGATTGCCTCGTCAATGGAATGCGTGATGAATATAACCGTCTGGCTCGTCCGGGATAGGATTTTCTCGAACTCGGCCTGCATCACCTCACGGGTCATGGCATCGAGGGCGCCGAAGGGCTCGTCCAGCAAAAGTACTTCGGGCTCGGTGGCCAGGGCGCGTGCCAGGCCGACGCGCTGGCGCATGCCCCCTGAGAGCTCGTGAGGCAGGCTCTCTTCGAATGTTCGCCAGGGCATCAAAGCATAGTCTTGAAACACCATCGCCCGATCGGGTCCGGGGCCCGTCACTGGCTGTCCACCTACGAGTACCTGGCCGCCGCTGGGAGGTACGAGACCGACGACGACGTTGATGAAGGTCGTTTTCCCACAGCCGCTAGGCCCGACAATGACCAGAAACTCGCCGGCCTTCACCTTCAGGTTGATGTCCCAGAGGGCGACCAGTGTCTCTTTTTCACGGATTAGTTCGTATTCGACCGTGAGATTCTCAGCAACAACTTCGCGCATCCGTTCCTCCTGCTAGAGTCCGAACCGACGAGAAAGGTACTGCGTTTCGGATGCACCATGGCCTGCTGTGTAACAAAGTCCGCTCGTATGGTCACCCGTTACACGACAGTCGTCAACTCAAGTGGATAGTTCGTCACCCGCTCGTAGCCGTCCTCGGTGACGATATAGGTGCGACCCAGGAAAAGGCCCAGGTTGCCGTCGGGTGTGATCGGATTGGGCTCCAGCATCACCGTCATGTTGGGTTCAAAGTGCGTTTCGCCGGGTCTGGTCCTGATCTCCTCCACCGTGATATGGGGCGTGGAAGTCACAAAATCAATGCCATGCAGCAACGTTGGCCGGCTTTGGTAGCCCTGCTCCCGAAACCACTGGCCGGCCTGCCGGAAGTCCTCGTAGGTGACGTCTGGCCGCAACAAGGCTTCCAGGCGTTGGTAGCCAGGCAGCACGATGTCGTCAAACAGGGCGCGCACTTCCGCCGTCGGTTCGCCCAGGCAAAAGGGCGTCCCGATTTGGGCCGTGTAACCGCGATAGCCCAGGGCCAACTCGTTGTTGACCAGATCGCCCGGCCGCAGCTCGCGGCTCGACGGATGCGGATTGCCAAAGATCAGAGCCGGATTCGCCATAGGTGTGGAGCCGATGATCAAGAAATCAACCTGACCGCCGGCATCAAGCACGGCCGAGGTCGCGGCTGCGGCAAGTTGATACTCAGTTACACCGGATGCGGCCCGTTCAATCATGGCCCGCACCGCCAGGTCAGCCAGTTCGCCGGCGCGGCGGACGCAAGCCAGCTCCTCCGGGCTTTTGCGTACCGCCAGCTCGTGGAAGAACTCGCCGACAAACTGCAAATCGGCCCCCGGCAAACCTTCACGCAGGGTGCGGTATTGGTTCTCCGGCAAGTTGTCGCCGAAACGTGGGTCACAGTCAGTGATTCCGATGCGGCCTTTTTCCAGCCCAAGCTCCTCGATACGCTCCACCAGCACTCCGGCAAAGCGCCCGCCCCGAGAGGGACGCACATCGTCAACTACCACGGCACGCCGCACGGCCTCGATGTGGCTGCCTCCCATAGAGTAAACCAGGGTAGGATCGCCGTCCATGGGAACCAGCACGTAGCAGGCCATGGCGTGCCATTCCCAATGGTTGGTCAGCCAGCGCATCCCACCGCCAAAGGACCAGTGGCTTGGCCCGCCAGGGACAATCAGCGCATCTAGCCCCAGGCGCTGCATCTTTTCTCGTACCGCAGCGTAGCGCCGCGCCATTTCCTCGGCAGAGAACTTCTCGTACACCGCATCTTCGTGATAGCGCGTGCCGTGCAGGTTGCCAAAGGCCGGGCCGTGATCCAGGCGCACAGGGATGGGGGTGCGGGGGGTGTTTGGCATACGATTACTCCTCGTTATCGTATTGCGTATTCCGTATTCTGTAGAAACGCTCGACACGGAGTACGCAATACGCAATACGTTTTGGGATCATGAAAAACTTGGAACTCCATGAGTCAATTCCAAGACATCAATTCCGCCATTGATGCGATCGCTAATGTAGATCAGGCCATTTCCTGCCACAAATACGTCGTTGGTCTGTATTGCTTTCTGGCCCTCCGGTATGCGCGGGATGTAGTAAGCGATTTCCTTGGGTGCTTCAGGCTGGCTGATGTCAACCACCCGCAGCCCGGCGTTGAAGTAGGTCACGTAGATCACCTGATCACTGATCAGTGAGTCAGGTCGATTCTCGTGCACATTGTGTGGCCCAAAGCGGAGCCCCCGCCGGCAGAAATCCCCCTGCGGTTCCGGGAACATGCTGATCACCCGAGGCTGGGTTTCGTCGCTGATATCCAACACACGCACACGCCGGGGTGTTTCCTGACATTCGGGTTTGGTTGCCTCGTCGGTGACGATGAGCAGATCGCGATTGGGGAGAGGCAGTCCTGTGTGCGTGCAGCCCCCACCCTCCGGCGCCCAGGACGTTCGCGAAATCTGTTTTGGATTGGCGGGATCGGAGATATCCAGGATGATCATGCCGGCATCCCAGAAGCCCAGATAGGCCCGATCCCCCCACACCACCGGGTGATGCGCTGAATAGCGCAACTCCGGGGGCCAGGTGGGTTGCTCACCGCCGGCGGTCCACATGCCCGGTATCCACCAGCGAGATACTTCACGAGGGGCGGTCGGCTCAGACATATCCACAATCATCATGATCCGATCGGAGAAGCCCTCCGGAGTGGCCGACATGTAGACATAGTCGCCACCCGTGTACCAGACACGGTGGACACCTTTGCCCCCGGTAGAAAAGAAACCGATCTCCCTGGGGTTGGGAGGATCTGAGATGTCGAGGATTTGGATGCCGGCCCGCTCTGGTATGCCGCCAGAGCCGTGCTGTTCGTAGTTGATGATCAGGATATCGCCGGCGATCTGTACTTTGTGGGTATGCGTATTGGGCGGATTCTTCAACTGGCGGACAACCTGTGGCGAAGTTGGATCGGACACATCGAGGATGCTGGTTCCCATCCTGCCCAGGTGTCCCACAAATAAAAAGGGGTTCTTGAGCATCAACTGCATGCCATCGCCGTAGCTATTCAGATCGGAGTGCCCGATCAAGCGCATATTCCAGGCCTCGGCTGCGCCGTTCGAAGGCTGCTTTGTCTCTCCCATTACAGCAGTCTCACACTTCTATATCTCGGTCAGGCTAGTACTACAACGAGACTTTGAGGGAGTTCCGTGATCTGCAAGGCTCGAAGGCCCGTCCTCGGGCCGGCTATGCTGCGAAACCTGACCAAGAACGGCCCGAGGACGGGCCTCAGAACGTATGTTATGTCGAAATCTCGTTGTAGTACTAGCAGCGACCTTCAAAAGACCTCGGAGGTCTCTGGGTAGGCACCCAGAAGCAAAATCGACCTGAAACTCGCCTGAACTTCGCCAGTTAAAAGCGCCTCTGAGACCTCCGAGGTCTGAACGCTGCTTAATTGAAACGTGTTGACGCTAGCCGCCTCAGGGGCGGCCGAACAGAACAACAACAATGGAACCCAGCACGATGCACAGGGCTCCCCACCGCACGCGATTGGTAGTCGGCTCCAGGTCACGGCCAAGAAGCTTGCTTCCCAGGCCAACCGTGATCAGCAGCGAAGCACGACTCAGTGTGGTAACCATCGCAGCCGTGGTGAACGACAGGGCGATCCACCGGCATAATGTTCCCAGGCCCACCAGCGCACCGGAAGCCATTTGCCACAACACCGGACCTCGCCTCAAGTTTGCCGTCAGTGGTCTCAACCGACCTCGGATGGCCAGGATTACCGCATACACCACACCGGCGCTCGCCATCGCCAGCGTCAGGCCGGCCAACGGAGACGGCAAGCTCATCAGGCCTTTCTTGATCAACACCGGGGTAAATCCCCAACTCAAGGCCGCCAGCAGGCCGAATACCGACTCCCTGGCCAGGCTTACCACCCTATCGCGTCCGCCGCCAACGTAGCCCTCGGATCTCGATCCAGCGACTCGAGAAATGCCAAGTTGCCGAATATCGGTCGGGTTCTTAGCGATCTGCTCAACTCGCACCTTGTCCATTTTCGCGGACCGGGATGAGATCAAGAGCACGCCCAAGATGACAATCGTCACCCCACCTATCAGCGGCGCATTGATCAATTCCTTGAGCGAAAGTGCCGCCAGGAAGGTGGCAAATAAGGGCGTCGTCGCGATCAAGCTTCCCGTGCGCGCCGCTCCTATCGTGCTAATACTTATGTTCATGAGAGTGGTGCCACCCACGAAATGAATAAGGCCGGCCATCAGAAAGTACGCTAGGCTCGTCGCATCAGCTTGCTGGACCAGCTCCGGACCTCCCAGCCAGAAAAAAGGAACTGCCAGCAACGTTGTACTTACGACAATCATGATGAAAGTGCCCTGATCAACCGCGATCCCCGTCAGTCCCTTGCGGGAAGTGAGTTGAGAGAAACCAAACATGGCCGCCATGGCGAGCGACCACAGCACACCTATCACGGTAAATGCGTCCTTGATCAGCATCACAACTTACTCGATGCGCTCCCAGGTCACGTGGTAATCCGGTACAGCGGTTTTCACCAGGCTGTCCACTGGGCAATAGCGGGAGACCAGGTCGGCCAGGCGCTGAAGCCGCTTGTCAGACTCCTCAGTCTTGATGCGGATAGTCAGGCGTACCGCTTTGTGGTGCACCGGAACATCAGCCAGTCCCTTGCGTCCGCGTGTGTCTAGAACGCCCTCCGCGAAGGTCTCCAGATCGTCATACTTGAAGCGAATCTTTGCGGCCATCCTGGCCGTCGAGACGTTCGTTCAAGCACACAAGGCGATGAGGATATGCTCAAGCGGGGTCGGTCCCCGGTTTTCGCCGCCGCGCGCGGGCGGCTCGTCAGAAATCACTGGTGGGAAATCGCGCACGAAGATTTCTGCAGCGCTATGGGTGAGCATCTTGCCCCGCGCGCGGTGGACGACGATATGCTGGCTAGTGTCATTGGCATCTGTCACGGCTCACTCCCCGGGTGCGTAACCCTGTAGAATCTCTAACCCATTCTCACCTGCTTCGATCTGATACCGGTCGCCTGGCTCCAGCCACAGCACGGTTTCCGGTTCCAGCACAAGGCGCTCGCCCTCGACGAGGGCCATGCCGTTGCCGCGAATGACGTACAGCAACTGTTCGACCTTGCCGTGCGTCATCTCCGGTCTGCGAGCATGTGGCGCAAGCGACCAACGGCGCGCAACCATGGCCGGCGCGCCGATGGTCTGGCTATCGGCGAGGGTGGTTTCGCCCCAATCATCACTGTGGCGATGGACTCTCATCTCCTCAGGTCTGACAATGATCGGCATGTTATTCCGCCTTCAAGAAAAGGTAAATGTGCAGCGAAGCTTCGCCTCAAACCGACAAGCGATCAACTGCTTCCCACGGATAGAAAGAAACACGGATAGAACCTGACTTTCTCTGTTTTTATCCGTGTTTTTTTCCATCCGTGAGGAAAACTTGCTCTGTTTGTCAAGAATTCCCTGCCCAAGGAATTCACCTTGTCACAGCGGTCAAATTCCTCGAATCCTTCCGCGCCGTCAGGCAACTGCGCGCAGCGCCTGCCAGACGAGCTCGAGCGCCGCGATGCCCTCGGCAGCACCGACTTCGACCTCCCCTCGCCCTCGGATAGCAGCGGCGAAGTCGGCGAGTTCGTCCACCAGCGGATCGCACGAGGTGAAAGGCACGGCTTCGACCGAGTCGTTGCGTTGGAGGAGGAGCTGTGTGACCTCGTCCAGTCGGTCGGCGTGCACCCGGGCGCCAGGGTCTGTGCGGTAGAGCAAGGCGCCTTGGGTGCCGTAGACGTGGATGAAGTAGGTCCGGGGACTCACGTAGCTCGACGTCACCACGGAGGTCGCGCCACTGGCGTGCTGCAAGGTCACCGCAGCCACGGTCGGTATGGGCGCCTGGCTCGCGCGACGCTCAAGCACCGCCCCAGTCACGGTCGCCTCACCGAGCAGATGGGTCAGCGTCTCCAGGTGGTGGATGCCAAGTTGGATGAGCGTGCCGCCAGGACAACCCTCCGCGGACCATTTCCAGCTTCCCGGCCTCAGACGCGCAGGCAGCGAGAAGTTAGCCTCTGCCAGCACGACTTCGCCGATCGCTCCTCCGTCGAGGAGGCGCTTCATAGCACGGGCTGCACCGGTACGGCGAAACTCGTGCCCGACTGCCAACACGATCCCTGCCTGGCCGGCTGCGGCCGCAGCCTCGCGCGCCTCAGGCAGCGTGTTGGCCAGTGGCTTCTCGACGAAGACGTGCCGCCCGGCGTGGGCAGCGGCCACGATTCCCGAGGTGTGATCCGGGTTGCCCGTCGCCAGCACGACCGCCTCCACGTCCGGATGAGCCAGGGCTTCGTCGAGCGAGATAAGCGCCTGGCAGCCGAACCGTCCGGCGACCTCAGCGGCGCGGTCCGGGCGCCGCGAGACGCAAGCCACGAGCCGCAGGCTTGGAGTGCGGGCGGCCGCCTCTGCGAGGACGGTTCCCCAAAAGCCCAGTCCAACGACGGCCACCCCAACGGGGGTTGTCTCAGTCGTCATCACCACCGCCTCCCGATGTACACCCGCTAGCGCGTGACGCCCGGCTGGTAAGCCCGTGGCCCACGATCCCATGAGTCCAGGTCATGCTTCCAGTAGTCGTAATTGAAGGCCTCCTCCTGGGGCTCAACGAGCTTCCGGTATAGCTCGGGCCGACGCTCCCAGATTTGGCCAGGCCGGCAGCGGGTGACGAAGTGCTCATCGTCCGGCGGGACGAAGAACTCGGGGCTGTAGTAGCGGCTGCGCCACCAATGCAGACGGCCCATGTCCAGTTCGCCGTAGAAGGTACCGGATCCCTCGCCCTGGGCAATGGTCTCCTCCGGCCCGGCGATGATCCCGACGCCGCGAATCCCATCGCGGAACAGGTTCTGGACCACGATGACGTAGCACAGGTTCTCGGCTGCCCTCGCCCGAGCCACGCACCGCCAGGTCTCGGTCAGGCGGGGTCGGGTGCGGCTGTGCTGACCGTTCATCGGGGCGATGATGATCTCGGCCCCCATCAGCATCTCGATCCGGGCCAGCTCAGGCACAAACAACTCAGAACAGATCAAAAGTCCGATCTTGCCCAGCGGCGTATCGACGACCATCGGGCCTTCGCCGGGCAGGATGTGCCGGCGACCGCCGTGCAGGTACTCGTTCAGATGAGGCGTGTCTGGCTGGCAGCGGCGGTAGTTCGCCAGGATCTCGCCCTCAGGTCCGATCAGCTTCTGCGTCAGGTAGAAGCCATCTTCGACAGTCTCGTGCGGCTCGAGGTTACTGGCGACGATGTAGACACCTCGCCGGCCCGCCACCTCTTGGAGCATGGCGATCGGGGTCTCCTCCAGCCGGCCGCCGCTATCCATCGGCCCGTGGCTTGGCCCCGGATACCCTTCGGGGAAGGTGATCAGCACCGCCCCGTTGTCGGCAGCCTCCTCTGCCAAGCGCACCGCCTGCTCGGCATTGCGCCATTCCTCTTTCCCCCACACAGCGCGCGGCTGTACTGCGCCAACGCGCACCTTCATTCTGCACCTCCTCTTCCAGCGCTCATACTTCAACGATGACCGGCTCAAACGGGACCTGGTGCAACGACTCGGCTCCGTTCTCGGTGACAACCGTCAGTGCGCCGAGCTGCAGACCCATGCGTTCGTCGGGTGTAATGGGGTTGGGCTGGATGACGATGGCCATGTTCTTCTCGAAGCGCCGGCCTTCCGGCGCCGGGTTATTCTCGTCCCACGGCCAGTATTCGCAACACGAGCGATCAATCAGCGGCGGATGGATGTCCACTCCGTAGCCGTGGATCAGGTCGTCGTAGATCGCGTAGTCGCTCTCGCCGATAACCGATGCAGCGCGGATCACATCGCATTCCGTGGCGCCAGGCCGGATAACCGCAGCCATCCGGTCATACGCCTCCAGAGCCACATCAAACATCCGCTGCCACTCAGGCGCGGGGTCCGCTCCCACAAAGATGGGCCGGTGAATCTGCCCGGAGTAGCCCCAGTAGGAGGCGCTGATCTCAGTGATGATCACGTCCCCCTTCTGGATCACGCGGTCAGAGGGGTTCTGGGCCGGCAGGCAACCGTTGGGAGCGTCCATCGGCATTGAGCGCAGGAAGGCGATGTGCGGGATGCCGCCCTCAGCGCGGTAGGACCCCTCAATGATGCCGAGCAACGCATACTCTGGCAGTCCGGGACGGACCTGCTCCTGCAATGCGTAGATGGTGCGGTCGGTGAACTCGGCCGCCTTGCGCAACCATGTGATCTCTTCGTCGGATTTGATCGTGCGCAGCCGGGTGAAGTCCAGCGTTACCTCCACGAGCTCCAGGTCCGGCAGCGCATCCCGCAGACGCTGGTAATGTTGATACGGCATCCCCATGCCGAACCTGTGGTTCACACCCACCAGCCCCAGCCGCCCACGCACCAGGCCAATCGTCTGGAGGCGTCTGGCGACCGCCTCAGCCGGGTTGTAGCCGCCCCACTCAATGACCGGGATCTCGCTCACCTGCCGGGCGTTTGGCACGTGGTTCACGAGACCGGTGTACAGCGCCGGCTCAATGGACTCATCCAGCGGCGCAACCAGGTAGTTGTGGTGCAGGTCGAGGTGGTTGGTCAGCCAGAAGATATTGGCCTCGTTGTGCCGGTTAACGCCGGAGTTGCCGAATACCAACAGACCAACCAGATCGCGCCGGCGCATCAGGTCGCGGGCCAGCGCCCAGCGGCGGGACATCTCGGCCGGCGAGAACTTAGCCCACATCCAGCAATCGCTCCCTCATCCAGTCCGCCACCAATGGTCGATACTTGTACGGGATGTTGTTGCACACGTGGTTCCCTTCCGGGTACATCACCAGTTCCGCGTTCGGCACTTCGGCCGCCACGCGCTCGGCGTGCTGCCACGGGATCAGCCGGTCGAGTTTGCCGAAGACGACGAGCAGCGGTTGAGTGATGCGCGGCAAGACCTCTTGGAGATCAAGTTGCGAAGCTTTCTCGCGTGCCTCTTCTTCGTCCTTTGCGCCAGAATGATGCATGAACGTCTCGCGGGTGATCGGCGGCAATTGGGACCAACACTCGCCGAAGTTGTACGGCCCGCCAATGGCCGCCGCCGCCTTAAGGCGCGGCTCGAAGGCGGCGGCGCGGGGTGCGTAGTAGCCGCCCAGGCTCACACCCACCACACCCACCCGATCGAGGTCGAGAT
>JBHIAO010000068.1:0-18037 GCA_046758565.1 Anaerolineae bacterium
CGCAGGCCGGCTTCGCAATGGTAGCCGCGATTTCAATCGCTCAAGGATCACGGCCTAACGCGCATCTCTGTGATTGGCACATAGTCGCCGCGTGGCCGACCGCTGGCATCATAAACTGGCAATCGCTCACCAGTGTCCAGCCGGTACAAACCGGCAATCAACTCGTATCCACCCGGCGGCGTGTCTGGATCGACGGGAACCTGCCGCGAGTCGACGATGAGATCGCCGGGGAACCACTCGGTGGTCGGCCACGCGCCGGCCCTTCGACCCCTCGACAAGCCTGTCCTGAGCACAGTCGAAGGGCTCGGGACGGTGCAGGGCTCAGGACAAGCCTGGGGCTGACCATCCTTCTGTCCCCAGATCGTCTGTCCGTCCCACAGGTGCACGAACACCGTATACGACACGTCAGTAGTCCGCAGAGGTTCCCAGAACAGTGTGAGCGCGATGGATTGGCCTGGTGCAACCCGTGCCGCATCCACCCAATAGGCCACCAGCAGGGCCACGTCACCCAGTCGCCACTCTACCCGCTGCTGGATGTCCGGCGCAGGCTCTGACGACACACGATACGCCAGCACGTGGTGGCCGGCCACCCACTCGTCAGACAGGAGCTCAGCTCGCCGGTCGAGCCACGACCAGACAAACCCATCGGCGTCCCATGTCGGGTCGCGGAGCGGCAATAACCACAGGCGGTCATGTTTGCGGAGCAACGCGCGCAAGGCTTCGTCGGTTGCCTGGCGCGGGACAGGGACTTCAGCCGGCAGGACAATGCACTCAGCCGGCCCCCGGTAGTAGTACGCGAAAGCTGGATCGGGATAGTTCTGGATCACGACGTCGTCGGCCGCAACCCGCGCCTCCAATGCCCGGGCGACCCCACGCCAGTCGGCGAAGTCAGTGCCGAACGGCGGAGCGAGGAAGCCCGAGGCTACTAGCGTGATCAGCGCTATGAGTGCCAAGCCACGCAATGGCGTGATGCGTGATGCGTGATGCGGGGTCCGCATTACGTACTGCGTACTGCGTATTGCGTATTCCTGGTCGGTGATACGCGATACGCGATACGCGATACGCGATGGTACGACGCCGGCGGCGACCAGAACGAGAAAGGCTGGCACCACGCCGATGAGGTAGCGCTCCAGGAAGATGGGCCGGATGAGCGATCCCAGCAGTACGATTGCCAGAGGAGCGAACGAATAGGTCCCCAGAACGGTCAGCGCCCACCGATCAACGCGCCATACGGCCACGATGCCAACCGTCAGCACGATCGTGAAAAGCATCGCCGTCAGTACGGCAGCCAGACCATGGACATCTACGCTTGAACTATACGCCCGCAGGGCGCGCCATACGCCGGCAGCCGGCGATGTGTAGGTCAGCCAGGCTTTTTCGTGGCTCAGGAGCATGGGGCCGGTCAGGATCAACCAGGGTGCGACCAGGACTGCCACCGCTGCCTGAGCACTGAACCAGGTGCGCCACGTCTGCCCGGATTTCGAATTTCGAATTTCGAATTTCGAATTTATGTGCCTCCAATTGCTGAGGAGAAAGATGAGGTTCTGGGCGATGAGGAACAGGAAGGCGAAGTAGTGCGTGTACAGGGCCGTGGCGGTCACGCCGACGTATGCCAACCACCTACCGGGAGAGCGGTGAGGCGTGAGGTAGTGTTGCGAATCGGCGATCCGCGATTCGCGATCCGCGATCTGCAATCCGCAACGGAGTGCCAGGACCAAAGAGGCCAGCGTCAATGACAGGTACAAGCTGTAGGCACGTGCGAAGTGGCTGTACCACACCAGGTACGGGTTCACGGCGGCCAGCAGAGCGGCGGCGAGGCCGACCCACCTCCCAAGCAGCCGGCGTCCCAGCTCATACGTCAGCGGCACGGTCAGTACGCCGAACAGCGCTGAGAGGAAACGCACACTGAACTCGTTGCGGCCAGCCCCGGCCATCCACATCCGCAGCGCGAAAAAGTGGAGCGGTGGATTAGGCTCTGTGGTGCGCATCGCCTCCAGCATGCCGGCCCAGCCGCGATCCGTCAGCAGCACGGTGAAAGCTTCGTCGCCGTTCAGGGGTGGGCCGGCCAGGTGGGCGGTGCGGAGGCCGAAGGCAAGTAGCGTTAGGAGGAGAATGGAGATTGGAGATTGGAGGATCGAGGATGGAAAATGGAGAATGGAGAAAGGAGAATGGGACTTAACATAGTTGGTCCCATCCTCCGCTTCCATCTTCCCATTCCTACTCTCCATCTTCCATTGTCCCCCTTCCATTTTCCCCTTTCCCTTTTCCATTCTCCGTCTTCCAACTGGCAACGACGAGGGCGAAGAAGCCGGCAATTGACAACACCGAAATGGCCGCTCCCAGCTTGAACGACCACGGATCGTAGCGCATCTCGATCCGGTGTGCGCCGGCCGGCACCAGCACCGAACGCAACACCGCGTCAGCCTCATAGATTGGGGTCGGTTGGCCGTCCAGCGTGGCCCGCCAGCCAGGGTAGAACACCTCGCTGATCAGCAGAAGGCCAGGCGCGCCGAGCTCAACGTCCAGGACCAGGTGGTTCGGCTGCCGAGTGACGACACGAATGCGATCCTCGGCGTGGACTTTGGGCACTCTGATAGGTTCGCGCAGCACGGCTCGGAACCAGGGGTCGAAGTCGGAAGCGTTTAGCTCGTCGTAGAGCTTCTTGTCGTCGGGTGCATAGCGCAAGTCCCGCGCCACCCATGCCCAGTGGAGCTCGCCGGGCAGCCGGTACAGATACGTGGCCTGCGCTCCTTCGCCTTCCTGATATAACAACTCAGCAGGTACGGCCGGTGCACCCGGACGAGGAAACAATTCCTGGCGCCACGTAGTCAGGTAGCGTACTCCCAGCAACGGCCAGCGGACAGCTTCAATGGCACGGTTGAAGAACTCCTGATAGTGGGCCAGCCGAATGGAGGCGATGCCCCACACCTCTTCCAGTCGCAGCATGCACGCCGTATGGCCCTGCAATCGGTAATCGTCCTGAATTCGGAACCAGCTCTGATCAGCCAGGATGGGCTGGACGACCGACGTCACCGGGTAGAGCTCGTAGCGCTCCGTGTAGTTGATGGGGCGGTTGAGGGTGAACAGGTCAAGTACGATAAGTGCCAGGGCAGCGCCAGCTACCCCCAGACGCCGGCGTGGCACATCGAGCCGCGCTTGAAGAATGGCCGCCGTGCCGGCGAGCCACAGCAACAACGCCGCAACGTGGCGGGGCAGGTTCTGGCTGTCGCTGGGATCGGCGCCAGCGCGATGCATCACCACAGCGGCGATCAGCAAGGCCAGCGCACCGGGGAGTGAGGCCCACATCACCCATCGCCAGCGAGAGACCCAACGGCGCAGGCGGCGGGGTAGGGGGGCGAAGAGGGCATCGGCGCCGTAGGCCGCCAGTACGCTCAGGGCGAAGCTGACCAGGAAGGCGTGGCGCTCCTGACTGCGGAACAGCGCATAGCCCGGCAGGCCCAGAAAAGCCACGTCGAAGGCTACCGCGTTGGCTCCGAAAGACAGAGCCAGGGACACAACTCCCAACCCAAGCCAGAATCCCGTGTCCCGCTGGCGCCATGCCCAGATGGCCAAGATGGCCAGACCCAGAGGCAGAATACCCACATACAGCGGTTGCCAGCGGCTCACCAGCCCGGTTAACACGAATTGGACAATGTCTTCCAGGGGGAAGCCGGTCCCTGATTCGGCAAAGGGGATCTGGGCGCGGGTTGACAGGCGGGTATATTCGAATGAGGGTAGGAGTTGCACCGCGCTTAGGCCGGCGGCGAGGGCCACCGGGCCGGCCAGGCGAACCAGTCCTGTGCGCCGCGGCACCCGGTCGCGCCACGCCAGATAGACGCCAAAGACCAGCGTGGTGTAGATCACCTGGGTGTAGGTCTGGGGGTTGCCGGCCAGGATGCTCATCGCATAGGCGAGGGCCGTTACAAGGCCGTACGGCCAGCGCCCACTTCGGTGCAGTTGTAGCACCCCCAGCAGCGCCAGCGGAAGCCAGACGGCACTCTCCAGAATCGCAATCTGCCCCGGCGGATAACTGGTCAGATAACCACCGAAGGCAAAGACGATGGCCCCCAGCAGGGCCGCGAGACGTCGCCGGACGAGTGTTCGTAGGAAAGCGTAGGTGAACAGGGCTGCCAGCAGCACGTGGGCCACGGCTTCGACCTCGAGGGCCATCAGGGGAAGATGACCGTAACCCATGGCCAGGAACAGGAAAAGATTCAGCATCGCCGGCATGTAGAACAGACTGGATTGCGGGTCAGCCTGAAAGGGATAACCGCTGAACACACATTGTATCCACTGAGGAAAACGCCCTACGCGCAACTCTCGCAGGACAAGGGTGCGGTATACGTAGTAGTGATCTGTGAAGTCACCCTGCGGGAAGTAGACCCGATCCATCTCGTTGGGGGTCAGATAGCGCCAGTAAAACAGCGTCGTCAGAGCTATCAAAAGCGCCACGGCACCGATGTCGCGCCACGGCCACTTACGCCACCCCCTCATTGCAGAATCGGATCTCGTTGCACATCAGCGTTGACTGACGACGTAAGTCGCCACCTGGCGCAAAATGTGGGTGATGTCATAGCTTCTCCAATAATCGCTCATGGCACCAGCTGTGAACACGGTGAATCCGATGACGTAGTCGTCCTGCCGCAATTCAGCATCGTACCAGGCCATCTGTCGAATGTAAACCCGCACACCGTCATCACCTAGCCCGTGGGTTTTCCAATAGCCAGTGAAATCTCGCCAGCCACGGCCTTCGGGACCGGGCCGATCCGGAATGCCGCCGTCAATACCTGCCTCGGAAATCACCAAAGGTATGACCAGCCCTCGCGGTTTGAGAAAATCCTCGTACCACCAGCGATAGCGCAAGGCCAGGGCACCACGATCGGCGTAGCCTGGACGGCCCGGCAGACCCGCTGCAGCGGAGCGATCCATCGTGGGTGCATCGTATTCATGCAGTGTGAGGATTCCGTTGTGCTTGTACGCGGCCTCGATCGCTGGCAGAAAAGCAGCGAACTCTTCCCATTCGGGTACGCCGGCGGAGAAGGCCCCCACCGCCACGCGAAAGCCATGCTCGGCCATCAATCGCGCTCGCTCGGCCTCAAAGGCGGCATACCACTCCATCCGGTCACGGACCCCCGGTTCGTTGTAGCCTTCCCAATAATCCACTGCAGGATTGAGCTGGTACTGCTCCAGATTCTCGGCTACGAAGGCCCGCGCCGCGAGCACGGGATCACCCTCCATCCTTTGCGACGCTTTGTCGAGACGGGCGATGGTCACCGTGGTGGGGGAGATCTGTTTGACCTCGGCCAGAAACCCAAAATCGCCGACGGATTTGACCACAGCCGGCTTCGCGCGGCGGATGAATTCCATGATGTCAGGTGAGTTGTTCCACTGCACATGGAGGCCCAGCTTGCTCCGGCCGGCCTTCTCTAGAGGCTCCGGCCAGGGCGGAGTAGGTGTGGGGGTTGGAGCGGGAGTAGAAGTCGGCTGTGGTGTCGCCGTTGGGGTAGGTGTGGCCCGAGCGTGACTGAGGAATGGCATGTAAATACGTTTAGGTGGGACGGATAAGACGAATGGAAAGTATGTGCGCAACAGAGTACGGCTTGGCACAGGTGTCGGTGGTTGACGGGTGACGTTGCCAAAAGCTCGATTCTGCTCGGTTAGCTGTCCTTCCGCACATGCGATGACAATGGCTATGGCCATGGCCAAGCCCGCTGCAATCACCATCCCTATCAAAACCCGCTGTCGCTGCATAATGGGCTAATCCTTAACAGTCACAGGGATGGGCTCTCAGGGTTCGACCCGGACGTTCTCGAGCAGGATTCGATCTTCGGGGAGGTGCTGCCCGCCAGCCACCGCCGGCAACCGCTCTAACGTCTTGGGGGCGTACATACCGACCTCGACGAAGTACTCACCAGCCGGCGCGGCCGGGTCAACCGGGATGTCATAGCGGTCGATGATGACTTCCCCAGGCAGCCAGCCCGTCGTTGGCCGGCTGCCATTGACCGGGAAAGCATCGACCTGGCCCCACATTCCGATGCCAACGTTTAGCAGGTGGGTGAAAACTTTGTAACTCTCATCCATCGGTGCGCGAGCCTGCCAGTACAGCGTCAGATGGAGTTTTTCCCCGGGCTTCAGGGTCTGCGGCTCCATGTCGTAGCCCAGGAAGGTCACGCCGGTGCCCAACTCGACCCGTTCGGGATGCGATATGCCGGCCGGCACGTCGAAACGCCGATCGCCGATCGCCACCGTGACGTCTGTCAGACGAGCGGGAGGTGCTACAGCGACGCCAGTGTCGTCGAGGACGGTGACTTGCAGGGGCTGGATGCCACCCTGGTTACTGGCCGGCACCCGGATGCGATGCCGCGTGCGAAAGACATCGCCGGCCTGCCACTGCTCCATCGGATATGCGGGCGATATCGGGATGATCGACCGGCCCAATTGCAGTTGCAGCCGGCGGTCGATGCCCGGACCCTGGTGTGCGCGCCAGAACAATGTCACATCGATCTCACCACCTGGCGTTGCCTGCGTGGTCCCGAGGTCGTACCCCAGGAGCTCCAATCCGCCGAAGAAAGCAGTCATTGGATGGGGAATCGAAAGATCTTCCACGACAGGCGGCTCGCTGGGTCGGTCGATGGTGATGCGGCCCAGGCGCAACTCCAGCGGTTGGAAATTGTCCTCGGCAGCGTAGAAAATCATATTCAGGTTGTATTCACCTGGCAGCATCCCGGCCGGCAACGGGATAGGATGGCGCCCCAGGACCACCTCGCCGGTGGTCCAACGATAGGTTGGGTACCAGAAGCCTGCTAACTGACCGTCCTCGCTGGCCCATAACAACCCCTGGTCATCCCGCAGGCGAAGTGACACCTTGTAATTCCGGTTCATGGGTGCCAGCGCCTGCCAATAGAGCAATATGTCGACCGGTTGATCAGCCGGCGGCGGCTCATTCAGCAAGTCATAGCCAGCCAACCGAACCTCGTTGACCGGACTCAGTCCCAGGGGGTGTCCGATCTCGGACGTGAAGAGCGCAGTGGCCGGCAGCCGATAGTATCGCAACTGCAGTCCGTGGAAACTGGCCTCAATGGGCACCCGCTCGCCAGTGCGATCCAGCAGAGCCACCACTACCCCGTTTGGATCTGCCACTTCGTCCTGCCAGAGGACGAGCCAGAGTCCTCGACGATTGGCTGCGAACCGGTCCAGCTCTTCAGCCACATCCAGGGTTACAACATCGGTAATGGACGGCGACGATGTCGTGTCTCTGGGAATCGGTATCCAGTTATTGCGGTCGTAGTAGTACTCGAACACCGGGAAGAAATGGCCGGAGATCAGCAGGACACCCTCGTCCTGGTCCACGTTTTGCTCCAGAAATCGCGCGAGACCGCGGAAGTCCTCACGGGCGTATACAGGATCAAAGTACATATTGGACGCGCTCTGCACTGCCGTCGTCGTGAGAAACAGCAGGGCAGCGAGGGTAACGACGGACCCAATGACACGCACGAGGATGGCATCGGTTCGACGCGGCCAGATGGCCCGCAGTCCGGCCGCCGCCAGGAGATAGAAGGCCGGCGATGCCACCATCAGATACCTCGGTGCAAATTTTGGTCGATCTCGCACAATGATGTAAAGGACAATGAGGGGGATGATTAAGAGTAGCGTCGTGAGCACAGCGCTGTCGGGCGAGCGGCGATGCCGAACCAGCGATCCAAGGAGGCCGATAGCTATCAGGGAGAGATAGCCCAGCATAGCCCACTGGGCCAGATCACCCTGCAGCGTCTCTCCGACACTGAAAGCCACGAGCGTCTGTTGTGCCACCCACTGGAAACTGAGGGTGCCTGGCCAGTACGACAGGGCCTGATGCCGATAATGGTCGATCAGATACGGCATCCAGGGAAGAGTTGCCAGCGCCAGTGCAATTTGAGATAGCAGCCAATTCTGTGCAGGGGTGCCGAGGTGCAGCGGTGCAGGGGTGAAGTCCTCCGCGCTCCCCTGCTCCCGCGCTCCCCTGCTCCCGCGCTCCCCTGCTCCCGCGCTCCCTCGCCCTCGGATGGCCCACCAGAGCACGAACAGACCCTGAGCCAGGACGATCATCCAGGCATAGTAGTGAGTGTACACAGCGCCAACCGTTGCCGTGACGTACACGATCCAGGCGCGGCGCCGGCCACTCAAGGCGCGGACCAGAGCCAGTGTTGCGAAAAGGGACAGGGCGGTGACCTGAGCGTACATCCGGACTTCCTGTGCGTACCACAGGTGCAGCGGCGCAATGGCTATCAACACGCCGGCCAGGAGGCCCGTCGGGCGGTCAAGCAGTTCTGTTCCGATGCGAAAGCCCAGTGGAATAATCAGTACACTGAAGATCAGAGAGAGGAATCGGACGGCAAACTCGCTCCTGCCAGCCAGTTGGATCCAAAGATGAAGCAGATAGATATACAGCGGCGGGTTGAAGTCACCTGTTGTGATGGTTGCCAGGTCCTTGCCGGCCAGCCACACGCTGAAGCCTTCGTCGTACCACAGGCTCTGATAGTCGAGGCGGTAAGCGCGCAGCAGGAAAGCCAACAGTGTGAGCCCTGCGATAAGAATGAGATACCGTTTTTGATTTCGAATTTCGAATTTCGAATTTCGAATTTCAATTGCGGGTTGAGGATTGCGGATTGCGGATTGTGGATTGGAAATAGAAAAATCCGAAATCCGAAATCCGAAGTCCGAAATGAGGTGAAAGTGCATTTCCAGGTAGGCTCTAGTGAACGACCAGTGTTCCCAAGACAACGTGATCTCGTGCGTCACCGTCTTGCATCACGGGAAGCCGGCGGTTGCTGACGGGGTCATACATGGCGGCGATCAGCCGGTAGGCTCCTGGCGATGTTCCGGAATTGATCGCCAGGGTGTGTGAGTCGGCGATGACTTCGCGGGGGAGCCAGCCCATCGTCGGGCGTGTCCAGTCTGCCGGCACGCTGTCGTGCTGTGCGACGACCTGATCATCTGCAGATAGGACTTGCACAGTCACCTTAAAGTTCCCATCGACGACGGTGCTGGCTCGCCAGTAGAGCTCAATTTCGAATACTTCGACTGGGCTCAGTACAAGTTTCGAATTTCGAAATTCGAAATTGAGCTCTTCTCCAGGCGCGACCGAGGTCGAGCGCAGATCGTAACCGAGTAGGTCGATCGTGCCAGATAGCTGGGCGTTCAGAACGTACTGCATGGGGGGAGCCTCGGTCACGATGTTGTCGTAGGGCACAATTTCGACCGCCGCCAGACGGACATCGGTGCCACCGACGGGCAACCAGCGCAGTCGATGGGCGGTCAACGGCCAGCCATCCGGATCGACGACACTGAGAACGACCGTTGCGCTGCCCGCAGGCGCGTCGGCCGGCACGATGAGCCGATGCTGCCCCTGGAGCACATCATCCGGCCGCCACTGACTGGTCGGATAGCCCGGGGACGTGGGTGCAACGGTTTTCTCTGCTAACACCTGACCATCAGCGCCGACCAGCCGAACCCACAGTTGGTAATCACGGTTAAGATCGCCAAGCGCCTGCCAGTAGGTTGCCAGGGGGATATCATCCCCCGGCCGGCGTACCCGCGCCGCAAGATCGAACCCCAGCAGGCGCAGTCGGCGTCCGAAACTGATATCTCTTGCTACCCCCGGCGTCACAGCTCGGGGTGAGACGATTTCACGTGGACGCACGATCTCGATGTCACCCAGATTGATCAGAGGGCTCCCGTCGCTCCTGGGAAGGATGTCGCCAGAAGCCGGATCGTACACGTGGAGCTGCAAATGGTACACTCCTGGAGGTGCCCCCGGATTGACCATAAGCTCGTGCCGATTGCGCAATACCGTACCAGGCTCCCACGTCGATGTCGGATGGAGACCGCGGAAGGGCGCTGAGTCGCCGTCGCCCCACTTGTTACCAATGTCATCCATCAACGCCAACGTGATCTGGTAATCGGTATCCAGTGCCCGTTGCGGCTCCCAGTACAGATGGGTGGCCAATATCTCGCCGGCACTGACAGGGTTGTGGGGCACGGTATAGCCGTGGAAGGCAAGCAGCCCGCCCAGCTCGGTTGTCTCGCCACGCAAGCCGTCGGGCGCTTCGGTCAGGCGCGGGTCTTCACACTCGTACACCGCTGCCATCACCGGGATATCCATGCCCTCGAAGTACACCTCATCGCTCTGGAAGAGGTTCCGGTCCAACCACGCACGAACGGGCCGATGGGGCGACATGAACCACAGTCGGTCATAGCGCTCTATCAGAGCTCGGATCTGGTTCGGGAAATCCGACTGCAGGGGGGTCCCAAACCGGGGCACGGCGTCGATGGAGGCATCTTCACCCAGGTAGTACTGGAACGCGAGGGTTAGAACGCTGTCACTCAGGATCAGTGCGTCGTTGGGTCCCTGATGCGCCTGGAAGTAGTATGCCAGACCGCGCAGATCGTCCTTGAGATAGCGCGAGTCGGTAAAATAGTTGCTCGTGGAAAGGCCCATGCCGATCACGATAACCGCAGTGCTCACCACCAGGGCTGGCCGAGCGCGCCGGCGAAGGGCTAATAGACCCGCGCTGAGCATCAGATAATAGGCCGGCGATACGATCATCAGATGACGCGCACCCTGGTACATCGGCTTGATGTGGGACGCGGCGTACAACGCCAGAATTGGCACGAAGAGATACCCCAGCAGGAAAGGCGCAACACCCTGTCGGTGGCGTTCGTCCCGAGTGCGAAGCCCCTCGACGGAGCCCTTCCCTTCGACTGGGCTCAGGACAAGCGATAAGCCCAGGACAGAACCCAGGACAATCGCATCGAGGGGGAGCAACGCCAGCAGGCCTACAACCAGCACACCCAGAAATATGATATCCAGCGGATATACGTGGTAAAAGTCGACCGACAAGCCCAAACTGAAAGCATTCCATAGGTCCCGTACAATGATCCACAGTGGGACGAAGTGGAAGTCACGCTCTGGGCCTATTCCCAGTCGCTTAACCACGAAAGGAATCACCGGCAACGTAACCAGGCCGGCCACCGCCACGGGTGCCAGTAACCACCAGCGTCGCCGGCGCGCGGCCCGGATAACGAGATACAGTCCCTGGAAGCCTACCAGGAACAAAGCACTGTAGTGCGTGTAAACCATGGCGGCGGTGACGACAAAGTAGGCCAATCCCCATCTGTGCTGAGGTGCTGGGGTGCGGAGGTGAGGGGGTGACAAGGTGAGGGGGTGACAAGGTGAGGGGGTGACAAGGTGATCTCTCCTCTTCTCCCCCCCTCCTTGTCTCCTTGTCTCCTTGTCTCCTTGTCCCTTTGGCTCCCCCGCTACACTGCCTACGGCCCGAATCAGCGTGTACATGGAAGCAGTGCTCAAAGCGACCAGCAGCGTGTACATCCGGATTTCCTGGGCATACCAGAGGTAAAGAGGAGATAGAGCACCAATCATCGCCGCGAGCAAGCCGACTGTGTTGCCCATGAGCCGGCGCCCTAACACGTAGAGCAAAGGAATAATCAACAGACTGGCAAGAACTGACAAATACTTGGCGACATAGGTGCTTGTGCCGGCCACGCTCATCAGGGCATGTAGTAGCAGAAAATAAAGCGGGGGTTGGGTATCCTGCGTCGGTATACCCTGAATCACAATCTGGCCCGAGACAATAGAAGGTACGGGTTCCCGAGCTCGGTATAGGCTGAGGCCCTCATCACTCCAGATACTCTTGCCGTCTAGATCGTACGTGCGGACGGCGAAAGCCAGCAGAATGAGGACCGCGAGGTAGGCCGGAACGAGCAGACGTTTAGGCATGGGCGGGTGTGGCTCGGTAATCACGCACCTTGTATCACCGCGATGGCCTCAGGAATGATAGTCTATCTTACTCTGCTGGTCAATTCGCCGGCAGAACCCGAATGCCTGCTAGGCGAATGCTGTTGGCGGTGGGTTCGTCGGTTCGGTACAACCGTTCGCCGGTCTCCAAAAGATACATGCCGATTTCCAGGTGATGCACGCCGGCTGGCGCCTCAGGCTTGACGGTGAGACGGTACGTGTCCCGCACGACCTCCCCCGGCGTCCAGCGCGATGTCGGATAATCGCCGCGCAGGGGCTGCGCGTCGTCTTGTGCCCAGATGACTAGATCGTCGCTCAAGAGCTGGGTGAATACCGTATAGTTTTGATCCATGTCAGCCAGCGCCTGCCAGTACAGAGCCAGGTCAAGGGTCTCACCCGGGCTCACAGCCCGCGTCGACAACTCGTAGCCGGCCAACTTCACGTGGCCGCTCAGGTCAAAATCGACTGGATTGGGAATGCTGGCCTCGTTCATGGCTGGCACGAGTCGTACCGCCTTCAGCGCGAATCGCTCAGTGCCATCGGGAAGTGCCAACCGCCGCTGCTCTACCAGATCGTACAGCCCCAGAGCAACCCACGCCGATTGCGGGGCACCCGCTGTGGTCGGTACGTGCAGCCGATACGTGTCCACAAAGGTCACACCCGGCGTCCATTCGCTGGTTGCCGCGGTGCCACGACCCGGATAGCTGTCCCGTTGGCTCAAGCTCACGTCGTTTTCCCCGATCAGATGGAGGAACAGGCTGTAGTCTGTCTCGACCGGTATCAGTCCCCGCCAGTAAAGCGTCACCGTTAGATCATCACCCGGGCGAACCACGTCTGGTGTCACCTGATACCCCACGAGGGCAATCCGATTGCCGAATACCACATCATCCTCTGGATGTGGAATTGAGTCGAGTTGTTCCGCCGACAATGCGGGCGGCGGTGCGTAGGCCGGCCAAATAACACCAAACGCGATATACAATGCAATGCCTGCCATCCACACACCGAGGGCAGTGACCAGGCGTGACCGGTATCGACCCGGGATCAGCGTCGCCAGGCCTGTGAACAGCAATACGCCAACGACGGAGATGGCGGGAAACAACAGACGCCCCTGAGTCGCCGTGGTCAGCATGGTCCAGCGTCCGAGGCCAACGGCCGTGATGACAAACCAGATCACCAGGATCGCGAGCCGACCCAAGGTCGCCCAATCTCGTGCACGAATCCGCTGGCTGACAAACATGATGAGACCGACGACGCCCGCCAAGGACAGCAGGTCGAAAAACCAGTGTACCCGGCCAGGGGGTAGCAGGTTGAACCAACCGAACACAGCCCAGAAAGACCAACGGAGCCCCTCAAACTCCCGGATGAGCTGCAGCGGACTCACCGGCCCCGTGCGGTGTCCGAAAATCTGAAGCATCACGTTGAGCCCGGTTGGATCGCCGTACAGGGCCCAGTTGCGAGCGTACCACCAGCCGGCCACTGCGGTTGCAAACCCAAAGACCACCAGATACCAGCGCACCAGTGCCAGCAAGCCATGTCGCTGCCAGGCCATCCCATTTCGGATTTCGGATTTCGGATTTCGGATTGCGGATTTCCCCTCCGCAATCCGCAATCCGAAATGGTATACCAGCAGAACCATGCCGACCAGGCCCCACAGCCCCAGACCGCTCAGCTTGCTTAGCGCCGCCAGTCCGATCACGATGCCCAGCACGGCCAACCGGCGGCCGGACACACCGTTATTCACCAGCCGGAGCAACAGAAGAAGCGTGAGCGTCGCCAACGCAATCACCAGATTGTCGTTGTTGACGGCACCGCTGATGAACAGGAATTGTGGGTTGAGTGCCACGAGCACTGCAGCTCCCAGCGCCAACAATGGATTCCCTTCAAATACCTCCAGGGTTAGCAAATACGTCAGCGCAACGGTCACTGCCCCGAGCAGCACCGACACGAAACGGGCCATGTGGGCTGCGAGGGCGACACCTTGCCAGGGAAATCGCTCACGCGCGGTGTGAACGACGAAATTGACATTTCCGTCGGCGCCGGCGCGCCCTACAGCGGCGTGGGGATTGCGTTTGATGACGAGCTCAACATTGCTGTTATCGATGGACGCGACAAACGGGGCTGCTAACAGGTAGTACAGCGGTGGCTGGGATCCTTCCTGGCGCCACGGGCCGGGATTTGCAGGATCCTGGATTGGCAATGTGCCGGTATCCACCATGTGCGTAATGAACCGGAAGTGCCACACCTCGTCTGGGGCCTCGAAAAGCGGCGTGACCACGCTGTAAACCGTTGCCAGCAGGATAAACGTCCCGACGACCAGCACGCTGTATGCGTTGAACGTTGAAGTGCTGCGAATTGCACGTTGCTCACCGCGCCACACCTGTGAACGCTCCAATCTACCCCGTATCATGGCGAAACCTCAGATGCTGCTGGCAAGAATTCATTCGGGGGCACTCGTCGTCGCAATCTGGTCATAAACGGCTTTGTGTTGTGCAGCAATCCTCTCCCAGGTGAACGCCTGGGACAGTCGGCGAGCAGCCAGGCCAAGCTGCCGGCGCTGCGTTGGATCATCGATCAGGTCACCCACTGTCTGGGCCAAGGCGTCCGGGTCGTCGGGGGGTACCAGCCGGATGTTGACGCCGTCTATCAGTTGAGGCAGGTCGCAGGTGGACCGAATCTCCTGCGGATGGGTCGTCACCACCGGCACACCATGGGCTAACGCCGCCATCAAGCTGCCCCGCCGGAGGGACGCACCATCGCGATAAGGTAACACGGCTAGGTCAGCCGCCATCAAATAGGTCGACACCCGTTCGTCTGGGAGAAATCCAGTCCACATCACGCGATCCGCGAGATCAAGCTTGTCAATCAGCGCGTTCACCCGGGCCAGGTATGCCCGGTTCGTCGGGTCGCTGGCCCCAACCTGCCCGCCCAGCATGACCAGCCGGCAATTATAACCACGCTGGGTCAACTGATCCAAGCCCTGGATGAGGGTTTCGCCCCCTTTGCTGGCATTGAGGAATCCAAAATAGACGAGCATCGTTTCGTCGCGACCAATCCCGACCTGGGCGCGCCAGGCATCGGGGTCGAAATCGGCCGGCGGGTTGGGGTGGATGTTGGAGCCGATGGGGATCAGGAATGGAGATTGGAGATTGGAGGTTGGAGATTGGAGATTGGAGATTGGAGATCGAGGACTGGTCGTAATCTCTAATCTCCAATCTCCAGTCTCTAATCTCTGCCAATCTTCTGCGTTCGTAACGATAACTGCATAGGACCAGCGGGCAGGCGCCAGGGTCACCCACCAACGCACGGGGCCGGCCTTCGGGAAGAGGTACGGCACGCGCAGGTCGTGGTAGGTGATAGCAGCGCGAAGGTTCGCACGGCGCCACCGCAGCCACAGTGGCAAGAAATTGATGGCCGGGTGCATGCTGTACGCTGCCGTTTGGTATTGAATGTGGATAATGGCCGGCTGGAGGTCGTCCAATAGGGCATCAATGGTTCTCAGCGAGCGCCAGCTCCAGGTCTCGATGATGGGGTGAACAATGCACAGACCTGACAGGCCGGCCTTGACCGAGGTGACGACGTGCGCCTCAACACCGAACTTCGTGAGCGCACGGGCCAACTCGCGCGTGTAGTCACCTATTCCGCCCTGCATCGGCGGAAACTCACCACTGATGAAACAGACTTTCATGAAATCAGGGCTTCGTTAAAGCCTTGATCGGATGACTTGCCAGTAAGCCGCCACCCGCTCACGGCGTAGCGGGCGCTTGTGACCCAAGACCCACTTTGTCGCTTCGAGCAGCAGTTGACAGATATACGTCAGTAGCAGGAACAGGCGTAGAGCAAGGGCCGCCGGCCGGCCATGGTGCTTGCGAAAGTAACGCACCTTGCTCCGCTGGAAGTGGATGTGACGGGCCGGCACCACCTGCTCGCTGGATTTGCCCTCATGGTGGATCACCTGGACCGTAGGCAGGTAAACCACGCGCCAGCCACGGTCCTTGATCCGCCGGCACCAGTCCAGCTCCTCGGAGTACATGAAAAAGCCTTCGTCCAGGAGGCCGGCCTCCTCAATCGCCTCGCGTCGGGCCATCAAACAGGCGCCCACAACCCAGTCGACATCCTGAACTGCACTATCGGGCTGATCCAAGACGTAGTAGCGACAGACGACCGGGTTATCGGGCCACCACTGCTGTAGCACAGTGCTTTCCAGGAAGGCAGTTGCGAGCGATGGAAAACGTCGTCGCGAGGACTGAATCGTCCCATCAGGGAACAGCAACTGCGGGCCAACGACGCCAACATCTGGCTGTGAATCCATGAACTGAACCATCGTTGGCAGAGCATCATCGAGGATCTCCGAGTCAGGGTTCAGCAACAAAACATACCGCGGCAACGATGTAGCCTGTACCTGCTTAGTTCTCCATTCTCCCTTGTCCCTTTTTCCCTTTTCCCTTTTCCCTTTTCCCTTTTCCAATCTCCGATCGCAGAATCCGAGCGCCTCCAGTGCCTGATTGTTGCCCCGAGTGAAACCAACGTTCTCATCATTGGCGATAAGCTGCGCCTGGGGAAAGGTTTCACGAACCATGCCAGCACTGCCATCGGTCGACGCGTTGTCAACCACAAGCACGTGTAAAGTAATGTCCCGGGAAGTCCTCGCATAGATGGACGTGAGACAGCGTTGGAGTAGAGGACGGACGTTCCAACTGATTATGATGATCACCAGATCGATCATCGCCGAAACACCGACCCTTCGGCAGAGCTTAGGACAAGGCTACTTTTGGCGTCTCACGACGTACGAGGCAAGATCACGTAGAGACGCGCGGGCTGGTATGTCGGGCATGACAAGCAACGCTTTTGCCGCCCTGGACGCAAATCTGCTGGCTTCCGCCAGTGCATTGTCGATAGCCGACGAGGCTCGAATCGCCTCCACCAACTCCTCAACGGCCGTATCCCCTTCGTGCCAGTAACCCACGATGGCGGGATGCTCTGGATGGGCCTCCGCAAAATAGTATACCGGCAATGTCACGGTACCCTGCCGAAGGTCGCTGCCTATGGGCTTTCCGAGGTTGTGCTCCTCACCAACGAAGTCCAGCACATCGTCGGCAATCTGGAAAGCCATGCCGAGGTTGTAGCCATAGTCACGCAGTGCCTGAATTTCGGTATCCGAGGCGGCCATCAACACGCCTGACGCCTCGGTGGCCAGAGCGAAAAGCGAGGCTGTCTTGCTGAAAATCCGATGGTAGTAGTCATCCCGTGGCGGTAGTCCATCGCGCCGGCGGAAGAGCTGGCGCAGCTCGCCATCTACAATCGTCTCCAGGGCTTTGGAAAATAGCCCCATCACGCGTACGCTGCCCGTGGCGGCCGCATAGCCGGCCGCCCGGGCGAAGACGTAGTCGCCGGCCAGCACGCTGGCGCCATCGGTCCAGAACGCATTGATCGTTGGCCGGCCGCGGCGCAGCGATGAATGGTCAACCACATCATCATGAATCAAAGTCGCCGTATGCAGCGTTTCAACCGCCGCCGCCAACGAGACAGCCTTTCGAAAGTCCACTGAATGGAACCGCGTGGCGAACAAGACCAGGGCGGGACGTATCCGTTTGCCACCACTGGACACAATGTACTCAACCATCTCAGCCAACGGCGCATACTCAACCTGCGCCGTGTCACGCAGGGTTGCCTCTACCACCTTCATATCATCGCTGATCGGTTGGAGGATATCAGTGAGCGTCAATGTTTTCCCCTTCACACCCGACGATAGTTTGACCCGACACATGATCTGTTCTGACAACGGAAACCCGTAACTTTCCCCGGGACTGTTGCCCGGCTCGATCTTCAGACTTTCTTTCGATGAATCTTAGCATAGCCAGGTCAGAATTACGTCCAAATCGGGTCCGAATCCGCCGGCTCAACCCTTCGACACAGCTCAGGACAAGGTTTACCCTGAGCAAGGTCGAAGAGCTCAGGACACTACCCTTCGACAGTCTCGAGACAGCGCCTAGGCAAGGGCAAACAGGGCCGTGCCATTGGCCGACGTTACTTCAGTTACGGTCTCGACCGGTACATCCTTGATCTCTGCAATACGCTGTGCAGTGAGCCACAGGTAGGCCGGCTCGTTGCGCTTCCCGCGATGCGGATGCGGAGCGAGGTACGGGGCATCAGTCTCAACGACCGACCACTCCAGCGGCACAGCTTCGGCCACCGCCACCGGTTTCTTGGCGTTCTTGAACGTGACCGGGCCGGCCATGGAAATCA
>JBHIAO010000069.1:0-18018 GCA_046758565.1 Anaerolineae bacterium
CGGAGACACCACCCCGCACCAAGTGGCTTTGCCGGCCAGTGGGTGCCGACAACGAATATGTCTATCTGAAGTACCTGGGCTATGACCGGGGTCGGTTGGAGGCCCTTAGGGCGCAGGGAGTGGTCTGAGAGTGCCAGATGACGCACCTCACCGAATTTATTCCTCACGGATGGAAAGAAACACGGATGATGTGCTGTTTATCCCTGAAAATATATCCGTGTTTCCTTACTATCCGTGAGAAAACAGACCTCTCGACCGTCGGAAAGCGGAATCGATTTCCCAAGGGCTGATTCGCCCACTGAACATTCCCTGGGATATACTCGATAATTGGAGGTTGAGGTGGATCTGTCGGGAGGCTATGAAGAGTACGGTTTCGTCGCTGAGTACTACGATCACGTTGTCCCCTATCGCGATCGAGAGGATGTCAACTTCTTCGTGGAGATGGCACAACAGTCCGGAGGCCCGGTGTTGGAGGTTGGCTGTGGAACCGGGCGTGTGCTGATTCCGACGGCGAGGGCCGGCATCGAAATCGTCGGTCTCGATCTCTCCGAACCGATGTTGACAGTCTGCCGAGAGAAGCTGTCCCGTGAGCCTGAGGAAGTGCAATCGAGGGTGCAACTGGTCCAGGCAGACATGCGACAGTTTGATCTTGGAAGGGAGTTCCGCCTGGCGACCATTCCTTTTCGGCCCTTCCAACACCTGATAACCGTCGAGGATCAACTGTCCTGCCTGAACAGCATACAGCGCCATCTCGTTGAGGGAGGCAGACTGATCCTGGACTTGTTCAACCCCTCTTTGCCGTTTCTGGTTGATGAGCAACGCCTCGAGGAATCGGGTGATGAGCCAGAGTTCACGCTGCCCGATGGTCGAAGAGTGGTCCGGCGTCATCGCATCGCCTCGCGGGACCTGTTCAATCAGGTTCAAGAGGCTGAATTGATCTACTATGTCACGTATCCCGACGGGCGTGAGGAGCGGCTGGTGCATCGGTTTCCGATGAGATATTTGTTCCGGTTTGAGGCAGAGCATCTGCTGGCACGATCTGGGTTCCAGGTGGAAGACGTGTTCGCGGATTACGACAAAAGCCCGTATGGCTCAAAATATCCTGGGGAGCTGATATTTGTTGCAAGGAGAGCATCGTGAGTCCGAGCAATCGGAATCGAAAACGCCTGATCGCCGCTGCACTTCTGGCCGTAGCCATGCTGATCATCTCTGGCTGCGCCACGGCGCAAGACTGGAAGCCTCTCTACTCCGCGCAGCTCAATCGAACAGTGGTTGACCTGGACGAGTCTTTCATTAACCGCGAATTCAAAGATGACACGGAGGATGGAAGCCTGACGCGCGTAGCATGGGCGAAACTTGACGATGGAACTATGGTTTTTCTCGGGCTGCCGCCCCATGGAACCAGCCAACAGGACATGGTCGGGCGGACCGTGGTGCTAGCCGAAGAAGAATGGAAAACGGCATGTGGCGAAGCGTCCGGGGAACAGGTCACCGCCTGGACTGTACCGCAGGAGCATCGGGGCAACGCCATCCGCGTCTATCCCAATAATCGAACGGACGCTTACTGCGAATTCTACTACCTCCCGCGGGGGTGGGAATTGCGGACCGTGCAAGTCAATAGCGTTCTCAAACCCTTTCAGTAGACATCTGCTGCTGCGCCCCCTCGTTGAGCGAAGGCCTCCGACCGAGCCCCTTCCGGCGGCGGTCGGGAGACCTTGCCGAACAGGACAGTTGACTCTACATAGAGCGTGAATAGAATTACAATGTCTTAACTGCCGCGACTTTGTTGCGGAAAAACGCCAGATGGGTAGTAGCTACTGCCCAAAAAGCCCGCACAAAGCGACGAGCTTGGCGAAATTCTTGCAACGCCACAGCTATGAGAGGCGAACGAGCGACACTATATTGAGCATGGAGGAAACGATGAACTTGCAGGAGATTCTGGCGGACATTCACGCACTTGAAAAGGAGCTCTTAGACTTCGAACGCAAATACGGTATCCGTTCCGAAACCCTTTACGCTGCATATGTCAGCGGCGAAGAGCCAGAAGATGACAGTTAGGTATTAGATTTCGGCGAATGGGCTAGCGTTTATAGAACATGGCTCACCCGCCAGGCTGATTACCGCGCTGAGTCAGAATAGAGCCAGGGTTGCCGGACACTCGTTTCAGCGGGATCGACGACTGGCATTGTTCTCGCGGGGACAAGAACTGCAGTCGTGGCCGGATCACACCTGGGGAGCGTTGAACAAGATGGAAGCAATACCGCAGTTCATCGGAGTCAAAGTCAAGCGTCGGGAAGACCCGGAGCTGATTACCGGCCGGGCCAAGTACGTCGCTGACATCCAGCTTGATGGCATGCTGCACATGGCCATGATACGCAGCCCTTTCGCCCACGCTCGAATCCACAGCATCGACGCCGGCCCCGCCCTCAACACCGACGGCGTCGTGGCCGCGTACACGGCGGAGGACATCAACCCGCACATGGCGCAGCCACTGCCCATGGTGGCCAATCCCGACAACTACGAGGTGTTCCGCTGGCCCAAGCGCTACCCACTGGCCGAGGGCAAAGTGCGCCACGTCGGCGATCCCGTGGCAGTTGTCGTCGCCGAGAACCCCTACACTGCCGCCGATGCAGCCGAGTTAGTGTACGTCGACTATGAGATGCTGCCGGCCATAACCGACCCCGAGGCCGCGCTCCTCGACAATGCGCCCGTTCTCCACGAAGAGTGGGATGACAACCTGGCCTACCGGGCTGTAGCCGAAGGCGGCGACCCTTCGACAGGCTCAGGGCAAGCTCCAGATCGCGCCTTCGCCGATGCAGACGTCACCATCCAGGTTCGGTTGGTGAACCAGCGACTGATCCCCAATGCCATCGAGCCGCGGGCGGTCATTGCCCAGTACGACGAGGCCGCCGACAGCGTGACTATCTGGACGACGACCCAGATTCCGCACGCGGTCCAGGCTGCCGTAGTAAGAGCGTTGGGTATGTCCTGGGGCCGTGTGCGGGTGGTGGGACCGGACGTCGGCGGCGGCTTTGGCGCCAAAGCCAACGTATATCAGGAGGAGTTCCTGGCCCCGTTCATCGCGATGCGGTTGGGCCAGCCTGTGAAGTGGGTGGCCGGTCGCGGCGAGGACTACCTGGCCACCAACCACGGCCGCGACCACATCCACATCGTCGAGCTGGCGGCGGATGCCGCTGGACGCGTGCAGGGCCTCCGGCTCAAGGGCATTGCCGACGTGGGCGCGTACTACATGCGTGCCACGCCTATTCCCGGCACCCACACCGTCGAAATGGCGAGTGGACCGTACCAGATTCCCAACGTTCGAGCTGAGATGACGGGGGTGTTTACCAACAAGCTGTCCACCGAGCCGTATCGCGGTGCCGGCCGGCCCGAGGCGGCTTACCTCGTCGAGCGAGCCATGGACGTGCTCGCCGACGAGATAGGTATGGACCCGGCGGAGCTGCGCCGGCGAAACTACATCCAGCCCGACCGGTTCCCGTTCACCACGGCAACCCACCTGACGTACGACAGCGGTGAGTATGCCGGCGCGCTGGACAAAGTGCTCGAAATCGTCGACTACGCCGGGCTGCGTGCGGAACAGGCGCGCCGGCGAGAGACAGGCGGACAGTTGTTGGGCATCGGCGTTGCCAGCTACGTCGAGATTTGTGGCTTCGGGCCATGGGAAACCGGGAGTGTGACCGTCGAGCCCGATGCCTCTGTGACGGTGCGATCTGGCACCATGCCCAACGGGCAGGGCCATGTCACTGCGTGGTCGCAGATCGCTGCCGATATCCTTCAAGTTCCTCTGGAGCAAGTCACCGTCAAGTGCGGTGACACGGCCGAGGTGTCGCGGGGCGTCGGAACTTTCGGCAGCCGCAGTGCGGCAGTCGGTGGCAGTGCCGTGGCAACCAACGCTGAGACTGTCCGGCAAAAGGCAATCGAAATCGCGGCTCACCTGCTGGAAGCCGCGCCAGGCGACATGACGCTGGGAGCGGGCATGTTTCACGTGCGCGGTGTCCCGGAGCGTGCAGTCACCTGGCAGCAGGTGGCCCAGGCGGCGCACGCCGGCCATGTCCCCGAGGGGATGGAGACTGGCCTGGCCGGCGAGGAGCACTTTTACACGCAGGGCGAAACCTACCCCTTCGGCACGCATATCTGCGTGGTCGAGATCGACCCCGAGACCGGCGAGACGAAGATACTTCGCTATGTCTCGGTGGACGACTGCGGGCGCGTCATAAACCCCATGATCGTCGAGGGACAGATTCACGGCGGTGCGGCCCAGGGCATTGGCCAGGCTCTGTTCGAGGGTGCCATCTACGACGAGGCCGGCAATCTGATCACCGGCTCGCTCATGGATTACGCAGTGCCCAGACCCTACCACCTGCCGGCCTTCGAGAGCCATCGCACGGAGACACCGACGCCCCTCAACCCCTTGGGCATGAAGGGCATCGGCGAGGCAGCGACCATCGGGAGCACGCCGGCCGTCGTCAACGCCGTGGTCGATGCGTTATCCCACCTGGGGATTCGCCACCTCGACATGCCCCTGACTTCGCAGCAGGTCTGGCAGGCGTTGCAACGTGAAACGTGATGCGTGATGCGTGAAACTGTCACGATCACGGATCACGCATCACGGATCCCTACCTCAGTCTGTCAACTTGTCGCCCATATGACCCCACACAAGTGCTGACTCCCCACGACTACTTGCCCGTCTAGCCGAAGGGCTGTAGAATTTAGTCGGTTGAGAGAATGTGTTAAGTCCTGGAGGAATCAGGTTGACCTCGATTGAACAGATTGAATCCATCGATGACGTGCTGGAGGGGCTGCGGGCACAGCGTTACATCGCCGATCGGAGTCTGGCGACTTCGATCTATCTGGCGCTGAAGCTGGGGAAGCCGCTGTTTCTGGAGGGCGAGGCCGGCGTCGGCAAGACCGAAGTTGCAAAAGTGCTGTCGGCGATGCTTGGCCGGCCGCTGATTCGCTTGCAGTGCTACGAGGGATTAGACGTCAACACGGCGGTCTACGAGTGGAACTACACCCGGCAGATGCTCCAGATTCGTCTCCTGGAGGCCGCCGGCAATCTGGACGAGGAAGCGGCCATCAAGGAGATCTTCAGTCCTGAGTTCCTACTCAAGCGACCGTTGCTGCAGGCCATCGAGCGGGCGGATGGCGTCGAACCTGTCCTGTTGATCGACGAACTCGACCGCGCGGATGAGGAGTTTGAGGCGTTCTTGCTTGAAGTGTTGTCGGATTTCCAGATCACAGTGCCCGAGATCGGCACCATCAAAGCCGAGCAGCCGCCAGTGGTGGCCATCACTTCCAACCGAACTCGGGAGATCCACGATGCCCTGAAGCGCCGGTGCCTGTACCACTGGATTGACTATCCGTCGTTCGAGAAGGAGTACGACATTGTCCTGGCCAAGGTGCCGGAGGCGCCGGACCGCCTGGCACACCAGGTCGTTGCTTTTGTGCAGGAACTGCGGCACGCGGATCTCTACAAACTGCCGGGAATCGCCGAGACGCTGGACTGGACGGCGGCGCTGGTGGCGCTGGACCGCGAAGACCTCAGCGACGACATCGTCAACGACACGCTGGGTGTCTTGTTGAAGTACCAGGACGACATCCAGCACGTCAGGGGCCCCGTCGTCGAGCGCATTCTGGCGCATGCTGAAAAAGCCACGAATGAATTCGCGGCCTGATACGGAAAACGCGCTGAAGCGCGTTCGGACGGACCACTCAATGGCTCTGCCTGAACTCCAAGAAAACGGGTTCTTGCCCGTAGGTCTGCATCTGGCTGATCTCGATGAGATACGGGAACGCTTCGGCCAAACATCGGAGCGACGGCAGGCGCTGTTTGGTCGTTTGCAGACCTTTGTGGGTCTGGCTCGGCAGGTTGGGGCATTGCGGATGTTTGTCGGTGGGAGCTTCACGACGGCGAAACCTGATCCAAGGGATGTGGATGTCGTCATCTGGGTGGGCGATACGTTTCTGCATTTGTTGGACAGAGAAAACGAAGAAGCCTTGACGTTGGAGCTGATGTTTCTAACCAGGGAGCCGAAGGAAGCCTTTGCTGTCTTTGATGAAGAGGGCTGGAATGCTTGGATAGAATTCTTTTCGAAGGTTCGCGGTCGCAGGAATCTGCGAAAGGCCTTGGTGGAGGTGCAACTATGATTCAGGATGCTGAAGAGTTGGCCGTTTCTCAAGAACGACTGCAAGAATTGGAAGCGCGGGTCGAGAAGATTGTAGCTGATCCTCGAAAGAGCCGACGGGTCAAAGAGATGGAACTAGCCGGCGTGCGTGGGATGATGATGCAGATTGAACGCGAGATATGGGAGCATAGCCTGTCTAAGATTCAGCAGTCTATTCATGCCATTCAAGGAGAATTGGAATCAGGTGGTGCAGGTGTGGATTTACCAGGGGTTGTCTTCAGGACCTTGGGCGTGCTAGAAGAGATTACGCGCGTCCTGGAGCCTGCTGTGAATGCCATTCCTCAACTCGATGGGAGCGACTCATAGCTCCGTGATGGCGATCTCGGGTTAGAAGCTCACCCACTGCAGGTGAAGGTTCTTCCCAGATGGCCGGAGCGCCAACTTATGATCACGGAACCTATCTCGGCAGGTAACCAGGAAGGTCATGGGCACCTTCTACGCAACATGGTGCTGTTTGGCCGGCTGCTGCGTGCGCTGGGCCTGGATGTGACTCCGACCCAGATCATCGATCTGGCCGAAGGGTTGAAGTACATTGACCTGCGCCGCCGGCCGGATTTCAAGAACACGGCCCGAACGGTTTTGGTCAATCGATGGGAACACATCGAAACCTTCGACCGGGCCTTTGACCTCTTCTGGCAGGCTCGGGAGACAGGTGAACTCGCGCAGCTCGATCTGGGCCAGCTCCTACAAATGAAGCCCCAGGCACAAGAGGAGAAAGAGCTTTTCCCGACCCAGGGAGATGATGAGGGGCAGGGTCCCGAAGGGGAGTCCGAAGAGCCGGCCATCGAAGAAATCTACACCTACAGCGCGTACGAGGTTCTTCGGCACAAGGATTTCTCTGAGCTAACCCCGGATGAGATAGAGGAAGTCAGACATCTCATGCAGGAAATGGCGTGGGAGCTTGAGCAGCGGCGCACACGCCGCAAGACCCGATCCCGACACGGCGCTTATCTGGACATGCGGCGCATATTCCGCCAGAACCTGCGCTACGGTGGAGAACCGTTGCAGCTTGCCTGGCGACGTCGCAAGCACAAGCGCCGGCCCCTGGTCGTGATCTGCGACATCAGCGGCTCAATGGAGCGCTACTCGCGGATTCTGCTCCAGTTCATCTACGTCATCAGCAATGGCCTGGAAAAGGTCGAAGCCTTCGTCTTTAGCACGCGGTTGACGCGGATTACCCGCTATCTCAGGGAGCGCGATATTGATGCAGCTCTGGATCAGGTGACCGATGCTGTCCAAGATTGGGCCGGCGGCACCCGAATCGGTGAGGCGCTCAAGACCTTCAACTTTGAATGGGACCGCCGGGTTCTCGGTCAGGGGGCCATTGCATTGATCATCAGCGACGGTTGGGATCGTGGCGATATCGATCTGCTGGAACGGGAGATGAGCCGGCTCCAGTTGAGCTGCCATCGCCTCATCTGGCTGAATCCCCTCTTGGGGTCGGTTAACTACGAGCCCCTGACCCGGGGAATTCAGGCAGCGCTGCCGTATGTTGACGATTTCCTGTCGGTGCACAACCTAGCAAGCCTGGAGCAACTGGGAGACTTGCTCGAGCGCCTGAGCGAGCATCGACCGGTGCGCCGGCAGCGTCCGATTCGCCTGGCAGCGGAGGTGAGGCCGGCTGATTGGTCGAAGGATGAGCTTCCACAGGTTCGGACCGGATGATGTGAACAGTGAACAGTGAACAGTGAACAGTAATTCAGAATCTGAACACTGAACACTGTTCACTGCTCACAGTTTACTGCTCACTGTTCACTGCTCACTGGTTGGAGATGACATGGGATATGCGTGAAATCTTGTCTGACGTGGAGCGTTGGAGAGAGGAAGGAAAGCAAGTGGCGATTGCCACGGTAGTCCAAGTGTATGGCTCGGCACCAAGACCCCTGGGATCGAAAATGGCGGTGTCGTCGGCCGGCGATATGGCCGGCTCGGTGAGTGGCGGCTGTGTGGAAGGTGCCGTCCTCGAAGAAGCCCAACAGGTCATGAAATCTGGCAAGCCGAAGCTGGTCGAGTTCGGCATCGCGGATGAGCTGGCATGGGATGTGGGTCTGGCCTGTGGCGGGAACATTGAGGTTTTTGTCGAGCCCTTGGATTGGTAGTTCAACAACTATGTATTGCGTACTGCGTATTGTGTAAAACCAGCGTCCCCGTTACGCAGTACGCAGTACGTAACGCCAGAACAGGGTTTCTTTCGTGGCTGTAATCTACGAATTGCTCAAACAGTCTCTGAATGATGAGAAGCTGGTTGCCCTGGCTACGGTGGTGGCCGGCCCCGGCCTGGGCAGCAAGCTACTCATCTGGCCCGATGGCCGGACCGAGGGTGATCTGGGCACAGCCGGCCTGAACGAGCGTGTGCTGCGCTGCTCGGCGGATCTGCTGGCCGACCAGCGCTCGGAGCGGATGTCTTTCCCTTCGACTGGGCTCAGGACAAGCGATGTGGCGGGAGAGACTGTCGAGGTCTTCATCGACGTTTATCCGCCGCCGCCAAAGCTGATCATCGTGGGGGCGGTGCACATCGCCATTCCGCTGGTCACTTTTGCGAAGGCGTTGGGCTTTCGGACAGTCGTGGTTGACGCCCGCTCGGCGTTCGCGACTCCGGAGCGCTTCGCGCACGCCGACGAGTTGATCTTGAAGTGGCCGGCCAAAGCCCTGCAAGAGATCGACATCGACGAGTCCACGTATATTGTAGTGCTGACCCACGATGAGAAACTGGACAACCCGGCCCTCAAGATCGCCGTGGAGAGCCCGGCCCGCTTCATCGGGGCTCTAGGCTCGCCCCGCACCCACGCGCAGCGCGTGGAGAAGTTGAAAACACAGGGGGTGATCGACGAGCAGTTGAACCGCATCCATGCGCCCATCGGCCTGGACCTGGGGGCGCAACGTCCCGAAGAAATCGCCGTGTCCATCATCGCTGAAATCGTTGCTGCAAGTCATGGTATCGGATCCAGGCAGCCGAGGCCGATGGGCCAAGGGGAACCAAGGGGAACTGAAGGTAATTAAGGGGAACTTGGGGGAACTAAGGGGAACTTGGAGCGACCGTCGCGAGGTTCAAAGTGGGTCAGCGGGGTGTTGTTGGCTGCCGGCGAGTCCACCCGAATGGGTGAAGGGCAGGTGAAGCAGTTGTTACCGTTCGGCGGAGAGGCCCTGGTCCGGCGGGTTGCCAGGCAGGCGCTAGCCTCGAGTCTGAGTGAGTTGATCGTCGTGATTGGGTTTGTGGGCGATGAGGTTCGGCGGGCATTGGCCGGCCTCGGTGTTCGAATCGTCGATAATCCCGACTACGGTGAGGGACAGAGCACGTCAGTGAAGGCCGGCCTCGACGCGATCGATCCCGAAGCCGGCGCCGCGATGTTCCTTCCCGTCGACCAGCCCTTCTTGACGTCGGCGGTTATTGATCAACTCATCTTGGCATACCAGCACATGGGCGGCCCTATCGTCTTGCCAGCCTACGCGGGGCGCCACGGGGCACCCGTTCTCTTCGATCGATCGCTGTTTCCTGAGCTGGCTCAAATCACCGGCGATGAAGGAGGCCGGCAGATCTTGTGGCAATATCCCGATAAGATCGTGATCGTGCCACTGGACAGTCAACAACCTCTGCTTGATATCGACACTCCCGAGGCCTATCGGGCGCTCGTGCAAGGCACCCGCACACAGAACGAATGCAGCCATTGGCGTCGCCGGCTTGGCGAGCAATGAATTGCCCACCTGCTATGAGAAATCTAGTGTGCCTGGCCGGCCTGTTGCCAATCGTTGCCTGTGCCGGTCAGGCCTCCCCAATGTTACTCGCACCGGGAGAAGACCGTGGCAACGACTTGCTTGTCGCCGCCGCATCCGATCTGCAATTTGCCTTCACTGAGATCGGGGAGCACTTCGAACAGCAGACGGGCCAGCACATGACATTCTCGTTTGGTTCAACCGGCAACCTGACAGCCCAAATCGAGAATGGCGCACCCTTTGATCTCTTTGCTGCAGCAAATGTTACCTACATCGACCGACTGCGGGACAAAGGTCTGATCATTCCGGGCACACAGCAACTCTATGCCCAGGGGCGGATTGTGCTTGCCGTGAACCGGAACTCGGGTGTGATGGCGACGGCGGTGGGGGACCTGCTAGATCCATCAATCTCGCGAGTGGCCATTGCCAATCCCGATCACGCGCCGTACGGTCTGGCAGCCAAACAGGCGCTCCAGCGCGCCGGCGTGTGGGACCGTCTCCAGTCAAAGCTGGTGTATGGCGAGAATGTGCGCCAGACCTTGCAGTTCGTACAGACCGGCAATGCATTGGCCGGGATCATCGCCTTGTCCATCACCGATGTCCCTGAAGTTACGTGGACGTTGATCGATGCCGGCCTGCACCAACCCCTGAATCAGGCCCTGGCAGTGATTCGGGGCAGCCCCAACGAGCAGGCGGCCCGGGCGTTCATCACGTTTGTGAACGGGCCTCAAGGCCGGCCCATCATGAAGAAATATGGTTTCCTGCTGCCGGGAGAGTTCTGAACCAGTAATCAGTAATCAGTGACCAGTGTTCAGATCCTGATCACTGTTCACTGATTACTGATCACTGATCACTGATCACTGATATGATTACCCTTGACTGGTTTCCGTTACTGCTTTCGCTGCGGGTGGCCACTTTCGCTACATTGCTGTCCCTGGTAGTCGGGCTGCTGGTGGCGTGGATACTGGCACGCCGCGAGTTCCGGGGCAGGAGTCTGCTGGACGCGCTGACCACGCTGCCGCTTGTGATGCCCCCTACGGTGTTGGGCTATTATCTGCTTGTACTCCTGGGCCAGCAGAGCCCCATGGGAAGGTTTTTGGACGACATCGGTTGGCCGCTGGTGTTCACCTGGCGGGGTGCAACTCTGGCTGCCTCGGTGGCGTCTTTCCCGCTCCTGGTTCAGGCGGCGCGGGCCGGCTTCGAGGGGGTGGACCCCCGACTGGAGGATATGGCCCGCACGCTGGGCCGATCGGAAGTCAGCATCTTCTGGACCGTAACGCTACCTCTGGCCTGGCGCAGCATCCTGGCCGGCACGGTGCTGGCCTTCGCCCGGGCACTGGGCGAGTTTGGCGTGACCCTGATGGTGGCCGGCAACATCCCAGGCCGCACCCAGACCATGGCCATCGCCATCTACGATCTCGTCCAGGCGGGCCGGCAGGCGGAGGCGAATGCGATGGTCGTGCTGATGACAGCAGTTGCGATGGTGTTGGTCATCGTTGCTCGGCATGTGGCGCAGCTCGTGGTGGAATAACGTAAAAAATGGGAACGGGTGGTGTAATGTTGCAGGTTCGTATCCAGAAGCGGCTAGAAGCGTTTGTATTGGATGTTGAGCTTAGCGTAGACGCGGGATTGACGGTGCTGTTCGGACCCTCCGGCGCCGGCAAGACGCTGACGCTCCGGGCCGTAGCCGGCCTGCTGACGCCCGATGCCGGCTACATCAGCATAAAGGGCGAATGTGTGTTTGACAGCTCCAGGGAGGTCAACTTGCCGCCACAGCGCCGCCGCGTCGGCTACGTCATGCAGGACTACGCTCTGTTTCCCCATCTGACCGTTGCTGAGAACATCGCCTTCGGATTGACCGATCATTCTGCCCGCGAGAAGCGTCAAATCGTCGGCGAGATACTGGAGACGATGCGGCTGGAGGGGCTGGGGGATCGCCGGCCTGACCAACTATCCGGCGGTCAACAGCAACGGGTCGCGCTGGCGCGAGCATTGGTTACACGCCCACGCGTCCTGCTTCTCGATGAACCCTTTGCCGCGCTGGACACCCCGCTTCGCAGCCGACTCCGGCGCGATCTCCTGGACGTCAAACAACACTTCAACCTGCCCATCCTCTTCGTGACCCACGACCTGGAAGAGGCCCACATGCTGGCCGACCAGATGGCCGTCTACGATGAGGGGCATGTGCTGCAAGTCGGTCCGCCACACGAAATACTGCAGCAGCCGGCCAATCGAACCGTGGCGCGCTTCGCCGGTGCCAAGAACATCTTCAGCGGCCGGGTTATACGATCCGGCGAGGACGGTTTACGTATTGCCACTCGGAGAGCGACGCTGTGGGCACCACCGACACCCTACGCCGTTGGTACACTGCTGGACTGCTGCGTACGACCAGAACACGTCACCCTGCTGCACCCGGAACGGCTCGAATCCCGTCTCGAACGCGAGGTGCAACTGACCGGGTACATCGTCGAGGAACTGGATCACGGCACATACTATACCCTGTTTTTCTCCATCGAAGACCCTTCAACGTTGTCAGGAGACGGCGTTCTCGGTGCTCCTGGCTTCATCGATCTGGAGATTGAGCTGTCCAGCCATGCTTATCGCCGGCTTGGGGTTGGTCAACAGAAACAGTGGACGGTTGCCATCAAACAATCGGCGGTGCATGTCCTGGGGCCGGCTCGCGAGCCCTTCTTCGAGGGGCCGGCGCCTCAGCCCGAACCCGACTTCGGTCAGCGGACCGAGAGACAGGAGGAGGACTGACGTGGTTTCTTGAACAGCTGGAGGGGCGACCACTCTGCAGGCCGGCGTGAGAATCAGAAATGGAGGTATGAAGGATGGGAACGAACTTGACAGTTGAGACACGGGCCGGCACGATGGCTTACCAACAGGCCGGCGCTGGCGATCCCGTGATCCTGATCCACGGGATTCCGACCAATTCAGGGCTGTGGCGCAACGTCATGGCCGATCTGGCGAGCGACTTCGCGGTGTATGCGCCAGATATGATCGGCTACGGGGCATCAGACAAGCCAGAAGATCAGGACCTGTCCGTGGGGGCGCAGGCCGACTACCTGGTCGATTTCATGGACGCTGTCGGCATCGATGCGGCGCATCTGGTGGGCCACGACATCGGCGGCGGCGTGGCTCAAGTTTTCACCGTGCGCAACCGCGATCGCGTCAACAAACTCGTGCTCGTGGATTCGGTCGCGTACGATTCTTGGCCAGAGCCAGGGATTGCCCGGCTGAAAGAGCCGGCGTGGGACGAGATCATGCAGCGGTTGGACATCACCAAGGGCTTCCGCAAGGGCCTGGAGCAGGGGATGGTCCAGACCGACAAGATCACTGACGAGGTCGTCGATCGATATGCCGATCCGTTCCGCGATCTGGATGGCCGGCTGGCCTATCTGCGGGCTGCTCGCGCGCTGGACAACCGCGACCTGCTGGATATCGCCGACGAGATTGAGGCCATCGACAAGCCGGTGCTCATTCTGTGGGGTGACAGCGACATCTTCCAGAAGGTCGAATATGGCCGCCGGCTGGCCGACGCCCTGGCGGATGCCCGGCTGGTGGTGATCGACGGGGCCGGACATTTCCTCCCCGAAGATCAGCCAGAGGTCCTGGCACAGCACATCCGCAAGTTCCTGGTGACCTTGGAAGCCAGGGGCCAGGTCAGTGCCTGATGGCCCCACCAAGGGTGGCATGTCAAGTATGTGGGCCACCCTCCCGGATTCAACCGAGGGCTTCTTTCACGGCGTCCAACGTCGGTGCGACGTGCAGTGGCTCACCGACGGAGCGCATGGCTGAGCGGATGTCCTTCAGGCCGCTGCCAGTCGCGAGAACGACGATGCGCTCATTGGGAGCCACCTGGCCCTGTTCTACGGCCTTGGCCAAGCCGGCGTAAGCCGCAGCGCCGGCCGGCTCGGCAAAGACGCCACAGCCACGAGCCAGCGCAGGGATGGCCTGCAGGATCTCTTCGTCCGTCACCGCGATGTAGGCGCCATCGGTTTCCGTTACCGCCCGCATGGCCTTGACGCGGTCACGGGGCAGGCCGGCGGAGATGCTGTCGGCGATGGTGTGAGCCTCGATGGGCCTCATCTCAGCCGGGTCTACGCCGTCCTTCCAGGCGTGATACATGGCCGCCGAGCCTTCTGCCTGGACACCCATCAACCGAGGTATCCGGTCGATCCATCCCAATGCCAGCAGGTCTTTCAAGCCCTTGTGCAACCCACCAATGATGCAGCCATCGCCTACGGAGACAAAGATCTGGTCCGGCGCTTCCCAGCCCAACTGCTCGCAGATTTCGTAGGCGGCCGTCTTCTTGCCCTCGGTCATGTACGGGTTGTAGCCGGTATTGCGGTTGTACCAGCCATAGGCATCTGCGGCCTCCAGGCACAACTCGAAGGCATCGTCGTAGGTCCCCTCCACCAACAGCACCGTCGAGCCGAAGACCAGCAACTGGACCACCTTCGCCTCCGGAGCCGAGGCCGGCACGAAAATCACGTTCGGACGGTTGACGCTGGCGCACAAGCCCGAAAGGGCCGCCGCCGCATTGCCGGTACTGGCCGTGGTGATGATCTCGGCGCCGGTTTCCTGAGCTTTCACCACGGCGATGGCACTGGCCCGGTCCTTGAACGACGCTGTTGGCTGCCGGCCATCGTCCTTGACCCACAGGTGGCGCAGCCCTAGCATCTCAGCCAGACGTGGGGCACGGTACAGGGGTGTCCAGCCCACTCGCAGCGGCGGCACCGGGCTATCGGGCTCTATGGGCAGCAGCGGTCGGTAGCGCCAGATGCTATGATCGCGGTTCGCGGCCAGATCATCCCGCGAGAGGGTGCCGGCGATCACATCGTAGTCGTACTGAACGTCCAGAATACCCTCGTTGCCGTGTTTTGGGCAGACGTATTGGACTTCAGCCGGCGCGTATTCTGCGCCACAGCGGACACATTTCAAGCTCTTGACGTGTCGCATGTTTCACCTAGAATTCCTCCAACAGGTCATCCTCGCTGATTATTAAGTCCGGCTCTTTCTCTCCGCGAAAGGTCGCTAGGGCCAGCAGGCGCTTTTTTGTTATCTTTTCTTGACAATCCTCGTTCCCGTTTCGCCGTTCAGTGCCCGCGCGATATTCTCCGGGTTTGTAATGAGAGCTTCCTTGCCGCCGGCCTCCAGGAACTCGATGCACGCCTCGATCTTGGGTTTCATGCTGCCTGGTGCAAAATGTCCTTCCTCCAGGTACTGTTTGGCCTCAGACACCGTCATGTGATCCAGCCACTGCTGATTCGGCTTGCCGAAGTTGATCGCGACCTTTTCCACGGCTGTTGAAATGAGGAAGAGATCAGCTTCAATCCGTCTGGCAAGCAGGCCACTGGCCAGGTCCTTGTCGATGACCGCGGCCATCCCGCGCAGTTCGCCTTTCACGTTGCGCACGACGGGGATCCCGCCGCCACCAACGGCGATCACGATCCACCCCTCGTAGACGGCACTGCGGATAGCGTTCTCCTCAAAGATTTCCACGGGCTTGGGAGAGGGCACGATGCGGCGCCAACCGCGGCCGGCGTCCTCCACCACCGGCCACCCTTCTTGGGCGAACCGCTGCGCTTCTTCCTCCATCAGGAAGCCGCCGATGGGCTTCGTGGGGTTCTGAAAAGCGGGATCGTCGCGGTCTACCAGAACCTGGGTGACGATGGTGTAGGCCCGACGGTACAGTCCTCGCCGCGTAAACTCGTTGTCCAGGGCCTGTTGCAGCATGTAGCCGATGGAGCCCTGGGTGTCCGCACCAATGAGGTCCATGGGCGTGGTGTGGAGCTCGTGGGCGGCCAGCTCGTTGCGACGCAGGATAAACCCGACCTGAGGACCATTGCCATGTGTGACGACAACGCTCCAACCCTGTTCAATCATGTCCGCAATGTGGGTGCAAGTTTCCCGCACGGCATCCCACTGGTACTTGACGGCAGCGTGTGCCTTGTCCTTGATTAGTGAATTGCCACCAATGGCAACCACCGCAACTTTGCGATGCGCGCCTGTCATTACAATCCTCCAGGAGAAGTCAAAATCGTACTGCGTAGTGCGTATTGCGTAAGGCTCGTCACGCACTACGCAGTACGCAGTACGCAATACGTAGTTCTTACCTCATCGTAAGAGCCATGACAGCCTTTTGAACGTGCAGCCGGTTCTCTGCCTGGTCGTAGACCACCGACTGCGGACCGTCAATCACGGTGTCGGTGACCTCGATGTTGCGGTCGGCCGGCAGGCAGTGCATATAGATGGCACCCTCTTTGGTCAGGCTCATCCGTCGCTCGTCGGCGATCCAGTCCTGGTACCTGCGCCCGATGCCCGCCGACTCGTCTGGATCCTCGGTGGTGAGCAGACATCCCCAGGACTTGGGGTAAACGATGTCGGCGTCCCGGAAGCCGGCATCGAAATCATCCATGATCTCGAAGACGCCGCCAGACTTGCGAGCGTTCTCGCGCGCCTGATCCAGGATCTCGGGCATCAGCTTGTACTCTGGCGGATGGACCAGGCGCACGTTCATGCCGAAGCGGGTCATGAGCAGAACCAGCGACTGGGGCACGCTGATGGGTTTCTGATAGCTGGCGGCGTACGCCCAGGACACGGCGATGTTCTTGCCTTGGGGGTCTCCCTTCTTCTCCATGATCGTCATCAGGTCGGCCAGGACCTGAAACGGGTGGTAGAAGTCGCACTGCATGTTGAGCACCGGCACGCGGCTGGCGGCCGCCACACCTCGGATGTACTCGTTGCCCACGCCCCAGTCCACCTGGCGGATAGCGATACCGTCGTGGTAGCGGCCCAGGATTTCGCCGATCTCCTTGGCCGTGTCGCCATGGGCGATCTGGGTTGTGCGGGACTCGATGAAGGCAGCGTGGCCGCCCAACTGGGCCATGCCGGCCTCGAAAGAAGCGCGGGTGCGGGTGCTGGAGAAAAAGAACAACATGGCGAGCACCTTGTCCCGCAGCAGTGGGTGCGGCTCCCCCAGCGCGCGTTTGCGCTTCAGGTCGAAGGCCACATCTAGCGCTGTCTCGATCTCTTCCTCCGTCCACTCCTGGGTCGTGATCATGTCACGGCCGCGCAAATCGGTCTGCATGGGTCAAGGTCCTCCATTTGTGAGTTTGAGCTAAGACCAGTAGCACCCTGGACGGGGAGACCACCGCCCCCTATCTGTATTGAGGTGGGTGCGACTCAGCGCTGTGTTGCGCCTAACGGGCGGCGGGTTGGCGAAGTCCTGCCGCCTTCTGAAATTGAGGAGAATCGGGGTTCGTTGTTCGCGCCAGCGTGGGCCGGCGTTGCCGGAGTACAGGCTGGTCACTACCCAGGACCGTAGGAACTCAGAGGCCTCATCCAACCGAGCAGGCGAATAGATCAGTCCCGAAGGAGCAAGCATCCGCTGATCTTAGGATTCAGCGACCGTGCTCTCCTCATCCTCGATCAGGATATCCGGCTGGACCACCTCAATCCCCATCTGGCGCAGCCGTTCGACTACGGTGTAGTGGATCTGGGCCGTGGCAAGGATCACTCGCGCGGGGGTGATGCCGGTGTGGCTTGCGTACCGTGCGCGCTTACGCTCCAGGCGTCGGATGATCTTTTGTGTGGCGCGCGCTGTCACCTCCAGCAGGATGTGTTCCCCATCGGTGATGACACAGTCGTATTGCTCACCGTCGATCACCGTCTCGGTCACTTGCCCGCCGTAGGTCTCCTGCACGATCGCTCGTACGACCTGGCGCAGGATGTCCTCGCTCATCAGGCCCCAACGCTGCCCCAGTCTGGTGATCTCCTTGCGGATGGACTTCTCGAGTGCGTCGATGCGCTGATCTAACTGGGTGCTGAATTCCTCCTGGAGAGCACCAATACGACCGCTGAGCTCCTCCCGGGTGGCGTCAATGCGACCGCTGAGCTCCTCCCGCGTGGTGCTGAGCTCCTCCCGGGTAGCCTCAATGCGACCGCTATGCTCCTCTCGGGTGGCGTCAATGCGACCGCTGAGCTCCTCCCGTGTAGTGCTGAGCTCCTCTCGGGTGGCGTCAATGCGACCGCTGAGCTCCTCCCGTGTAGCGCTGAGCTCCTCTCGGGTGGCGTCAATGCGACCGCTGAGCTC
>JBHIAO010000070.1:0-17505 GCA_046758565.1 Anaerolineae bacterium
AGTTCCACGCCCAGCTTGGCGGTGCGGTTGCGGTCGTCGAGGATGGTGTTGACTTCTACGATGTCGAGGGACGCGACCTGGCCCGAATCGGCCAGGATTTCCATGAGCAGGTGCGCCTCGCGGTAGGTCAGGCCGCCGGCCACTGGAGTGCCCACGCCCGGCGCCTCGTCCGGGTCCAGGGCGTCCATGTCAAGGCTGACGTGCAGCCTGGCGAGGTGATTGAGGTGGCCCAAGGCGTGGCGCGTCGCGGCCGCCATCCCCATCTCGTCAATCTCGTGCATCGTCACCACGTGGATGCCGGAATCCCGCAGGGCAATCCGCTCATCGGGGTCCAGGTCACGGACCCCGATGATGACAACGTCAGATGATTTGAGCTTCGGGCCGGCGTGCCCAATATCCGTGAGTTCCGCCGGCCCGCGTCCCAGCAGGGCCGCCAGAGCCATGCCGTGCACGTTGCCAGAGGGTGTCGTTTCGGGCGTATTGAAGTCAGCGTGGGCATCCACCCACACCACACCCACGTCCCTGCCGTGCGCGGCCATGGCCGAGACGGTGCCGATGCTGATGGAGTGGTCGCCGCCGAGGAAGATGGGGGATTCATCTTGCTCGAAACACGTCAGGGCGTGGGTGTAGACGTCGCGGCACACGCCGGCGACGCCATGCAAGTGGCGGGCCTTGATCGACGCCGGCTCCTCCGGCGGTTCGCTTTCGGGCAGTGGGACGCCGAGATTGCCGCTGTCGATAACCGTGTGGCCGAGAGTGCGTAGACGGCGGCCCAGGCCGGCGTAGCGTAGGGCACTGGGCCCCATGTCCACACCGCGCCGCTGCTGGCCCAGGTCCATCGGCACGCCGATGATGCGAACCGTGCGGGAGGGGGAGGTCATTGTGTAGGCTGGGCGCCAGTGGCCTCCTGAAACAGGCGGTGGATTTCGCCTGGCTCGGCATGCCGGCTGGTGGCCTTCTTGCTGTAGATCAGCTCGTCGCCCACTTTCACCTCAAATCGGCCTCCGTCGGAGGGGATCAGCGTCAGGGATGCGATGGCCGGTGTGAAGTCTGTCAGCAGTTCTTCCGTCAGACTGACGGCTCGCGGTGTGTAGTTTCAAGGCACACAGTATTCAATGCTTACCTCGTACTGTTGCATAGAGAGGCCTCCTCATCTTAGCTTTGACACATCCAACAGGCGAAGGGATGGCATGCCAATTGTACCACATGGCCGCCGGCTAGCAAAGAAAGCAACCCAATTGCGAGGAGAATGGGGATGAGCTGGTTTGAGCAGGTTCCGAGAATCGAGCTTCACCTACACGTGGAAGGCGCTATTCCGCACAACGCCCTGTGGGAACTCGTTCAGAAGTATGGCGGGGACCCGTCGGTTCCCGACCTGCAGGCGCTTGAGCGGAGGTTTGAATATCGGGACTTCCCACACTTCATCGAGACCTGGGTGTGGAAGAACCAGTTTCTTCGGGAGTACGAAGATTTCACCTTTATCGCCGAGGCAGTAGCCCGGGACCTGGCGCACCAGAACATCCGCTACGTCGAAGCCTTCTACTCCCCACCGGACTTCGCCCGCCACGGCCTGGAGACCCAGAAGCTCACGGAAGCAATCCGCGCCGGCCTCGCCCGCGTTCAAGACGTCGAGATTGCCCTCGTGGCTGACCTCGTGCGCGACTTCGGTCCAGAGCGAGCCGCAGTCACCCTCGCGGAGGTGAGCGAGGTGCAGAACCTGGGCGTGAAACGAAGACCAAGTTTGACCTGTTTTTGACCTTGACATGCCCGACTTTGTGATATACTATTAGACAAACAAACGACCGTTAGATTGATTTTGCTGGTTGAAGGTTGAAGGCATGAAGACGAGAGCTGCTGTCTCCTACGAACCGGGCGAACCTTTAGTTGTTGAGAACCTGGAGATCGACGAGCCCCGAGCCGGCGAGGTGCGGGTGAAGATGGCGGCCGTCGGCCTGTGTCACTCCGACTACCACGTCATGGCCGGCGACCGTCCGGTGGGCATGAGGCCCATGGTGCTGGGGCATGAAGGTGCCGGCGTCGTAGACGCGGTTGGGCCAGGGGTGACGCGCATTAAGCCAGGCGATCACGTGGTGCTGATGTTCATTCCGTCGTGTGGCAAGTGCCACTGGTGCCTCTCCGGGATGACTCACTCGTGCGTCCTGAGCGCGAATATTGCGAAGGGGCCGCAGTTAGATGGGACATACCGACTGCGCAACACAGAGGGTCAGGATGTCGGCCAATTCTGCATGATTGGCGCCTTTAGTGAGTATGCGGTGGTGAATCAAGACTCAGTGTGTGTGATTGACAAGAGCAACCCGCTAGAGGTGGCCTGCCTGCTAGGGTGTGGTGTGGTGGGCGGCTTCGGCGCAGCCGTGAACCGGGCGAAGGTGACACCAGGCAGTAGTGTGCTGGTCATCGGCGTTGGTGGGGTTGGTATGAACGTCATTCAGGGTGCCAGGGTGGCCGGCGCCACTACGATTATTGCAGCGGATATCGTAGACCAGAAACTGGCATGGGCTAAGACCTTCGGAGCCACCCACACGATCAACTCGGACAAGGCGGATGTAGTCACCGAGGTCATGGAAATCACCGACGGAACAGGCGTCGATTTTGCCTTCGAGGCGATCTCCAGCCCGGCAACTGTCGGTCAGGCCTTCGCCGCAACCGCCAAAATGGGCGTGGTGGTCGTCATTGGACTGACGCCGGCTGCCGTCGAGAGTCTGCCGATCAGCCCCCTCAATCTAGTACTCTCCCAGAAGACGCTCATGGGAACGCTCTACGGCACGAGCAATGCACCGGTGGAGATACCAAAACTGCTGCACCTGTACAAGCACGGTCAGATAAAGCTCGACGAACTGATCACGCAGACCTACACCCTTGATGAGATCAATCAAGGTTATGCCGACATGCTGGCCGGCAAGAATATCCGCGGCGTGCTAACGTTCGGGTATTTGGAGCAATAGCTCCCGTGGCGAGCAATGAACACCCGCCTGTCCCGAAGATCCTGTTGAGACAGGTTAAGCAAACAGCGAAACAGTGCGTTTTATCGCACTTCTTGTGTCAGACGGCGAATTCATTCGCCGGCCGACTGAAAGGAGCATATGTTGGTGTACAAGCTTTCTACGCTGGACTCCCTTGAATCATCACCTGGCGTCAACGCTCTGGATGGTGCACTCGTTGTGCGCGGTGAGGATCTAACCATAGACGACATTGTACGCGTGGCGCGTTACCACGCTCCTGTACGCATAGCCGATGATGATGCCATCCTGCAACGCATCCAGGCCTCGTGTGACTATGTTGCTCATGCGGTCGAAGCCGGCCAGGCAATCTACGGTGTGACAACCGGATTTGGCGGAATGGCCAGCAAGGTGATCACGGTTGAGAACGCAACGGAACTGCAGAACAACCTCATTTGGTTTATGAAGACCGGAACCGGCCGGCGCATACCAACCGCCGACGTGCGCGCCGCGATGCTCCTACGCATGAACTCACACCTGCGGGGCGCCTCGGGCCTACGGCTCGAACTGGTTCAGCGGATTGAGACCTTCCTGAACGCCGGCGTCACGCCCCACGTGCACGAGTTCGGTTCTATCGGCGCAAGTGGTGACCTGGTACCACTGGTTAGTATCACTGGCTCGCTGATCGGGTTGGACGCCAGCTTTACCGTCGATTATAACGGTGAGGAACTTGATGCACTCACAGCACTCGAACGGCTTGGCCTGCCGCCGCTGCGGCTGCGCCCGAAGGAGGGCCTGGCCATGGTTAATGGCACTTCGGTGATGACCGGCATCGCTGCTAACTGCGTGTACGATGCTCGGGTCCTACTTGCCCTGACTATGGGTGCGCACGCCCTCGCCCTTCAGGCCCTACGCGGCACAAATCAGTCGTTCCACCCATACATCCACGACCACAAACCGCATCCCGGCCAGAAGTGGGCTGCTGCCTGCATGCTCGACCTGCTGGCCGGCTCAAGAATGGCACGCGAGGAGTTGGCCGGCCAACACGACTATCGCGATGGCGACCTGATACAGGATCGTTATTCGCTCCGTTGTCTTGCGCAGTTTACGGGACCGATCGTTGACGGACTGGCGCAGATCGCGCGACAGGTCGAAATCGAAGCCAACTCAGCCAATGACAACCCGCTGATCGACCCCGAGAACCAGGTGAGCTATCACGGTGGCAACTTCCTCGGGCAGTATATTGGCGTGGCGATGGATCAACTGCGCTACTACATTGGTCTGTTGGCCAAGCACATGGACGCCCAAATCTCGCTCCTCGTAGCGCCGGAGTTCAGCAACGGGCTGCCACCGTCCCTCATTGGCAACTCCGCACGTGAAGTAAACATGGGGCTGAAGGGACTCCAGTTGACCGGCAACTCGGTCATGCCGCTGCTAACGTTCTTCGGCAACTCGCTGGTCGACCACTTCCCGACGCATGCCGAGCAATTCAACCAAAATATCAACAGTCAGGGCTTTGGATCGGCCAACCTGGCGCGCCGGTCGATTGAAATCTTTCGGCAATATGTAGCGATTGCCTTGATGTTCGGCCTACAGGCTGTCGATCTGCGGGCGTACGCCGTCGCCGGCCACTACGATGCCCGCGAATATCTCTCGCCGGCAACGTCGCAGTTGTATGAAGCGGTGCGTGAGGTAGTCGGACGACCGCCGTCGGCTGACAGGCCCTATGTCTGGAACGATAATGAGCAGCCTCTCGATCTGCACATTGCACGTATCGCAGCCGATATCGCGGCTGGTGGGCGTGTCCCCCAGGCAGTCAACGACGTAGTGTTGAGCCTGAAGTAAGCATCCCAGCTCAAGGCAGGTTGATGTTCCGCTGCCTTCGATTCGCCCTGGTAGCTCTCGTATTCCTCGCCATGGCCGCTACACACCCGGTAGCGGCCACCAACACCCTGCCCGTTCCACAACGAGAGACTCCGGTAAGGATCCTGCCTTTGATCAAGATTCAATCTGGGGTATAATCGAGGGCGACTACAGATGGGGGCGTGGGTTGGTGCCCCTATTTCACTACATGAATCCGGAATTGGGCTTGCCAGCGAGGTAAGAAGACCTTCTGCCCTGCCTATGCGAACAATGCCGTGAAACGTAAAACGTGAAACTTAACGCAGCCTTTGGCCGCAACCAAACTGCGTAAAACGTGAAACGTAAAACGTGAGGATTTCCGGCGTGAGCTCATCACGTTTCGCGTTTCACGTTTTACGAGGCGATAATTCACGCACATGACACAAATGTTGCGGAGTAACGCCGTAAGGTGCTCACCATGGCGGCATTCACGTTTTACGCATTGCGTTTTACAAGGCCCCCTGGTTCAGCGTCTGCGCCGCAGCGAAGTCGCTTTTCAACCCCACTTCCGGTTTCATGCACTGAATACGAGGAGGATCGTCCAGTGGGACTGTTTCATGGCAAGAAAGGGTTGGTTTTCGGTGTCGCCAACAAGTACTCCATCGCCTGGGGGATTGCTCGAGCGTTGCACGAAGAAGGTGCTGAGCTGGGCTTGAGCTACGCCGGCGAAGTGCTGAAAAAGCGGGTCGAGCCTCTGGCAGCAGAGATCGGCTGTAAATTTGTGGAAGAGTGTGACGTGACTGACGATACCGCCATTGACGCCGTCTTCGCCAGAGCCGCTGACCACTTCGGCAACATTGACTTCTTGGTTCACTCCATCGCCTTCGCTCCCACGGAGGAACTCGGCGGGCGTTTCAGTGACACCAGCCGCGAGGGATTCCGTATTGCCCTCGATATCAGTTGTTACAGTCTGATTGCCCTGGCACGCCGCGCTCGGCACCTGATGCCCAATGGCGGAAGTATCGTCACCCTAACCTACTACGGCGCGGAAAAAGTGGCGCCCAACTACAATGTTATGGGCGTGGCGAAGGCGGCCCTTGAAGCCTCAGTGCGCTATTTGGCCTGGGATCTAGGCGTGGACCGCATTCGGGTCAACGCCATCAGTGCTGGTCCCATCAAGACCTTGGCTGCTTCCGGCGTCAGCGGCTTCCGGAAGGCACTGCGGTATGTGGGTTCTGTGGCGCCGCTGGGCAACGTTACCCAGGAGGATATCGGCAATGCGGCCCGGTTCCTGCTCAGTGACTGGGCTTCCGAGACCACGGGCCATGTGCTCTACGTAGATGGCGGTTACAACATCATGGCTGCCCCATCCCCCGAGGAGGCGTTATCCGCTTGATCCTACTTGTGGGCTTAGAGGCAGCTATCCCTTCGGCAGGCTCGGGACACCGCCGCCCCCGACCTGTTCCCCGAGGGCCTGCGCGAGGTGTACTTCCGGCACTTTGCGAACCCGGGAAACGCTAGGCCCCGCGCCGAATAGCCTGGTGAGACAGTTTTATCGCTCAGCGAACTGCGGACCGAGCGCAGCTTCGAGCCCATCTGTCACGTCGGTGCTATCACCAACATATAGCACAACCAACTTGCCTGTCTTGAAAAAGTAGGGTGTTGCCACCTTACCGAGAAGAAAGGCTGCGATATCTCGCCAGCAGGCTCGACGGTCGCTCCAGCGGCGCGCAGACTATCTATCAGACTCACTATGAAGCCCATCCGCACCTTCACCGTCATCCCATCCCTGCCGGCCCCGCTGGGGCGCATGCGCGAGCTGGCCTATAACCTGCGCTGGGCCTGGAACCACGACACCATCGAGTTATTCCGCCGGCTAGACAGCGACCTGTGGGAGGCGACGGGCCACAACCCGGTCCTCATGCTAGGGACCATTGACCAGGCCCAGCTTGAGGCGGCTGCGGCCGATGAGGGTTTTCTGGCCCACCTGGAGCGTGTTTCCCGGGACTTTGACGCCTATACTTCGGCTAGGCCTGTCCTGAGCTCCGTCGAAGGGCTCAGTACAGGCCTGGCTGGTGAGTCCACCTGGTTCCGCCGGGCCCACGGCGCCACCGAAGGCCCCCTCGTAGCCTACTTCTCGGCTGAGTTCGGCCTGACCGAGTGTTTGTCGATCTTCGCCGGCGGGCTGGGGGTGCTGGCCGGCGATCATCTGAAGTCGGCCAGCGACCTGGGGCTGCCTCTGGTGGGGGTCGGGTTACTCTACCAGCAGGGTTATTTCCGGCAGTATCTCAATGAGGCCGGCTGGCAGCAGGAGGCATATGAAGACAACGACTTCCACAATCTTCCCCTGACCCTGGAGCGCCAATTGGACGGGACGCCACTCACCGTCGAAGTCCCCTATCCCGGCCGGCAAGTCATCGCCCAGGTGTGGCGGGCGCAGGTGGGCCGCGTGCCCCTCTACTTGCTGGATACCAACATCCCGGCCAACCGCCCCGGGGATCGGGATATCACGGATCAACTGTACGGTGGCGATCTGGAGATGCGCATCCAGCAGGAGATCATGCTGGGCATCGGCGGCTATCGGGCGCTGGAAGCCCTGGGGGTGGAACCGACCGTCTACCACATGAACGAAGGCCACTCCGCCTTCCTGGCGTTGGAACGGGTGCGCCGGATCATGGACACCCACAGCCTCTCATTTGCTGAGGCGCGGGAGGCGGCCTCGGCCGGCCTGGTCTTTACCACCCACACCCCGGTGCCGGCCGGCCAGGACTACTTCCCGCCGAACATGATGGATCGCTACTTCGGTGATTACACTCGCAGCCCTTCGGGCCGAGCCTCAGGACGAGGCCTGGGCCTCTCCCGTCGGGAGTTCCTGGCCCTGGGGCGGCGTAATCCCGCCGATGATGGCGAGCCGTTCTGTATGACCATTCTGGCCTTGCGCCTGGCTGCACACAGTAACGGGGTCAGCCGGCTGCACGGGCAGGTCAGCCGTCGGATGTGGCAGGGGCTCTGGCGGGGGGTGCCCGAGGACGAAATCCCCATTGAGCATGTGAGCAACGGCGTCCACTTCCGTTCGTGGATCTCCCACGAAATGGACCAGCTCTATGACCGCTATCTGGGGCCACGCTGGCGGGAGGAGCCGGCCGACCGGTGGCACGGTCAGGAGACCGGCCACAGCGTGTGGCAGCGGGCCGAGCACATCCCGGCCGGGGAGCTGTGGCGCACCCACGAACGGCGGCGGGAACGGCTGGTGGCCTTCGTCCGCCGCCGGCTGCGTGCCCAACTGGAGCGGCGCGGCGTGCCTCAGGCGGAGATCGAAGCCGCAACCGAGGCGCTGGATCCCGAGGCGCTGACCATCGGCTTTGCCCGCCGCTTTGCGCCATACAAACGGGCGACCCTGCTGCTGCGTGACCCGGAGCGGCTGGCGCGCATCCTGAACGACCCCGATCGCCCGGTGCAGATCATCTTCGCCGGCAAGGCCCACCCTCGGGACGATGCGGGCAAGGAGCTGATCCGACAGATCGCGGGGCTGGCCCGTCAGGAGGCCTTCCGGCGGCGACTGGTCTTCCTCGAGGACTACGACATGGCCGTGGCCCGCTACCTGGTGCAGGGGGCCGACGTGTGGCTGAACACGCCGCGCCGGCCACGGGAGGCCAGCGGTACCAGCGGCATGAAGGCAGCCGCCAACGGCGTGCTGAACCTGAGCACACTGGACGGCTGGTGGGATGAGGCATGGGATTTCGGATTTCGGAATGCGGATTTCAGATTTGGCCAAACGCCGCAATCCGAAATTCGAAATTCGAAATTCGAAATCCCATTTGGCTGGGCCATCGGGCGGGGAGAGACGTACGACGCTCCTGACTACCAGGATCAGGTGGAGGCTGCAGCACTCTATGACTTGTTGGAACAGGACGTGGTGCCCACCTTCTACGACCGGGGTGCCGACGGGTTGCCCCGCCGCTGGATCACCCGCATGAAGGCGTCCATCGGGACCCTGTGCTACTTCTTCAACACCCACCGCATGGTGCGAGAGTACACGGAGCGCTTTTACCTGCCGGCGGCCGCGCGCTATCGACGGCTCACAGCCGACGAGATGGCCGGGGCTAAGGCGTTGGCGGCCTGGAAGGCCCGCGTCCAGGAAAACTGGCCTCAGGTCCGGGTCGAGGCGGTAGAGACCAAACCACTCACGGAATTGCAGGTTGGCGGTGCGGTCCATGCCCGGGCGCGGGTCCACCTGGGCGACCTCGCGCCGGACGACGTGACGGTGGAGCTCTACCTGGGACGGGTGGATGCCGACGGCGAGATTGTGGAAGCGGAGGCAACACCCATGCAGCCAATTGGGCCGGATGAGGAGGGCGGCCATCTCTTCGAGGTCAGCGCCGTCCCCTGCCGCAAGAGCGGCCTGCACGGCTACACGGTACGGGTGCTGCCCCACCATCCCGACCTGACCACGCTGTTTCTACCTGGGCTCATCCTCTGGGCCGGGCCCAATGTGAAAGTGAGGTGAGAGCTGTTCGGCGCGTTCTGGTGGCTGCTGGCCTGCCTGATTCCCCTGGGCCTGATTGCCCTGCTGGTGCTGGGTGCGGTCTGGCTCCTCAGCACGGCCCGGGGCATCCAAGGGCCGGACATGACATCACAAGGCACATGCCCGAACTGCGGCCGGCCCGGCCAGGCTGATTGGCAAGTCTGCCCCCACTGCGGCACGCCGCTGCAAGAAGGGGACGCCGTATGAACACCCAAAGCCGCTGGCGCCTTGTCATCGGCGCCAGGGGCATGGTCGGTCTGGTCCTGGTGGCGTGCGCTGCCCTGCTGCTGGGGAGCCTGGGTTTTCGCCAAATGGCCGGCCCGGTGTGGGGGCCATTCGGTCTGTTCCCGGGGCGATTCCGCTCCAACGGCGAGCGCATCTACCGCATGCGACCAGCAATTCCGGGCAGCCCATCACGGCCGAGATGGCCGGCATGCGGATGCGGCGTCCGGGCATGGTGACGTGCGCCACCTGTCACGGGACCGATGGCCGTGGCGGGAAGGTGGCGATGATGATGGGAACATTCGAAGCGCCAGACATTCGCTACAGCACACTGACCGAAGGTGAGCACGACCCTTTCGATCCACTTCTGGGCCATGCGACGCAGCGGCCCAACGGCAAGCAGATTGCGGGGGATTGGCTCGATCCGGCCAAAGAACGCCGCAGTCCGTTCGGGAAAGGCCGTATAGGTTGTAATGTTGGGGATGCCAGTCGTTCGATATGCTGTTGCGATATCACCCAGGGATACGGGAAGTACAGTTCGCTCGCGGTCCAGAAACTTGCTGATCCTGTGACAAGATTCGCTCGAAGACTGCGACTTCGCCGGTGACGTCAAGGTAGTGGGTACCGACCTCTCCGACTTGCCTCGCCCCTACTCGTCCCTAGTTCGCGAGAACCCCCCTAATTCTCGCCCCGCCGCAAGCCCCGCAGGAATTGCCCGATGTAGCGTCCCATGTCTGCGGTGATCGGCGGCGGCGTCTCCGGGTGTGAAGCGCGCAACGCTTCTTCAAGGGGCGCCGGCCACTTCTCTTCGGAATGAACGATCGTTCCAGGCGCCCCTGCCGTCTCCAGCACCTCCAGCGCCTGCCGGATGACCCGCATCTGTTGTTCCTTGTTGTGGGGCTGCCCCAGGATGTGGCCAACTCTCAACATTAAGTCGTCTGCTGGGCCATCTCACCCACCATTCCATTGAATGCGCAGAGTCTTGCCTTCAACTTTGTTGGCAAACCTGACTGCTGGATATCCCAGAAGAAGCGTGCCCAAAATGTGCTCCCGCTTCTGTAAACCCAGGCGCTTTCTGACAGGCTTACTTCGGTCGTAAAAGAGCTGACCCGGTCCCCATGGACAGCTCCCAATCCCTTTTGCCTGTGCGTAGAAGATCATATTGGATAAGGCGTACTGTGCACTTTCCACGGAAAGGGGGATCCTCTTGTCGCCAACAATGAAAACGATGGCCGCTCCCTCGACCCACCGCCCCGCTTCGTCTTGCAGCAGAATCTGCCCTGAGCCTGTCGAAGGGTCACCACACTCCTGCAAGTTGCGCAGCAACTCGATGGTGAATAGGGGGTGGCCCCCAGAAGGGCCGGGGCCGCCAGCGCGGGCCGCCTTGCGCTCCGTCAGTTCCTCCAGTGTTAGATCCACCCAACTCATCCGCCTTCATGTACGCTTGTCCAGTAGGCTTGCCGATCCTCGACTGCCTGTGCCAACTTCTGCTCACGCTTTACGTTTCACGTGCCCCGAGGTCAGACTAATCCTTCTCAGTGGCCGCCGGCTCCGTAATCGTGCGTACCTGAAACGTGTACACCTCCAGATTCCCCTCCAGGTAAGCGTCGTCTGACAGGCCGGCTTTGTGGCACAGCGCCGCCATGAACTCGGTGGGATCGGGGATCAGGTCCCAGGTTTGCGGGAGCAGGAGCGCGCGGTGGAAATCGTGTACGATTATCACGCCGTCGATGTGCGGCCTCAATCGGACGATAAGATCCTGGCCATCCTGATATGCAAGTGGCCTTGGTGGTGTCAGTACTGAGATTTCGATCTCGACGTACGGCAGTTCGTCCGGGGTGACGGGTTCAAAACGTGGGTCGAAGAGGGCAGCCCGCATGGCCTGGTTCGCCACATCTAGCACCAACGGACGGTACGCCTGTGCCGATCCGATGCAGCCGCGTAGTGCGCCATTGATACGCAGCGTGACAAAGCTCGCACCTTCCTCCAGCAGCCGATCAGAAACCTCCAGCGGCGGGAGCCATGTCTCCTCGGCGACACCCGTCCGAACGGCCGTCTCCAGCGCCGCGCGCGCGACCTGGAGTAACTGCTCCTCGTCAGCCGGCGTCAGTTCGAAGACAGCCTCAGTCTGTGTGGCGTCCATCGGAGGCGGTGTATGCGACAGCGGCGTAGCCCACAACGCCTGACTTGTCCCCGCCAGTGTCGCCAGAGTTTCGGTAGTCGAGCAGGGTTGGCTGCCAGTTCAGGCTGTCGGCCACGGTCATCAGGGTGAGGATGGGCGTGATCCCGCAAGCCTCGCCCTGGGCTGCGCTGTCGGCGTCGCCGGCCACCACCGCTTCCAGGAACGCCCGATCCATATGTTGGGCAATCTCGTAGCGGTAGTAGTGACTGAGATCAGAGCTGACAACGATCAGGCTCCACGGATCGTCGGCTACCAACTCCACCAGGTCACGACCGACTGGCTCCGGATCGACGCGGCCGAACAGCATGGGCACGATCCGGCAGTCAGGCAGCACAGTTCGCACGAAAGGCAGCTCGACTTCCAGGCAGTGTTCCGGCAGGTGAGCCTGATTCCCCGCCTGATATGGATCGCCGCGCTCCACCAGCGCTTCGGCCTGTTCCGCCGCCACTGGCACAGAACCCAGAGGTGTTTCGAAGCGATCAAATATCCCGACGGCAACGCCGTTGACTGGGCCGTAGTGTGCCGGCCCCATCAGGTAGACGGTGTAGCGGCCCTCGGTCTTGCCGGCCAGGGCCTTGAAGCTGTGCCCGGCGATGGGACCGGAGTACGGGTAGCCGGCGTGCGGCGCGATCACAGCACGCACGTCGCCCAGTTGGCGGGCCGGCGCCGCGTCCAGGTAGGTATTGACCGAATCCCGCAGCGTCGCTGGATCGGCAGGGTAGAATTGGCCGGCGACGGCGGGCCGGCGGCTGGTAAGTTCGTCTGGATTGTCATGTTCGTAGATCCACATGGCTTCTTCCTTCACTGTCCGATAGAATCGCCCACTCTGATCGGCAAGTGCCTGCCACTCTTGCTGCGTGTACACCAGGATATCGGTGGGCACCGGAAGAGAGGACAGGTCCCAGGCTACGGTTCGCCGCCAGAAGGGTCGCTCATCCTGGCCCACGACGACGATCAGATCCAGATCGCTGCCCACACCCCAGTCACCGCGCGCATAGGAACCCATGTAGCCGATGCGGAGAATGTCTGGGCGCCCCTGGATCACCTCCCCCGCCCACTGGTGGACGGCCTGGTAGACCGCGGAGGCGTCAGGCCATTTCAGTACGGACGAACTCAAGGATCTCACCGGCATACTGGATAGCCTCTCCGCTTTGCAGTCGTCCATAGTGCTCGAAGGGGGCACCTGCAGGATGGCTGTTGGCGTAGCGGGTGGGGATGTAGAAGTTATCCAGGACCCTAGCCTTATCGATAAGGTCTTGTGGAACTTGCACAGATGCCGGCAACGCCTGAAGCAACTGAGCAACGACGTGTCCCCACGCCTCCTGCCGCAGATGTAAGTGCAGGGCCTTAACGGCCTTTTCGGCTGCTTGCTGCGCAGCGAAACAGGCCCATTCATGGCGTCCAGCCTGCTGCGACTCTTGCGCCTGCTGCAGGTCCCGCAACGCCTGGGCGAACCAATCTTGTGAGCGATTAGCCATTTGCGTGCTCTCTCGGGGTCCGATATGGTTTACACTGCCATGCAACCAACTTCATTATACGTCAACATCAACCTTGTGGCAAGATGGGGTACAAAGGATGCTGAGCAATGTTCATTCACCCTACTTGCGACGAAAAGCGTTCTGCACCAGGTCCTCACGGAAGTAGCCGCCGGCCTCACCTGTCACAGCGTACTGGTACACTGCGGCCGTGTAGATCCCGCTCAGTGCGGAATTGATCAGGCCCAGGAAGACCAGCGCCAGGACCAGGATCAGGATCGCCAGCACAATGAGGATCACCGACTTCGACATGGCGGCCAACACGATCACCGGCACGCCGACGAGCACCACCACCAGCGTCAGCAGGCCGAATATGAGGCCGATGCTCAGGTTGCCGGCGATCTGCTCGCCCCAGGTCCGCTTCAGCAGTTCCACGCTGCGCCGGATGGCGTCCACCGGGCCCAAGTCCTCCACCACCAGGACCGGCACCACCAGAAACGTGGCGATGTTCCAGGCCAGCCCGAGCAGGGAGGCCGCGATTCGCCCCAGAGTACCCCGGCGCTCCGAGAGCCAGCGCAGAATCAGGCCCACCGTGGCCGCGATCAGGGCGTACCCCAGGATCGCCCTGAGGTGGCCGAAGGCGATGCGGAACCCGTCGCTGATTGTCGGGTCGCCACCGCCCAGGCGGATCATGGCCGCCCCCACCAGGGCCGAGTTGGCGAAGAAGATCACCAGGTACTGCACCACGTAGAACAGAAAGGCCACCACAGCGCCGAGGACCCTGGACTCGCCGGCCAGCAGCGAGTCGAAAACGCCGGCCAGCAGCATGGGGACGGCAAAAGTCGCTGTAACGATCAGCACGCCGATGGACGATACGATGGGGAACACGATCAACTCCTTGTCGGCACGCAGCACGGCCGCGCTGGCCTTGACCAGTTCCCAGCTATTGGTTATCCGTGTGAACATTGGGTCTCCTCCTTGTGAAAGCCAGCTCCGTGACCGGGGCGGCCCTTAGACGGAGCTCAGGACAAGTCTTGCCGGCGCCGGCCCTTCGGGCTGAGCCTCGGGACGAAGCCTCGCCCGTCACGAAGCAGACCTGGCCGTGGCCGGCGAGGGCACTGTCCGGGAAACCGCTGAGTAGACCTAACTCCCGCGCTCGCGCCACAAAGACAGAACTGTCCATCATGCATCCCCCTCCTGCGCCCTACCGCAGGGAACCCCCAAGCGGTTCAGAGCTTCCTCTGCTCTGGTCACATCGTACCGGCTCTTGCGCTCTGAAAGATACCCTTGGTTCGCTCCGAAAACTTCCCCGCATCTCCAAGTCTTGCGCCCGGATCGTTTGACACCTCGTGGGTAAGTGGTATAATGGTAGCGTAAAAGCCATGTCAACCACTGGGCTTGGAGAGATGGTGCAAGGAGCCGAGCCCTAGAGCCTGTATGCCCACGAAAGGAGCGAACGATGAAGCTCGTGCGTTGCCGGGATCACGGCTTTGATTGTGAATTCGAAGCACAGGCAGAAACCGAGGAAGAAGTCCTCAAACAGGCTGCGGAACATGCTCACACCGTTCACGGCCTGGAAGTGACTCCCGAGCTTGCTGAACAAGTGCGGCAGAAAATTCACGACCTGCCTGACGACCCACAGTAACCTCGGGACCAGTTGGACCGACACCAGGATTCTTTGTGCTGAAAGCATTCAAAGGAGACCGAAGGGCAGCATCTGAAGCCCTGAGTTCAAGGGCTAGACGGCTGGATCACCCAGGGTAGTTTACAGTATTCAGTCCTCTCGCTGCTTCAGTGCTCCCCCCTCTCCACGACGATGTCCTTGAGGTGCCTCGAGTAGGAGAACACCCGGGGAAAATGAGTCACCCACGGTTTCATCAGCACGGGTGTCCGCCCATAGCTCAGGGGCATGATTACCGCCTCCTCAGCCACCAGGGTCCGGTCTGCTTCATGGTATAACTCCATCCGACGGGCCTGGTCGGTGACCTGCGCCGCCTCCTCCACCAGCGCGTCGAACCGGACGTTGTGCCAGTAAGGTTCATTCATACCCTCGGTGCTGTGGAAAACCACGCGCAGGAAGTTGTCGGGATCCGGATAGTCTGCAATCCAGCCACCCAACGTCAAGTGAGGCGGGGCACTGTCGAGCCGTGTGAGAAACGGCTCCCAAGCCAGGGTCGTAGCTTCCACGGCCACGTCCAGGTTCCGGCGCCATGCCCCTTGGAGGAAGGGGATGAAGCTCTCATCGCTCAGGCCATGGGTATGGAGCCAGGTGACGATGGGGAAGCCCTGACCTCCGGGATAGCCTGCCTCGGCCAACAGGCGACGGGCCGCCTCGGGATCGTAGGCCAGCCCGATGCCCGGTGAATGTCCCGGCATCCCCGGCGGTACAAAGCCCCCTGTGGCCGGCAGGTACTCCCCTCGCGAAAGCTGCCTGGTCAAGGCCTCTCGATCCACAGCGTGGACGAACGCCCGTCGAATCCGCACGTCATCGAAAGGCGGCCGGTCGGCGCGGAAGATCAAGTAGTTCGTGCTCAGCAGGGAGGTGAAAACCAGTTCCTCACCATGGGCCGCCCGCGCCTGCGCCATCACACCTGCGTCGGCGGCAGTCATGTCCACTACGTCTATGGCGTGGGCGGCGTAGGCCTGCAACGCCAGCCCGAAATCGGTGAAGACAAGGCATTCAATCCGTTCAGCGTTGCCCGGAAACCGACTGCCGTAGTACGGGTTCCGCCTGAGGATCAACCGCTCCCCCCTTTGCCATTCCACCAGCTCATAAGCCCCATTAGTGACGATATTCCCAGGCACCGTCCAGGCCTCCTGGTGGGCCTCGATCACCCAGCGAGGCAGCGGGTAGGCGATGGGATGGGCTAGTAGGTGGGGCAGGTAGGCCGTGGGACTTTCCAGGCGTACCTCCAGGGTACGCTCGGTCAGTGCCTTCACCCCAACGAGCTCTGGGTCGTCGATTTTCCCCTCCCTGAAGGCACGGGCGTTCTGGATATCATAGAGCAGGTGGGCCGCTGGAGAAGCCGTCGCGGGGTCCAGGTTCCGCTTCCAGGCATACTCGAAGTGGTCCGCCATAACAGGGGCCCCATCGCTCCACCGAGCCTTCTCTCGTAAGTAGAAGATGTACCTCGTGCCCCCATCAGCCACTTCCCAGCGGGCGGCGATGGCCGGCAGCACGTTTTGGTCCAGGTCCACCTCCACCAGCCCTTCGAAGAGTTGCACTTGGAAAAAAGAAGAATCGGTGTCATACGTCTTTCCCGGATCAAGACTGACCGGCTCTCCCACAGCGAAGCGTAGGACCGCCGGGGGCAGCGGGGATATCAGCAGTTCTCTCCGCTCCCGCAGAGGTTCCCACAGGGTGAAGGCTTCGTCATAGGCCCGCCGCGCCTTCTCCGGCTCGAAGGCCGCCGTGTACACCAGCCCCAGCTTCATCAACGTTCTGGCTGCCAATTCATCCTGGCCTTGCTGCCGCAGGATCCTCACGGCCGCCTGATAGAACTGTTCCGCCTCGGTGTGGGCATACAACGCCCGAGCCTGATCCCCTGCCGTCAGCATGTAGCCCGCTGCCTTCTCATCCTCTCCCGCCCGCAGCCAGTGGTGCGCTAACTGCACGGCGATCTCGTCGGTCCGCCTCTTGTACAGTTCCTCCAACACCGCAGCGATCTCCCCGTGAAGCATCTCTCGCTCGATCTCCCCCAGTCCGTTGTACAGGTGCTGCTGGAACAACGTGTGGCGGAAGCGATAGAGGTACAACCGATGCCGACCCACCTGCTGGCTTCCCCGCTCTCCCACCAACCGGTGTTTCTTGTCCAGCTCGCGGCTCAGTTGCCGCACCAGGCTTCGTTCGTCGGCCTCTCGCACCCTGGCCACGACCTGGGCGGCGAAATCCTCCCCCTCCACGCTGGCAACAGTCAGCGTCTTCCGCAGTTCCTCCTCCAGCCGGCCAATCCGCTCCTCGATCACCCCCTCGACGCGCGCCGGCAGCGCTTTCCAGTCCAGCGCCGGCCCTTCGATCCACCGGCTCTCCTCGTCCTGAACCAGATCGCCCCGCTCCTGCATGTCCCGCAGCAGCTCGACAGTGAACAGCGGGTGTCCGAGGGTGTGCCGGAACAGCGCCTCCCGAAACGCCTCGCCCAGCCGGTTGGGTTCAGTGTCCAGCAAGGCATCCACGAACTGCCGGCCATCGACATCCTTCCCTTCCTCGAGATCGACCCAGATGTCCCCGTAGTAGCGCTTGCACTCCGTCAATACCTTCTCCAGCGGGTGGCGCTCACCACCTCGCCCGAGAGCCACCTCGTC
>JBHIAO010000071.1:0-17298 GCA_046758565.1 Anaerolineae bacterium
ACGCTGTGGGCCGTTTCGCGAGGGGGGTTCACGGCGCCGGCGGCGGAGCTACTAGCGGAACGGGGCGTGTTGCGCTCCGACGTGGAGCAGTTCAACGCCCTGGCGACACTGCTGGAGACGTTGCTGTTGCCGGCGTGAGTGGCGGGCCGGGGCGATTACATATTCGTGGTAAAAGCGCGCGAGAGCGATCCCGACGTCGCCTTCGCCTGGCACCTGAGCGTCCATCGCAAGGGGGAGGCTAGTTCTCAGGCCCCTCTGAGTGCAGGCCTTTCTCTCGTAATAACCTGTCGGCCCAGGCTGCATCTTCGGGTCTGAGTGGGACCTTGGGATCAGCAGTGTAGTCGATCAGGTCGGCGTAGGCTGCATTCTCATAACACTGATCGAAAACAGCTTGCAGGTCGAGGACCGTATTGGGGTCAGGTTCTGCAAGGGGAATGGCAATGCGGGGCAGACGCTGCCGCAATGTCATGGGATACACCTCGGCCTGATCCCGATGGCCGGCCCGCATAATGCTGACGAGGTAGTGCCATGGCTGGTACGGGATCAGGTAATGAGCCGGAACGGCTACAGTGTGTAGACCTGTGCGCAGCAAATCGATCTCGACCAGGCTGGTCTCGCTGGATAGCACTTCTTCCTGTTTGCGGCGGTACAGTTCATGATCCTCGCCGGGAGTCTTGTTAGCGGGACTGAGGACTTCGATCACTGTTACGACGCGACCACCATGGGCAACGTCAATGATTTCGATGAAGACCTCGCGTACTTCTTCCGGGGGCAGTGGGATGATCACCGGCGCATCAGGTTCCAGTGTGGCTTCTGACGCATGCCCCGTCGGGACGTAGGCCGGCTGGCGTTTTGTGACGAATACGTCCGGATAGATGGAGCGTGGCGGATGGACAACATAAACGCGCTCACCGATGTGGGCGTGATAACGCGGGCGAATCTTAGGTTGGAGGGCGTCTCTGGTATACGTGATGAGACTTTGATGCAAATCGGACCAGATGGCCGGGTCTTCCAGATAGGGATCCATACCGGGAAATGGGCTCGGCATCGTCAAATCCTCTCACTTTTTGTTGTTTTCTGCTGGTGAAGTCACGCAGATTATAGTTTGCATCCGAGGAAAGGGCAAATTCAGACCGAACAGCCACAGCACGCCGTCACAGCGAGCCTCGACGGTCGTATGGGATGGTCAAACTCAGACCCTGGGGCACAGTGTCGAGTAACTATCCGCAGGCCCCTGGGCCATCAGTTGGTATCTCTTTCTCGTCGTGGCAGGGGGAATGGAATTGCAGTGCCGGCAGGCAAAGGCAAGATTGTCTGGGTCCGTAGGGCCACCACGCGCGCGAGGGGTGATGTGCTCGACCTCGAAGAAAGTCTCGCCGATCAGGTCTTGGTAACGGCGACAATACTCGCAACGTCCATCAGCGCGGGCTTCGACAAGGTCACGGAGCCTGCGGGCCTGGTCTGCCATCCGGCGTCAACTGATCGTGTTGACCACAACTGGAACCCCCTCGATGCCAGAAATGCGAGCAGCCCATGGGATTCCAGCGGTATCGGGGCTGGACCATCTACGGATTAGAGGGAGATACGCGGCTAGAGCGAGCCTACTATGTCTGCCCCAACTGTGCGGGGGAGACGCTTTTCCCCCCTGAACCAGAAATTGCGGCTGCGAGCAGATCACTGGAGTGAGGGGGCGGCGCGGGTAGCGACAAGGCAGGGGTTGCAAGCCCCATCGTTTGACTTAGCAGCGGACGCTTACTGCGATGCGGTGGGCGGGACGATGTACGGCGCATCACTGAAGGGTGGGGTGAGGCGGTAGACAGGCAACGCAATGCAGAGGCGGAACAAGCCAATGCCCCAGCCCAAGTGGGAGAAAGCCCCCGCGACCACCGGGTGGCCCAAGTGGAGCCGATCGCAGGTCAGGCCAATCTGTCGACGGATGGGGCAAAGGTGCTGATCCGTGGCGAAGAATGGAAAGAAGTGAAACTGACGACGGTTTCTGAGGTACAGGTTCGGACGGCGGGGGAGCGGGCAGCACGGGAATTGCGGTCCAGTTGGCGCGAGGAAGACCCGTTGGTGGAGTTGAGCCGTCACAGCTATCAGGCTGGTCTGTGGGACGCCGACACCATGGGCCTGCACCAGTACGCCGAGGGCTTGCGACGGGGCGTGGAGCGTTGCCAGCGGTTGAGTTCGGTGAACGACGGGGCACCGTGGATTGAGCGGATCACCCAAACGAATTTCCCCGAGGCAGAGCAGATTGTGGACTGGTCTCACGTCGAATCAAGCACGGATGCACTATGACTACTTCCGGGAAGCCGGCTACCCCATCGGCAGCGGGACGGTGGAGAGTGGAGCCAAGAACGTAGTCCACCATCGCATGCGACGTCCGGGCAGAGGCTGGCAACGAGACAATGCCCAGGCGATGCTGGCTGGTCTGAGCGAGTTGCATAGCGACCGTTTTGATCGCGCCTGGCAGTCTACTCTCCCACCCGCAGCCTGAGCTACCGACACTTTAGCCGTACTGAAGTCATAGCTCTCCCCCAACGGCATGTCGGCCCCTTGCTGCCAGGAATCGCTACCGGGATCATATCTCCCCCGCCTCTATACTTGTGAATCGATTTCGGAAGTTGTGCATGATGCGGTGGCCGCTCCGGCCGGGTACTTGAGACTCCCTTCAGGAGACCTTCCGCGAAGCTTCATAAATAACGTGCTACAAACGGCGGTTGCATGCGATAATATGTTCTAGGAGTGCTAACGAGACTCACGCATGGAATAGCGGCAAAGTTGCGGCGCAACACGGGGGTTCAGCCTTTGGCCACTACACGGCAAAACCACGCCAATCTGCTCGACCGGAAATCGATCCGCAATGCGCTAAGATCCTGGAGCAACGCCCAAGAACTGGGCGAGCATCCCCTGACCGGCCTCGCCGTCGTCGAAGCGCGGCGTCGGGCGGCCGGCTATGCCGATACCCTCACCGGTCGCGGAGTTGCCCTGCGCAACGTTCTGCGCGATGCCATCGAGATGCTCAGACCCGACGATGGCCCCCCCGACTTCTTGGAAAAGCGTTGGCGTCCATATATCATCATTGGGGAGCAGTATCTGGACGGGCGAAACCCCGACTACCTGGCGGAGCAGTTGGGGATCGCACGCAGCACGTACAACCACGAGCAAGCAGCGGCCCTCGACAGCCTCGCCGATATCCTCAGCCAGTGGGAGCAGAGTCGCGGCATTCTCCGGCCGGGGATGACGAGTGTGATCCCGCGGGTGCAGAGTTTTCGGGGGCGGGAGGAGGAGTTGCGATACTACCTGAGGCAACTGGAAGAAGAGCACGTGGCGATCATCACCGGGATGCCCGGCATCGGGAAGACGGCGTTGGGGGCGGAGATGGCGACACAGTACCAGGAGTGGAGTGACGTCTTCTGGATGACCTTCGGCGAGGGGATCAATACCGACATCGACTCGGTATTCCGGGAGATCGGGGTGTATCTGTATGAGCTGGGGCAGGAGGAGTTCTGGAACTTTCTGCAGTTGGAGGGGGAGGCGGACCGCCGGTATCCGGTGCACACGAAGATCCAGCGGCTGATCCAGAGTCTGGAGGGCGGGGAGCATACGCTGTGCTTCGACGACTACCAACTGGTGAACCGGGATCGGGACCTGACGACGCTGTTTGAGGTGCTGAGGGAAAGAGCGACTCACGGGCGGACGATGTACCTGCTGGTGATGGGGCAGGAGAAGCCGGCCTTCGCCGCAGATGTGGAGTTGCGGCCGCTGGCTGGCTTAAGCAGGCGGGATGCTCAGGGGCTGCTGGCGGATGCTGGACTAAGGTCGTTGCAGGCTAACATGTTTGAGAGGCTCTATAGAGTGACGGGTGGGCATCCGGTGTTCCTGCAACTGTTCAGCGCCTGGGTGGTGAACAGCGGACTGGCCGGCTTCGAAACCGGCGAGGTGACGGCGCAAGTGGAGCAGTTCATCGAGGGGATGACCCAGTCAGCGGAGATCGAGACGTACCTGTTGGTGAGCGTGTACAATGCGTTGAGTCCACAAGAACAACACCTGGCGGAGCTGATGTCGGCCTTCCGGCTGCCGTTCGACGATCGCGACGAAGCGGTGATCGAGATGTTTGTGGGAGGGGGGATAGAGAATCCGGGGCTGGTGCTGGCGAGCCTGGTGCGGAAGCACATTGTCAGGCGGGTGGGAGGCACAGGATACATTGACTACCATCCACTGCTTCGACAGTACTTCTACAATCGGCTGCGGGGCCAACTGGCGTTAAAGCGCCGTTTGCACGGTCGAATTGGTGAGTATTACGAACACTGCAAGGAGGACCACCTGGAAGCGGCGTATCACTACTGCGAGGCAGGGGAGTGTCTACGCATGGTCCAACTTTTAGATGGCCATCACAAACAACTAATTGGGGCCGGCAAGGCACGGCGTATGTTGGAGATCCTGTCACCGCTGAGGAAGCATCAGGTGCCGCCGGCCACGTGGCCGGTTGTAGCTGCGATCCAGGGGCAGGGGTATGCGTTTCTGGGGGAGTACGACGAGGCACTGGACCGGTTCGAGGGAGCGCTGGTGGGGTTTGAGAGCCTCTCGATGACAGATGAGGAGCGCCGACGGGCGGCGGACCTGGCACGTCAGATGGGGCGGCTGTATGGGTGGCGTGGGGAGTATGAGCAAGCGAATGCGCGGATGGAGCAGGCGCTGGAGATACTGGGGGATGTGAGAAACGAAGCCGATCGGGCGACGGCGGCGCTGATTCACGCTCACATCGGCTCACTTTACTATCTGCAGGGACGGCTCGATCTGGCTGAGGAAGAATGCCGGCGGGCGTTGGACTTCTTGGGAGATTGGGATAGCGGGCCGGTTGGGGCACAGACTTACCACGTGCTGGGGGTGGTGTGCCAGGCGACCGGCCGCTGGGACCAGGCATTTTGTCATTATCACTCCAGTCAGGCCATCTGGACGCAGATGGGGGACAGGCATCACCTGGCACAGGTCACTGACAACTTGGGTAAACTACACTTCTACCGCGGTGACTTCAAGCGTGCCGAAAGGCTTTTCAGGGAGAACCTGGATTTCTGGCATGAGGTGGGTGCCAGGGACAACGCCAGCTACGCTCGACTGAATCTGGGCGGCATCTACCTCATTCGTGGCCGATGGGAACAGGCCAGGGAGTACTACACCCAGGCCCTCGCGGCATGGCAGCAAACCGGTCATCAGAAGTTGATCGCTCTGGCGTATAGCAATCTGGGGTTTCTGGAGCTTGCTCGGGGCTACTACGAAGAGGCCCGCAAGTATCTGGAGCAGAGTGTCAATGAAGACCCCAGCGGGGAGAGTTACCGGGGACTGGGTGAAGCCGAATTGGGAGTGGGACACCTCGATCAGGCACTGGAATATGCCAGCAAATCCCTCGCGCTGGCGCGTGAATCCGGGATGCCCTTCGAAGAGGGCCTAACGCTCCGAACGCTGGGCCGCATCTACCAGGCACTGGGTGATCTGGATCAGGCTCGACAATACTTGGGGCAGAGCCTGTCCATTCTGGAGGGGCTGGGAGCACGCTACGAGGTGGGGCTCACGCAGTATGATCTGGGCCTTTTAGAAGCAGACGTAGGCGAGGCTGAAGTGTCCCAGGCGTATCTCGACGAGGCGATAGCGATCTTCGAGGGCGTTGGCGCGAAGGATGATCTGCAACGATCGCAACAGTCCAGTGTTTTGGACCATGTCGTGGCTGTCCCCGTGTGGTAGCAGCAACACATTGTCGTGTTTATCATTGCCATGCTATAATCTTGTGTATGACTAAGCCAATTGTTGCCCTGGTGGGGCGGCCGAATGTGGGAAAATCCACGCTCTTCAACCGCCTTATCGGCGAGCGGTTTGCCATCGTGGAGGATGTACCGGGCACGACCCGGGACCGGATTTATGGCGAGAGTGAGTGGAACGGTGTGGTCTTCACCGTAGTAGACACCGGCGGGTTGCTCCTCGCGGTGAATGAATCACTGATCCGGCAGGTGCGTGCCCAGGCCGAAACGGCCATCCGTGAGGCGGACGTGATCGTCTTCCTGGTGGATGTGAAAGAGGGTCTGACGTCGGCTGACGAAGATGTGGCTCGGCTACTGCATCGCACCGACAAGCCTGTGATCCTGGCGGTAAACAAAGCTGATAGCCAGCAGCGCCGGCTCGAAGCCGCGGAGTTCTGGGCTCTGGGTCTGGGCGAGCCTATGCCGATCTCGGCATTGCACGGAATTGGCACTGGCGATCTGCTGGATGAAGTGGTAGCTGCGTTTTCACCCCAGGAAGAACCGGAGGAGGAGGACACCGTCAGGATTGCTATTGTCGGCCGGCCGAATGTCGGCAAATCGTCGCTGCTGAACCAATTGCTGGGTCGCGAGCGAGCCATTGTGCATGAAGTGCCAGGAACAACCCGTGACACCCTTGACACAGATATCGAATTCGACGGCCGGCGCATCACATTGATTGATACGGCCGGCATCCGGCGCCGGGGTCGGATCGACGTAGGTATCGAAAAATACAGTGTGCTTCGGTCACTCAGAGCGATTCAGCGGGCCGATGTCGCGTCGCTCCTCATCGATGCGCCCGAAGGTGTGACATCCCAAGACCAGCACATTGCCGGCTATATCCTGGATGAGTACAAGAGTGTGGTCGTGTTGGTCAATAAATGGGACTTGGTTCCGAAAGATACATACACGATGCCGGCTTATAGTAAGCACGTTCGCTACGAGCTGCGGTTTCTCGATTATGTGCCAGTGCTGTACATCTCGGCCAAGACGGGTCAACGCGTCCACCAGGTGTTGCCGACAGTCCTGGACGTGTATGAAGCGCGTTTAATGCGCATCCCAACTGGTGAGTTGAATCGCCTGTTGCAGGACACAGTTGCTCGCCATGCCCCGCCATCGAAGGGTGGCAAGCGGCTCAAGTTTTTCTATGCCACCCAGGCGGACGTAGACCCGCCGACCTTCGTTTTCTTTGTCAACGATCCCAGACTGGTGCATTTTTCCTACAAGCGTTTCTTGGAGAACAGTATTCGCGAGCGATACCGGTTCTTGGGGACGCCGTTGCGGTTCAGGTTTCGGAAGAGGGAGTAGGTGTGGAGACGTGAAACGTGAAACGTGATTCGTGACTGATTGAATCCTCACGCATCATCACGCATCACGGATGGCTTATTGCGACAATTGCAGGGTCACAAGGGCGGTTTCGCCGGCTTCGACGTCTACCATCTCCGTGTACACCACATCGTCATGCATGTACTGGAGCGTATAGCGGCCAGCCGGCACGTCGCCGAAGACGAAGTTTTCCTGCCATTCTTCGTCGGGGTTGGTGCCCTCGCCATAGGTCTCCGTCTCACGGCGCCACGCGTTTTGGCTCTCGTAAAGGGTGATCACCACTTTGGGGATGTACTGTCCATCGGCATGTAGCAGCCGGCCGGCGATGGTGCCGTGGCCTTCAAATGGCTGAATCCACATTTCGGGATTGCGGGTGGCGTCGTACGTGTTCTCACCCACTCGTACTTCCATGTGGAGATGGGGACCCAGGGCGATGCCGGTGGCGCCCACCTCGCCGATGATCTGGCCGGCTTTCACCTGTTGCCCGACCTCGACCCGCACCGTGCTCAGGTGGCCATATAGCGTGAAAACCGGTTGTCCGTGGAAACTGCGGTCGTGCTCGATCACCACCAGCCGGCCGTAGAAATCGGGGAACAGTCCATAGACGTCTCGGTCGTCAGGGCTGGCGACCACAACGCGGCCTGAGCCGGCTGCCAGGATTGGTGTACCTGTTGGATTCTCAAACTCGACGCCGTGGTGGACCTGGTAACGGCCACGGGCCGTGGAGCCGTAAGGGTAGAACCGGCTGACGTAGTTCGTCCCGCCCCTTGCGATAGGGCGTTGGAACCAGTAGTGATCTTCGGGCCCGATCATCGTTGTTGACGACTCCAAAGTGGGTCTCGGCGATGCTGTTGGTGTAGTGGTCGGTTGCGCTGCCGGCCGCGGGGTGGGTGTGGAGGATGGCTCTGGTGACGGCGTAGCGTTGGGTGGTGGGACCGCTGGCGACGGTGGGCGTCGAGCGGGGGTAGCAACGCGCCGCACGACCTGGTTGGCGGTGGTGGGCGTGGTAGCTGTTGGTACTGCAGTGGATGCAGTCGACAACGCTCTTCGGGATGAATTGTGCGCGACAGCCACGCCGCCAATGACGGCCGAGAACAGTACGGCACCAATCAAAGTTGCGGCCAGGGCTTCAAGAGAAGACTGTTCAGACATACTCGTGCATTACGGGCCGAGCGCATTTCGTGTAGTCAAAAAAGCTACCCGGGCCAGTATCGCCTGGATTCATACAAACGGGCACATTATATCACATCTCAACTCGATGAAGAAATTGGTTTAATCATGCGATTCGACATATTCTCGCTTTTTCCCGAGGAGTTTGTGGGTCCGTTTCAAGAGAGTATCATCAAGCGGGCGCAGGAAACTGGCCTCGTGCAGATTGTCATCCACGATATTCGTGCGTATGCCACGGACCGACAGCGCACAGCAGACGATACACCGTATGGCGGTGGAGGCGGTATGGTTTTGAAGCCCGAGCCGATTTTTCGGGCTGTCGAGGATGTGTTGAGGGACGTCGCAAGCCAGACGCCGATTGTCCTCCTGACGCCGCAAGGTCGTCGCTTCACTCAGCAGGTGGCACACGAGCTGTCGACAGAGGATCGACTGGCTTTGATCTGTGGGCACTACGAGGGGGTCGATGAACGAGTGCGGCAGTACTTGGCCACGGATGAGATCTCTATCGGTGACTATGTGCTTACTGGTGGGGAACTGCCGGCGATGGTCATTGTTGATGCGGTGACGCGGTTGCTGCCGGGCGTACTGGGCGATCCATCGGCGGCAGAAGCTGACTCCTTTGCCACGGGATTGCTCGAGCATCCTCACTATACGCGGCCGTACGATTTTCGGGGTTGGACTGTGCCCGATGTGTTGTTGTCAGGGCACCATGGGGACGTGGAGCGATGGCGCCGGCAAGAGGCTCTGCGTCGCACGTGGGAGCGCCGGCCGGACCTGTTGGAGAGTGCTGAGCTGACCGAGGAAGACATGATGTTCCTGGACCAGTTGCGTTCTCAGGCAAGCTGATTTCGTGTAGTCACCTAAACTACACCACAACACCCACAAAACCCAACAAACAAACCACCAAGCTACACGAAAGTCCACCGCGCTTGTCCAGAGCAACGATATCTGCTATAATACGTGCTCGTGATTGTCCCAGCAATTGATGGTATGAGGTGAGAAATGGCCAGCATCGACCTACTGCGTGCCGTTGAACGTGAGCAGATGAAAGAGGATCTCCCAGAGATCAGGCCGGGGGATACGGTTCGGGTTCATTTTCGAATCGTGGAGGGTGACCGCGAGCGAATTCAGGTCTTCGAAGGTGTAGTGATGCGCATGCGCGGCAGCCAGTCAAATCACAACATCACTGTTCGTCGAATTGGTGCTCATGGGGTTGGTGTAGAGCGAACCTTCCCGCTGCATTCACCAAGGGTAGAGAAGATAGAAGTGCTCCGGCATGCACATGTGCGCCGTGCACAGTTGTACTTCCTTCGAGAGCGGCACGGCAAAGCAGCACGCCTCAAGCAGAAGCGCCGTTAGACGTAAAACGTGAAACGTGAAACGTAAGATAATTCCCAGGCACTTGCTTCACGTTTCACGTTTTACGTTTTACGAAGACCTCTGGAGAATTGCATGGGTGACGCGAGCCTTCCCAGCCTCGACACAGAACTTGCTCTCCGTCAAGCCGGCCACCATCTCATCGCCGGCATCGACGAGGCCGGCCGCGGTGCCATGGCTGGCCCGGTTGTAGCAGCAGCCGTCATCCTGCCTCTGGACCGTCCAGACACGTTGTGCCAGGCATTGGCCGGCCTCCGCGACTCCAAACTACTCACTCCCTCGCAACGCGACTACTACTACAATCTGATTCATAGTACGGCGCTGGCCGTCGGGATTGGAGCAGTCCCGCCTCAAGCGATCGACACGGTGGGCATTGCGCCCGCCGCCAGGTTGGCGATGCTCGGTGCTATCAGCCGGCTGGGTCACCAGCCTGACCATCTACTGATCGACGCATTCGAGCTACCCCGCCCACCGGCGCCGCAGCGCGCCATCATCCGCGGCGACCGGAAATGCCTGTCCATCGCTGCCGCGTCGGTCATCGCGAAGGTCACGCGAGACCGCATCATGGTCGATCTGGACACGACCTACCCGGGATACGGGCTGGCTCAACACAAGGGATATGTCACTCAGATCCACAAGCTGGCCCTCTACGAGCACGGTCCGTCGCCCATCCACCGAATGTCATACGCGCCGGTCCAATTTGCAACGAGAGAGAACAGGCGGGCGTAGAGATGAAAGGCCCATGGCGGTTACTCCTGGCAGGGGGAGAAGACAGGAAACCACCACGGGCCGAGCTTATAATGTCCCATCGACATTTCATTCAACATTACATTGAAGGCGCCGGCCCCCCAGTATATGATCACAGGCAGCATGCCCCGAGATCCGCGTAAAGGTCTGGGTGCACGAGGCGAACAGTTGGCAGCGCGGCACCTGGAGAGCGAGGGTTATACCATCGTCGATACCAACTGGCGTTGCGCCGCCGGCGAACTCGACATAATCGCAAGAGAGGGCGAAATCTTCGTTTTTGTCGAGGTGCGCACGCGACGTGGCCGGCGTGGCCCCACGCCAGAACAGTCCATCACGCCAGCCAAGCAAGCTAGGCTAATCGAGCTCGCCCGCACGTACCTGCACGAACATGACCTCACCGATACCCAGTGGCGCATCGACTTCGTCGCCGTGGAGATGGACGGGCGGGGGGTGCTGCAACGCGTGCAGCTCATTCGCAACGCCATCACCGGTTGGTAAGCAGGTTGGAAGGTTACAGGTCGAGGAAGAACGGAAACGGCGGAGAACCGGGACAGGCCCTCGGCTCTCCGCCGCTTAGATGCGGGCGAGGTCAGGGGCCGTTATCTAGTCCAAGACATCCGCTCTGAAGTCCACGTGCCTGTGCCTGATGCTGCCGCCTGCAAAGTCACTGGCCTGCAACACGACGGTAGTCGGACTGTTGAAGCAACTACCCAGTGGGAAGCCCTGATAACTTGCCGGCAGGGTAACGCTAACCTCGACCCCGCCTGACATATCAAGCCCGACAAAGTACACCATGCCGGACGGCGTGGTGGGTTTCGTCAGACTCGCACCATTTACCAGGAACTTCACCTTTACAGGTACAGTGGCAAGCGGGATATCGAGACGACCCTGGAAGAAACCGTCGCACCCGTAGTCGATAAACACCCGCGCCGTCAACTTGTCAGTGCCCGACGGCGGCACAACCACTCTCGTGGACGCTGTGGCTCTATTGTTGTCCGGGTTCGGGTCGGGGGTTGACGAGCTAACCTCCACATTGTTAGTGATATCCGTATCCGCGTCAGGCGTCGGTGCAACGGCAGTGATGGTGATCGGCGGCGCGTCACCGACGGGCAGGCTGGCTCTGGTGCAAGTAACGACCCCGCCGGCCTCGCTGCAGGCCCAGCCATCGCCGGCTGCGCTCTCGAAAGTCGCGCCGGCCGGGAGTGTATCTGTTACCTGCACCTCCTCAGCGATGCTCGGCCCGGCATTGTTGACATTCAGCACGTAGGTGATCAGTGCCCCTCCATCGACGGGATCGGGATCGTCCGTCTTAGTAACCGACAGGTCGGCCTGCCTGATAACCCCAGTCTCCTCCGTCGCCGCGTTGTTGCCCAGGTCGGGGTCAGGCTCATTGCCCGCTACCGCAGCCGCGTTGGTCAGAGTGGTCCCACCCGCCATCAAGGGGCTCAGGGTGACGACGATCTCCACTGACACCGTGTCGCCCACGGCCAGGTTGCCAATGTCGCAGGTGACGATGCCGCCGGCCTCGCTGCAGCTCCCCTGACTGGGCGTGGCCGAGTCAAAGGTCACGTCTGCCGGCAGGGTGTCGGTGAGCACCACCCCTGTGGCATCCGAAGGACCGTTGTTGGTGACTGTGAGGGTGTAGGTCAGGCCAGTGCCGGCGGCCACCGGATCTGGGTCGTCGGTCTTGGCGACTGATAGGTCCGCCAGCGCTGGAGGGGCGAAGACCGTCGCACCGATCAGGTACCTGCCGTCGGGCGCCTGAGCATCGGGCCCCAAATTGCCAATGATGGCAGCGACGGTACCCGTATTGACGTCGATAGTGACTAGATCCCCGGTCAACACGTTAACCGTGTACCAGGTTCCCGTGGGTGACCGGACAAGCGTGCTCGCTCGGAAGTTTGCAGGGTCACCCAGGCTGCCGGCGGAACCTACAATGGTGGAAGATCCGTCGACAGGGCTAATATTGATCAGCGTGTTATCTGCCGTGATGCTGAAAAAGGAAGCGGTATCAGGATCCCATTCCAGGGACGCTGCAGCGAAACCCGTGCCCCCAATCTGCGAAACGGAGCCCGTGACCGTGTCCACGGTGGACAGGATACCGCTCGGGCCCTCCACCACAAACAGGGCTACCCCATCGGGGCCAAAGGCGATCCCGCGCCCTGGGGCAATTTGGCGTTGAGTCTGAATGACCTTATCCGCCTTGCCTGTGGTGACGTCCACCACCACAACCCAGTCCTCACCTGAATCATCGTCTCTGAGCAGGCCAAAAAGCGTGCCTTCTGAAAATGATACATCGCCAGGCCCTGGAACGGCCCCTCTCGCTGCGGCCATTCCTGATGCCCCGGAACTAAAGTTCGTAGGCCCGATGACCGTCGCCAGCCCCGTCGAGGTGTCAATCCTAATCAGTGTGTGCTTGTCGTTGTCGTGAGCAAAGAGGGCCTGGGGCTCTGGAACTTGTGCTCCAACCGAGGACGTGATTCTCACGGCTGACAGGAGAATCATTAGACCCAGCAGCATGAGCTTGGTGAACCTGAACTTCATGTCTCATCTCCTCTCTTGACTTGTTGAAATGACTCGGGCGTATTGGGGAACCAAAGTTGCCGTTGAAGACCACGGTAAGATCAGCATCACAGCGGGCCCAGCCGCCAGAGCCCACGGGATGGCGTCGCGTTGCGCCGCCGTCGCAACGGCTGTTCAGGAACTGGCAGACATAGTCAGGTGTTCTACAATCAAGCAAGTTGCTGAGGAAATGCCACCTCAGGGGCAGGGGAGATGATCTGGGGAGGAACATCTATAGTATACCAGAGACATCACCGATTGTCAAGCACCTGTGTGGCATTGTATAATCACATAATGCAACGTGCATCCAACCGACCGACGCGCATATCACGCATCGCGCATCAGCCACCGCTAGTCGTCATCGTCGGCCCCACTGCCGTCGGCAAGACCGACATAACCATTCGGCTGGCAGAGGAGTTCAACGGCGAGATCGTGTCCGCCGACTCGCGACAGATCTACCGCCGCATGAACATCGGGACGGCCAAGCCCACGCCGGCGGAACGGGCTCGCGTGCCACATCACCTGATCGACATCGTTGACCCTGATCAGGCCTACCACGTTGCACAGTTTCAGACGGCTGCTTACGCAGCTATCGACGATATCCATTCGCGGGGCAAAGTGCCGTTTCTGGTGGGGGGAACAGGCCAATACGTGCACAGCGTCATCGAAGGATGGCAGATCCCACCGGTGCCGCCCGATCCCGATCTTCGCCGGCGTCTGTACGCCGAGGCAGAAGGACACGGACCCGAGCGCCTCCACCGCCGGCTGTCGGAAATCGACCCCGGAGCGGCTGAACGCATTCACCCCAACAACATACGTCGAGTCATCCGCGCCCTGGAGGTCTACGAAGCAACCGGCCGGCCCATTTCCGACTGGCAGGACAAGCATCCGCCAGCCTACTGCATTCTCCAAATCGGCCTGACAATGGACCGCGAGGCTCTGTACCGGCGCATTGACGTCCGGGTGGATCAAATGATTGCCGGCGGACTCGTGGACGAGGTGCGAACCCTACTGGCTGCGGGGTACACCTTCGATCGGCCGGCCATGTCCAGCCTGGGCTACGGCGAGTTTGAGGCATATTTTCAGGGAGAGGCGACGCTGGAGGAGGTCGTACAGACAATCAAGCACGAGACCCACCGACTTGTGAGACACCAGTACAACTGGTTCTCCGAGGACGCCCCGAACATTCACTGGTTCGATGTTGAACACGGCGACTACCGCGACGTCAGAGCCCTGGTAGCTGGTTTTCTGTCGCGGGCATAGCACGCTGAGGCCTCTCGGAAAGTCCAACCATCCTGCGATGAACGTCTGATCTGACAGTGCTGAATCCCAAAACCTGCTCTGAAAGAGAGCAGGTTTTTTACTTCGAAATCAGACCAATATAGAGGAGAGTAACGAGCTCAAACAGTACTTCGCGGATGGAGGAGAAATGGAGTCTCGCAAGAACCACAGCTCTCGTGAACCAGATGCCGAAGCCCTGCAGGAGAAGCTGGACGAAGTTAATCAGTTGATTCGCAACGGAATTGATGTGTGGCGAAACCGGCAGCGGCGGAAGTACCTGGAGCGACGCTTAGGCAGAAGCTGATTGAAAAGGCCACCCACGGCCGCATCAGAACATTGGGCCGGCCGGCTACTCCGCGCTCGAGGCCCCCGATTTGAGGCATCAATGCCGGCGAAATACACCGTGCCAAACGACGTCGTCTGCAACGTGACGCTCGTGCCATCCGAGAAGCAGATTCGCGGCGCATGAGGTCCGTCCTAGCCTGCCTTACCGAGTTCCCCTACCCCTGGCAGGCCAAGCATGAATACTACCAACATCTGGGAGTGGGTCAACGAATCAACACCCATCGCTTTGTCCGCGATATATCGTTTCCCGTTTTCTCTGGCCTCATGTGGTCCGCATCTGCTAACCGTCGTAGGCATTCCTGGTGAATGTCTGGATGTTCGCCTTCTCGATCCTCCAAAAGCAAGTCTATCTGTGCTGGTTCTCGGGAGTGATCCCGTGCCAGCCGCTTGCCCATCTTCAACTCCTTTCATTGGGTAGTGGTGGCTCCAAGAACCAGGGGCAGGGAAAAGACGGATTTGATTTCGTTGAGTATTATTGTCAAATGGTGTCACGAATCTGTCACGGGGCTGCAGGCTGCGCGGTGTCGCTCTTACTACCGAGCGTAGTTCTTGGGGGCAATTGGACGCTCAAAGGTGTGGTATGGATATCGTCCGCGTCAGGCTTCAGCTTCCAGATCGAACAGCAGGTCTACTAATTCGTCACTGAAGCCGTCTTCCGCATCCTTATCACCTTGCTGGGCGGCGTGGCGAATGCGGCCGATGAGTTCTTCAACGGCAAGTGCATCTTCTGGTGGTAGATCGCCGTCGAGGACACGTCGGGCACGGGCGATCAGTGCCGCCGTAGCCTCATCCAGGGCAGCCTCTTCCCCTCCACCATCCCGGGCAGTAACCCTCTCTCGGGCGCGCGCGATTTCCTCGGCGCTGAGCCGGCTCCGTGACGCTTCAACGGCGATCCCAGCCTCTTTGCCCGTCTGGCGATCTGTTGCCTGGACATGGAGAATACCGTCGACGTCGAAACCAAACTCCACCGTGACCTTAGCACGCTCGCCAGGTCGCTCCGGTTTCAAGCCTTCGATCGTGAAATCACCCAGGAGTGTGTTGCGAGATGCCTTCGGGTCTTCCCCCTGGTAAATCTTCAAATGAATCGCGTCTTGGTCTGGAAAGAGGGTCGAATATACCTCGGCCTTTGTGGTTGGGATCGTGGTATTGCGGTGGATCAAAACCGAGTACAGGTCCCCGACGACGCGGCCAGCGTATGTAAAGTAGGCAGTTTCGATACCCAGTGAATGAGGAGTCACGTCCACCAGAATGGCGTTGATATCCTCGCCGGCAATGATGCCGGCCTGCACGCTGGCCCCCAGAGCTACCGCCTCGTCAGGATTGATCTCCAGATGCGGCTCCTGTTCCATCCGCTCGGTCACCAGTTCCCACACGAAGGGCATGCGCGTGGACCCGCCAACCAGCAACACCTTGTCGATGTCGTCCGAGGACAACTCTGCGTCGGCCAGAGCCCGGTCGATATGTCCCAGAGTACTCTCTACCAGGTCACGGATGAGATCGACAAACTCCTGGCGCGACACCTCACGCCTGAGGTGCAGTGATTTGCCGTCCTTCTCAGCCAGATACTCGAGACGAACCCAGGCGAAGGGCTGGTCCGACAGTTCAATCTTGCATTCTTCTGCCGCCCGCACCAGCCGCGCCCAGGCCCGGCGATCCTGGCGCAGATCAATGCCATGCCCGTCTTCGAACTCGTCCGCCAGCAGTTCGGCCAGGCGCTCGTCAAAGTCATCGCCGCCCAGGTGGTTATCGCCGGCCGTGGACAGTACCTCTACGATTCCGTAGTGCAACTGGATGATGGATACATCGAAGGTACCGCCACCCAGGTCGTAGACCATAACCTTCAGGTCCTCTTCGCGGTCCAGCCCGTAGGCCAGTGCAGCCGCCGTGGGCTCGTTGATAATCCGGACGACTTCGAGGCCGGCAATCTCCCCAGCGTCCTTGGTGGCCTGTCGCTGCGCGTCGTCGAAATAGGCCGGCACAGTGATCACAGCCTTTCCCACTGGCTGTCTCAGGTTGGCCTCGGCAATGCTCTTCATTTCGCGGACAATCAAGGCTGAAATCTCCTGCGGCGTGTAGGATTTGCCGGCCATCATGACACGCTCGTCGGTCCCCATTTTGCGCTTGATGGAGCGCACCGTGCGCTCTGGCGCCACAATGTACTGATTGCGGCCCGGCGTACCGACAAGTAGCTCGCCCTCGGGGGAAATGCCGACCACCGAGGGAATGATGCGTTGATCGCCCTTGGGCAAGATAGCTGGTGTGCCGGTGTTGATGGCCGCCACAGCCGAGAAAGTCGTGCCCAGGTCGACGCCAATGATTTTCTCAGTCATCTTGTGTGTGTAAACTCCTTCTGTTCCTGTACCAGGAAATATGGGTGAGGGGGTGAGGGGGAGACAAGGTGACAAGGAGAAAGCCCTCCATCTCCTCCTCACACTCACACCCTTGTTCCTATGCTCCCAAGCCTCCTCGTTCCCTAGCTCAGGATCGGCGTGTGCGCTGCCGTGCCTCGAAGCGGGCGATCATTTCTTCGATCTCGGGATCGATCGTCCGCGCATCGTCCTTGTCGTGTTGAGATGATGTATCTTCCTTCACTCCTCCTACGGGCCTGTCCTGAGCTTCGTCGAAGGGCCCGTCCTCCTGGAGTTCTGGCTCCTTTGGCTCCCGTACCCCTGCCGGCGTCTCTGCTGCCAGTTCGTCT